>JAIDUZ010000050.1 GCA_029059935.1 Alistipes sp.
CGGCCCTCGCAATGACAGGAGAGGGAAACAGATTTTTCGTCGCTATGCTCCTCAGAATGGCGGGTGAATGACGAACCGATTTTTCGTTGCCCGGCTGGTGCTTTGCGCGACCGCCCCCAGCCGGGCAACGAGGAAAAGACAAGTGCGGTGCAGGGCGAACAAAGGTGGAGAGGGCGGGGCTCCTAAAGAGTGGAGGGATGGGAAACAAATTCTTGGTCGTTGCGCTGCTCCTCCTCAGAATACAAACTACTCGGAATACAAACATAAAACAGGGAAGACGAAATAAATCCGACCATTGCACCGTTAGCACGCCAAACAGACGAAACGAAGATGACGGAAACAAGCAACGGCCGTCCCGGACGGGAGACTGCCTCGCGCCCTGCGAGCTGCGAAAAAGTACTGAAAAATTCCCCGAAAATGTTTAATTTCGCGTAACGAAAGGACCGGCCTGCCCCGCCGTCGAAACAAGATGTCCTGCACCCGAACGACATATCTGCTCGCCGCCTGCTGTCTGCTGCTGACGGCCTGCACCGGCAACAAACGCGCGGAACAGACGCTGCGTCAAGCCGAACGACTCCTGCCGACAGCCCCCGACAGTGCGCTGCACGTCCTGCGCCGAATCGGTCCCGGCGACATCTCGCGCCGCCGGACCCGGGCCGAATACGCACTGCTCTACGCCGAAGCTCTGGACCGGCTCGGCAAGCCCATCGACAACGATTCGCTGGTGCGCCTGGCCCACGGCTATTATCGCCATCACGACGACCCCCGGAAACGCTTCCTTGCGGAGTATTACCACGCCACGATGCTGTACAAGCGCAAAGAAGACGCCCGGGCGCTGATCCACCTCCTGCGCATCGAGGACGATGCGCGGCAATTGGACGACCCGGCCCTGTTAGGAGCGCTCTGCGCCCGCATCGACGACATCTACCGCGACCACTACAACTACTCCTCCATGCTGCGCTACGCCCGGGAGGCCTGCATGCGGTTCCGGCAAGCCGGCGAACAACGCCGCTGCGGCCTCACGCTCCACGACATGGGCGAAGCCCACTTCAACCTCCGGCAGTACGACAGCGCCCTGCTCTGCTACGCCCGCTCGCTGCGGATTGCCGCAGCCGAACGCGACACCGCCGCGATGCAGCGCACCCTGGCCGGCCGGGCCCTGACCCTCGTCTGCCGGCAGCAACCCGACCGGGCGTGCGCGGAGCTGTGGCGCATCCGCCACCGGCTGCACCGCGACTGGTGCGACCGCGACCGTGCCATCATCGTCCTGGCCCATCTGACCGCCGACCGGCTCGACAGCGCCCGGATGTATCTGCGCGAAGCCGAAGCCCGCATCGCCCCCGATTCGCCGTCGCGGGAACTGCTCAACGACGTGGCGGCCGAAGTGCACTTCAGAAGCGGCGACTACCGCAAGGCCGCCGAAGAACTGCGCCGCAGCGCCCGCCTGCAAGACTCGCTGGACCGGCTGACCGTGCAGAACTCGTTCGCCGACATCCACCGCGATTTCCTGGGCCGGCAACACAAAATCGCCCAGCGGCGGCTGCGCGGCGTGCAGCACAACCTCACGCTCGTCATCGCCCTGGCCGTTGTCAGCATGCTGTTTGCCGGATTCATCGCCTATGTTTTCTACCGCAAACGGCAGTTCGCCGTGCAGAACTACATGTCGGTCATCGATGAAATCAAGAACGCCAACCGCATGCTGCTGCTGAAACTCCAGACGCAGCACCGCAGCGAAACCGAAGAACTGCATCAACTCGTGCGCAGCCGGTACGAAGTCATCGACTTCCTGGGCTCGACCTACTACGAACGGCAGGGCACCAACGAACAGCGCGCCATATATAATAAGGTGAAAGAACTGCTCGACTCCTATGCTTCGGACACCAAGGGCAAGCAGGAAATCGAGAACGCGGTCAACATGTGCCACGACAATGCGATGGCGAAGCTCCGCACGGAGCTGCCGCATCTGAAGGAGGAAGAACTCGATCTGCTCCGCTACCTCTATGCCGGATTCTCGCTGCGGGTCATCAGTCTTTTCACGGGCGACACGCCCAACTATGTCGCCGTGAGGAAATCGCGACTCAAAGCCAAAATCAAGGAATCCGATGCACCCTCGAAAGAGGCGTTCCTGAAATTGATACGATAACGCACTGTATTTCTGACAAATAGCCCACATGCTCCCGTATCGATAATACAACGAATTGATATTCAACAAGTTGCAAAAGTGTAATAAATTCGGCACCTTCGAACAACTCATATCATTGACATACAAACGATTAGCCACACGCCCTGTAATATTTTTGCAGGGCGTTTTTTTTGTCGCCACGGCGCATTCGGGGTAAATTTGCACAACCGGACCGATGTTTCCGACGCCCCGTCGCCGACACTTCGAAAAGCTGCGGTTCCGACACGCCGAACCGCCCGTCGCACGGAAAGACCGGCCGCACGGAACTCCGGAAACAAGAAAGCCGCCGGACGGACCGGATTAAATAATTTATTGCAATAAACAATTAATAATTGCAACAAACAACAAACCCAGTGGCAGCCGAAAAACTTGAAGAGTAGGCAATAATCAAAAACCAGCGTTCGTTTATGAAACCGACAAAAATCTTGATGTCGATAGCCGTCATCGCTATCGCATGTTCCTGCGAAAAGGAAAACATGACACCGAAAACAGAATCCGTCCCGCAAACCCAAGAACTGAGAACACGTTCGGTGACCGATGCCATGCTGTCGTTCGCATCCGAAGAGGAGATGTTCGACCGGATTCAGGAGCTCAAAACGATGGACGAAACCGAAATGAAAGCATGGTGCGACAGCCAGTGTCCGGATTTTCTGTCGCAGTACGATTTCATGTGGCAAATCGTCGAAGAACTCGACGGCGCCGCTTCGATGGAAGAAGTGCGTGCCATTCAGGCCAAATACCAAGACCAGATGCTTTTCAACTCCAATCCCGAGGAGGAAGACATCGCACCCTATATTCCGTCAAGCCATCGCGGAACGGAATTCGTCTGCAATTCCGAGGGCAATGTGCTGATAGGCGGAGAAGTGTGCAACTACAACAACCTCACGGCCTACGAACAGACTCCGGAATATCGGTTCTTGCATCCGCAGGCTCAAACCCGAGCCAAAAACAAAACTCTCATTTCCGGGATAAAAGCAGAGACAAAAGACCGAAAATTTTGGGGAGAAGCCTATTTGAATACAAAAACAGGTTGGGTGGAAATCAAACTGGTAGCTCATAAAGACGGTGCTTTCGGCTGGAACAAGTATAAAACGTCTTACAGCCTCAAACTTTTGGAATTCTTCAACTGGAACCATGTGGGTGCCTTTGCCGTCGATGTTTTGAACGCTCGTCCTAACTATTATGTTACACGCGACATGAAATCCGGTCAATATTTTCCATTCGTCAAAGACCGCCAACCCGGAAAATCGCAAGCAAGGTTCTTGATCCAAGCTTATTCGCGCGGAGTCAAAGAGGCGAATGCAAAAAGATTCGGTGTAATATGCGTTCCCGTAGCTACTCGTGGTGATAACGAATATTTTGTAGTGGATGAAAACGACAACTACGGAATACTGCAAGAAGCAAACTAATATCACACTCTTCCACTTACTACAACCAATTATCAAAAAATCATGAAACGAAGCATCATTTTCCTGGCCTTGATGTGGGCGCTGGCCGCGTGCGACAAAGAAACGACGATTTCGATTCCTGAAACGATTGCCGGAACAGCCTGGGCTGCGACGAAAGGCGACGGCAGTCACATATCCCTCGTATTCGATGCCGAAACATACTCGCTGGAGCGATACGAACCCAACGATGGCAAGACGGAGCAAACAGCCGAACCGAACGAAGAACAGCCGGCCAAAACCCGCACCTATCGTTACGAACGCCCCCGTGTGGAACTGCTGGAAGGCAGCGAGGTGATTCTGTCGGGAGAAATCACGACGGACGGCAAATCCTACCTGATGATGTCGCTGCACAATGCCGACAACAACATAGTGGAAACCCTGTTTAAAGTAAAATAGCAGCATTCTCCCAATACTCTCGAACTCGCAAATGAAATATCTTAAATTATTCATTCTGCTGCTGACCGTCTGTACAGGACTGGCCGCATGCTCGAAAAACGAAGAAATATACGGTATTCCGACCGTGACATTCTCAATCAGCGGGCATGTCAGCGACGACAAGGGAAAGCCCATCGAAGGCATCAGCGTAAGATTTCGCAACGATGCGGAAACCTATACCGACGCAGAAGGGAACTTCGAATTCAAACACTGCCGGACATTCGGAACGGGCGGCGACACATTCGGCGAATACCTGCTGTTCCGGGATGTTGACGGAGCTGCAAACGGCGCCTATGAGAATACCAAAGCATACGTGACTTTCGTCCGGAACGAAGATGTCAAAACGGGAGGGGGCTATAACGGCGATTACCGAGCCCATGACACCGGAATCGTTCTTCGGGAAAAACCGACGGAATAGATTCGGAACAGTACAAGTTCGGGAAATAATTCCCGAACTTGTCTCATCAAAAAATCGAACGAATACAATAAATAATTGCAACAAAGACCCTAAAACCGACCCGAATGAAACGAAGTATCATTTTTCTGGCCCTTGTATGGGCACTGGTATCGTGCGAAAACGACAACTGGTGGGGCGACGGTCCGGAACCGAACTACGGACTTTTCACATTCGAGCGTACGGAACAAATAGTGGAGGTGACCCCCAAAACGAAATCGTTCCGGCTTGAAGGCCGCTATCTGGAACCTGCGGACGAAAAACGCAGAGGATACATTCTGCTGCAATTTGTACCCGAAGAATCCACGGCTGTGAGAGGGAAACATTTCCGTTTCGAGGAAACGCTCCCGAAATTCTCAGAACAAGAGGACGGGAAGTATTGCACCGAAGTGACAATCTATCCGGAAAACATAACCGAAGAGGTGCGGATATGCTACAACGTTCCGGGGAACATGGCTATCGACCCGGAAGCGTATCCCGAACGAATCGGCCAAACGACGGTCGTTCTGCGCCCGGCGACGGCCGCCGCGGAATAACCGACCGCCTTGCGAACAAGTTCGGAAAATGATTCCCGGACTTGTCCGTAAGGGAGAAACGAATGCAATAAATAATTGCAACAAAAAAAAGGCGGCGGACCAACCATCCGCCCTGCAAACCGATAAGAGATAGATACTTCGCTGCGATCGGAAAGAAGAGGGCGAGGCCCAATCCGCACCGGGGAATCGAACCGACCCGAACCGGGCGCAGCGGCGAATAAAATAACCTTTTCGATAAGCCGAGTGCAGAGCCGTGCTTGCACAGGGCTATGCCGAGGCGAGAAAAGGTGCGAGAAATCGAACTTATTGCATAACCCGAACTTATGAAGAACCCCAAAACAAGCATTCTGCTGCTGACGATGGCGGCAGGAATGCTGGCAACGAGCTGCGATGCGGATTACGACTTCGGCAAAGCGGATGCGACGTCGCACGTGGTGGTGAACGCACTGCTCTCGCCGCAGGAAGATTTCGAGGTGGAACTCCGCTGGAGCGCCCGCTATGCAGGCGACGACACGCGATTCGCACCGGTGGACGAAGCCGAAATCCTGCTTCTGGAAGAGGGCGCCGAAGTCGTGCGCTGCGCCGCCTCGGCCGACGGCAGGACCGTCACGCCATTCCGTGCCACGGCGGGCAAACGCTACCGCCTGGAAGTGACGGTGCCGGGATACGGCACGCTGGCCGCCGAGACCGAAGTGCCGGCGCAGCCCGCGGTGCAAATGGCTTTCCGCTACAACAAGAACGCCTACAAACACTATGAGATAAAGGCGCTGGAATGCGCCGAGGGCACGCAGGCCGTATGGCTCGACGCCATCGGGATATACCGCCGCCCGGTCTACGTATACGACGAATTCGGACACTGGACCGGCGAAATCATCGAAGACGAAGGCGAAGAGAGCGAAGAGAGGATTTACGGATTCTACACCACCTCGCCGTTCGTCGACCAGGTCAACGGCGCCAACGACGCCTACGAAGCGAGCGACAAGGAGGCGACCGTGGAATTCGAACAGTTCCTGCGCCTGCCGCGCGAAGACTGCGCCCCGGCGCTGCCGCTGCGCTTCTCGCTGTGGAACAGCTGCCGCCGGACCCGTTTCCGCATCGTGGCCGCCTCGGCCGCCTACGACCGCTACATGCGCTCGCTCTACAAACAACGCATCAACACCGAAGAATCGGCCGACAAGAACCCCTTTGCCGAACAAGTGACGGTCTACACCAACATCGGCAACGGGCTGGGCATCTTCGCCGGCTACAACACCCTGACCCTCGAAATAGCCGACCTATGAAACTGCCCGCACTGCTTCTGACCCTCGCGCTGGCGCTGCCGGCGCACGCCCAGCAACCGGCCGACCCGGTGGCCCGCACGCAAGACATCGATTCGGTGGTCGTCACGGCCCGCAAGCCGCTGCTGGTCTACAAACAGACGGGCAACGTGGCCGTCGACGTCGAACACCTGAAATTCGCACCTCTGTTCCTGGGCGAAAAAGACATCTTCAAGTTTCTGCAACTGCTGCCCGGCATCACGTCGGGCAAGGACGGCATGTCGGGCCTCGTGGTGCGCGGCGGCAGCAACGACCAGACGCAGATACTCTACGACGACGTGCCGATCTACAACCAGACCCACGCCTTCGGCCTGCTGTCGATATTCAGCGGCGAGACGGTGCAGTCGGCCGAAGTGTTCAAAGGCTACATACCGCCCGCCTACGGCTCGCGACTCTCGGCCCTGACGCAGATACGCACGCGCGACGGCGACCGCGAAGAGCATCGGCAGTCGCTCACGGTGGGAACCCTCTCGCTGGCGGGCACGGCGGACGGTCCGCTGGTGCGCGGCAAGGGCTCCTACCTGGTCTCGGCGCGCTACTTCTTCCCCGAAGCCCTCCTGGCGGCCATCGGCAACGACATCCGCTTCGGATTCTACGACCTGACGGGCAAGCTGACCTACGACGTGCACCGCGACCACACGCTGTCGCTGGGTCTCTACTCGGGCGACGACCATGTGAGCAACAGCGACACCGACGCCTTCAACCGCCTGGGCTACGGCAACTCGACGGCCTCGCTGCGGCTGGCCTCGCGCTGGAGCGACCGGCTGCGCTCGACGGCCGTCGTCTACTACACCTATCTTCAAAACCGGCTGGTGGCCGACTACCGCGACAAGGAAGAACACAGCCATGGCAAGACCACCTTCACGACGCACGAAGCGGGCGCGCGGCTGACGTTCGACCACCGGCTCTGCGACGGCTGGACACTGGACTACGGAGCCAACGTCTCGTGGCAGAACTTCCTGCCCATGCGCACCGTGGCCAAGGTCAACGGCGTGCAGACCCGCCGCAGCTACCCCTCGCAGGAGCTGCTGACCGGGGCCCTGCACCTCAACAACCGCCTGCAATGGGGCGCGTGGAGGGCCGACATCGGGATGCGGGGAGCGCTCTACGATGCGGGCGGCCGCACGGCCTGGGCCGTGGAGCCGCGGGGACAGATAGCCTATGACTTCGGCCGCGACAACTCGGTGTGGCTCTCGGGAACGATGAACTCGCAGCCGCTGGTGCAGTTCAACCGCTACTACTACTCGATGCCCATCGACTTCTGGACGCCGTTCCGCGACGGCAAGCTGCAACATGCCTGGCAGGTGTCGCTGGGCGGCCGCGGTCGCATCGGCAAGAACCTGACGCTCTCGGCCGAAGCCTATGTCAAGCGCATGCGCAACCTGCCGATGATCTACGACAGCGACGACTTCCTGCTGGGGCACGGCGGATTCGTCTACGGCACGGGGCGCGTGGCGGGCGTCGAGACGATGGTGCAGTGGCAGACCGAGCGGCTGAGTCTGACGGCCTCCTACGCCTATACGCACTCGGAGCGCCGCTCGGAAGGTGTGAGCTATCCGTTCGAATACGACATCCCGCACAACCTCACGGCCTTTGCGAGCTACCATGTGCTCGACCGCCCGGGACGCCGCCACACGCTGTCGCTCAACGTAGTCTGGCACACGGGAATCCCGTTCCGCCTGACCGACGAAGCCTATCCCGACATTGCGGGCGCTCCCATAGCGGGCATCACGACCTACCCCACGATGCGCATGCGCGACTATTTCCGCGCCGACATCAGCTACAACATGGAACGCCGCAAGCGAAACGGCGTGAGGAACTGGCAGTTCTCGATCATCAACACCACGTGGCACGACAACCCGGTGAACATCTATCCCTACCGCGGCCGCTACAAAGCCACCGTGCTGGTGCCCATCATGCCCTCCGTATCCTACACCCGAACGTTCGGAAAATAAGAACGGAGCGCGCCGTCGTCGAAGGCCGTCTGTCGCAGGGCAGACGGCCTTTTCAGTCTCTTTCCGGCAGCGGCGGGCCGCGAAACGGAAGCGGCGCACCGTTTCCGGCAGTCTTTTTGTCGCTGCGGACACACCGGAAAGAGACCCGGAGACGAAACCGCCGGAAGCGGCTATCCGATTTCGGACGATTGTTGGTTGTTTGCGGACAAAATACAACCGCAAAAAGTTGTTGTTCTGAGAATCTTTCCTATATTTGTGGGACTGAAACGCAAAACGAAAATCAAATCAGATAAAAACGCTATGGAAAACAAACTTCAGGAGCTGACCCGCAAACTCTACGACGAAGGACTGGAGAAAGGGCGCACAGAAGCCGACCGGCTGGTAGCCGAGGCCAAGACCCGGGCCGCCAAAATCGTGGCCGACGCCCAGGCCCAGGCCGAAAACCTCCTCCGCCAGGCGCAAGCCAAAGCCGAAGACACGGAGAAGAACACCCTCACGGAAATCGCGCTGGCCGGCAAACAGGCCGTGGCCCGCATCAAATCCGAAATCGCCTCGCTGATCGTGGCCAAGGCCGTCGACGGAGGGGTGAAGGAGGCGGCCGTCGACCCGGCGTTCATCAAGGAGATGCTGCTGGCCGTAGCCAAGAACTGGAACGGCGCCGACGCCGGCAAGGTGGAACTCAAGGCGCTGCTGCCCGAAGCCGAGCGCGCGAAACTCGACGCGGCATTCGAAAAGGCCGCCGCCGAACTGCTTGCGGCCGGCATCGAAGTGGGCTACTCCGCCGATGTGCGCACCGGATTCAAGGTGGGCGCCAAGGAAGGCGGCTACTACCTTTCGTTCTCCGACGCCGACATGGAAGCGCTGCTGAGCGAGTACCTGCGCGAGAAAGTTTCCCGGATGCTGTTCAAGGCGTAGGAATCATGTTCGCGACCAATTATTATACGCTCGTAGCGGGACTTCGCGAATATGCGCTCGACGCCGACAACAAGGGGTTCGACGTACAGGCCATCCGAGCCGAGATTTTCGAAGCCCTGACGGAGCGCGATGCGAAACAGCTGCGGCTGCTCGACGCCTACTACGACTGCGAGAACCTGGCGGCGCTGCGTGCCGGACGGACGGCGTACTCGCCGCTGGGCAACCTGACGCGCGAAGAACTGGCCGAAGAACTGAAGAACCCCGTGCGGCTGCCCGACGAACTGGCCCGCACGATACGCGCCTACAACGACCCGGAAGGCGAAGAAGCCGAGACGACGGACACGACGCAGGCCTTCGAAAAATCGCTCTTCGCGGCCTACTACAACCTTTGCGGACGCAAGGGCTGCCGCTTCCTGCGCGCCTGGGCCGAATTCGACCGCAACCTGCGCAACCTGACCGCGGCACTGACGGCCCGGGCCCTGGGGCGTCCGGTCGAAGAAGCCGTCGTGGGCCGGGGCGACGTGGCGGAACAGCTGGGCCGCAGCTCGGCCGCCGACTTCGGACTGCGGGGCGAACTGGGCTACATCGACGCCGTGATCGCCGCCATGGGCGACGAAGCCAACCTGATCGAAAAGGAACGCAAGATAGACCTTGTCCGCTGGAACGAAGCCTCGGAACTGGCCGCGTTCGACTATTTCGACATCAACGCCGTCCTCTCCTACGCGGTGCGGATCAACATCGTGGCCCGCTGGACGCTGCTCGACCCGGCGCGCGGCCGCGAGATGTTCGCCCGCCTGCTGGCCGAACTGGACGGCAAGGAACTGATAGAAAAACAATAGGAAAGATACAGATGAAAACAACAGGACGTGTAAACGGTATCATTTCGAACATCGTCATCGTCAAGGCCGACGGCGCCGTGGGCCAGAACGAGATATGTTACGTCCATACCGGAGAAACGAAGATGATGGCCGAGGTCATCAAGGTAGTGGGCGACGCCGCCTACGTACAGGTATTCGACAGCACCCGCGGGCTGAAAATCGGCGACCGCGTGGAATTCGAGGGGCACATGCTCGAAGCGACGCTCGCCCCGGGTCTGCTGTCGCGCAACTACGACGGTCTGCAAAACGACCTGGAAAAGATGGACGGTCTGTTCATCGCCCGCGGCTCGATCACCGACCCTGTCGACTTCGAAGCGCAGTGGGAGTTCAAACCCCTGGCCCAGGCCGGCGACAAGGTCACGGCTGCGGCGTGGCTGGGCGAAGTGAAAGAACAGTGGCTCACGCACAAAATCATGGTGCCGTTCGCGATGACCGGGACCTACACGGTCAAGAGCGTGGCGGCAGCGGGCACCTACAAGGTGACGGACACCATTGCCGTAGTGACCGACGCCGAAGGCCGCGACCACGACATCACCATGGTGCAGAAATGGCCCGTCAAGCAGGCCGTGCGCTGCTATGCCGAGAAACCGCGCCCCGACCGCGTGATGGAGACGGGCGTGCGAGCCATCGACACCTTCAACCCCATGGCCGAAGGCGGCACGGGCTTCATCCCGGGGCCGTTCGGCGCCGGCAAGACGGTGCTCCAGCACGCCATTTCGAAGCAGGCCGATGCCGACGTCATCATCATGGTGGCCTGCGGCGAACGCGCCAACGAAGTGGTCGAAATCTTCAAGGAATTCCCCGAACTGGTCGACCCCCGCACGGGCCACAAGCTCATGGAACGCACCATCATCATCTGCAACACCTCGAACATGCCTGTCGCCGCGCGCGAAGCCTCGGTCTACACGGGCATGACCATCGGCGAATACTACCGCGCCATGGGTCTGAAGGTGCTGGTGATGGCCGACTCGACGTCGCGCTGGGCCCAGGCGCTGCGCGAGATGTCGAACCGACTCGAAGAACTGCCGGGACAGGACGCGTTCCCGATGGACCTCTCGGCAATCATCTCGAACTTCTACTCGCGAGCCGGCCTGGTGAAGCTCAACAACGGCGAGACGGGCTCCGTGACGTTCCTGGGCACGGTGTCGCCCGCGGGCGGCAACCTGAAGGAACCCGTGACGGAGTCGACGAAGAAAGCGGCCCGCTGCTTCTACGCCCTCTCGCAGGGCCGCGCCGACTCGAAGCGCTACCCCGCCATCGACCCGCTGGACTCCTACTCCAAGTATCTCGAATATCCTGAAATCGCCGGCTATCTCGACGACCACATCGGCAAAGGCTGGGTGGAAAAGGTCTACGCCGGCAAGACCATCGTACAACGAGGCAAGGAAGCCAACGACCAGATCAACATCCTGGGCGACGACGGCGTGCCGGTGGAGTACCACGAACGCTTCTGGAAATCGGAGCTCATCGACTTCGTCATCCTCCAGCAGGACGCCTTCGACGACATCGACGCCAACTGCCCCATCGAACGCCAGAAGATGATGTACGAAACGGTGCTCGGCATCTGCCGCAAGGAGTTCCGATTCGCCGACTTCGAGGAGTGCTCGCGGTTCTTCAAGGGTCTTATCAACCTGTTCCGCCAGATGAACTACTCCCAGTGGCAGTCGGAGAAGTTCGAAGACTACCGCAAGCAGATCGAGCAATATGTACTTGCCAAAACCGAATAAGCCATGACAACACGCGCATTTCAGAAGATATACACCAAGATCGACAACATCACCAAGGCCACCGTCACGCTCCGCGCGACGGGCGTGGGCAACGACGAACTGGCCACCGTGGGCGGCAAGCTGGCGCAGGTGGTGAAGATCATGGGCGAGAACGTCACGCTGCAGGTATTCGCCGGCACGGAGGGCATCGCTACCGACTCGGAAGTGATTTTCCACGGCGAACCCCCGAAGCTCAAGGTGTCGGACAACCTGGCCGGCCGCTTCTTCAACGCCTACGGCGAACCCCTGGAGGGCGGCGAAGCCGTCGAGGGCGAAGCCCGCGAAATCGGCGGCCCGACGGTCAACCCGTTCAAGCGTATCCAACCCTCGGAGCTCATCGCCACGGGCATCGCCGGCATCGACCTCAACAACACCATCGTCACGGGACAGAAGATTCCGTTCTTCGCCGACCCCGACCAACCCTACAACGCCGTGATGGCCAACGTGGCCCTGCGCGCCAAGGCCGACAAGATCATCCTGGGCGGCATGGGTCTGACGAACGACGACTTCCTCTACTTCAAGTCGGTCTTCGAGAACGCCGGCGCCCTCGACCGCATCGTGTCGTTCGTCAACACGACGGAGAACCCGCCCGTGGAACGTCTGCTGGTGCCCGACATGGCGCTGACGGCCGCCGAGTACTTCGCCGTGGACAAGGGCGAGAAGGTGCTGGTGCTGCTCACCGACATGACGCTCTATGCCGACGCCCTGGCCATCGTGTCGAACCGCATGGACCAGATTCCGTCGAAGGACTCGATGCCCGGCTCGCTCTACTCCGACCTGGCCAAGATTTACGAAAAGGCCGTGCAGCTGCCCAACGGCGGCTCGATCACCATCATTGCGGTGACGACCCTCTCGGGCGGCGACATCACCCACGCCATCCCCGACAACACGGGATACATCACCGAGGGTCAGCTCTTCCTGCGCAACGACTCCGACACGGGCAAGGTCATCGTCGACCCGTTCCGCTCGCTGTCGCGTCTGAAACAGCTGGTCATCGGCAAGAAGACCCGCGAAGACCACCCGCAGGTGATGAACGCCTGCGTACGTCTCTATGCCGACGCCGCCAACGCCCGGACCAAGCTGGAAAACGGGTTCGACCTCTCGGACTACGACGAACGCACGCTGAAGTTCGCACACGACTACTCGGAAAAACTGCTGGCCATCGACGTCAACATCGACATCACCGAGATGCTCGACACCGCCTGGGCGCTCTTCGCCGAATACTTCTCGCGCGAAGAAGTGGCCATCAAGGAGGAGCTCATCAAGAAATACTGGAAAGCATAGTTTTTTCGCATGGCCATCAAATTCCAATACAACAAAACCTCGCTCGGCGAACTCGGCAAGCAGCTCAAAATGCGGCAGAAGGCCCTCCCGACCATCAAAAGCAAGGAGTCGGCCCTGCGTTCCGAAGTCAAGAAAGCGAAGGACTCCGCAGCGGACTACCGCCGTCGGCTCGACGCCCTGAAAGCCGAGTACGACTACATGGCGGCGCTGTGGGGCGAATTCGACGACGGCCTGGTGCGCATTGCCGACGTGGAGCTCGCGACGCAGAAGATAGCCGGCGTACGCACGCCCGTGTTGCAGGACGTGAAGTTCGAAGAGAGACCCTACGACCTCTTCTCGGCCCCCGTGTGGTTCGCCGACGGTGTGGAGATACTCAAAAAACTGGCGCGCCTGGGGCTGGAATACGAAGTCTATGACCGCAAGATGGAACTGCTCGACTTCGCGCGGCGCAAGACCACGCAGAAGGTGAACCTCTACGAAAAAGTGCAGATACCCGGCTACGAAGATGCCATACGCAAAATCAAGCGCTTCATGGAAGACGAGGAGAATCTCTCCAAGTCGGCGCAGAAAATCGTGAAAACCAAGCAACAGCAAGCCGGGGAGGGCGCCATGTTATGATAGCAAGAATGTCGAAATACGACTTTGTGCTCTTCGCGGCACAGAGCGCCGATTTCATCGACCGCCTGCGCGAACTGGGGCTGGTCGACATCACCGTCGCGGGCTGGGAGCCCACGGAGGAAGACCGCCAACTGATGCTCGACATCGAAGCCGGCAACAAGGCGCTCGACTATCTGAAAGCCTGGACCGAAGAACGCGAAAAAGCCTCGAAAGAGGGGAAGCGGCCGGCAGAAGCCGCCGCACCCTACGCTTCGGGCGCCGAAGCCTTTGCCGAATACCTGCGCACCCAGCGCGAAGCCGCCGCGGCCAGAACGGAGATCGCCCGGCTGGAGAAGACGGCCGAGGAACTGCGTCCGTGGGGCGACTTCGATGCTGCACGCGCGCAGAAACTTGCCGACGAAGGCATCGTGCTGCGCTACTTCTCGGCCCAGCGCAACACCTACGACAAGGCGCTGAACGAGTGGTCGGAACAATATGCGATTTCCGAAATCAACCGCAGCGACTCGACCGTGTGGTTCGTCGTCATTGCAGCTCCCGGTCAGGAAATCAACCTCGACGCGCAGGAGATGAAAGCGCCGCAGATGGACATCCGCCAAGCCGAAGCGGCCATTGCTGCCGAACAAACGAAACTCGAAGCGCTGGACGCCGACTTCGCCCGTGCCGCCGCATCGCAGGAACTGCTTGCCGCCCATGTGGCGTCGCTCAAAGAACGCCTGCAAGGCACCAAGGTCGAAGCCACGGCGCAGCGGGCCGCCGACGGCACGCTGGCGATCATGGAGGGCTGGGCCGAGACCGAGACTTCCGGCAAGGTCGACGCCCTGCTGGAAGAGTACCCCAACGTGGTCTATCTCAAGAGCGACCCCACGCCCGAGGACAACACGCCGGTGAAACTCAAGAACGGCTGGTATGCGCGCATCTTCGAACTGGTGGGCGACATGTATGCCCGCCCGCGCTACGGCACGCTCGACCTCACGCCCTTCTTCGCGCCGTTCTACATGCTCTTCTTCGGCATCTGTCTGAACGATGCGGGCTACGGTCTGATTCTGCTGGCCATGGGCTTGTGGCTGCTGCGCAAGAACCCCGAACCGGGCATGATGCGCCAGGCCGCGTGGTTCGCCACGATGTGTGCCGGCGCCACGATTCTCTTCGGCGGATTCTGCGGCTCGTTCTTCGGCGTGAACCTCCAGGAGTACTTCCCCTCGGTGCCGTTCTTCGACTTCCAGGGCAAGTTCTTCTCCATAGCGCTGGCCATCGGCGTGGTGCAGATACTCTTCGGCATGCTGATAAGCATCTGCGTGACGACCCGCACGTTCGGCATCCGCCATGCGCTGGGCCCGCTGGGATGGTTCGTCATGCTGCTGGCCTGCGTAATAGCCGGCGGACTACCGATGCTCAACCCCGCGTGGGCCGTGCCGGGATTCGGCACCTCGTCCGTGGCATTCTATGTCGTGCTGGGAATCGGGGCCTTCCTGATGCTCTTCCTCAACACCCCGGGGCGCAATCCGCTGCTCAACGTAGGCTCCGGCGTGTGGAACCTCTACAACAACATCACCGGCCTGCTGAGCGACGTACTGTCGTACATCCGACTCTTCGCCATCGGACTGTCGGGCGGCGTGCTGGCGCTGGTCTTCAACTCGCTGGCCGACGGTTTCGTACCCGAAGGGGCCAACATCGCGGTGCGGATACTTATCATGCTGCCCATCCTGCTGATAGGCCACGGCATCAACCTCTTCATGTCGACCATCTCGTCGTTCGTACACCCGATGCGTCTGACGTTCGTGGAATTCTACAAGAATGCCGGATTCGAAATGGCCACGCGCAACTTCGAACCGCTTCAAAAAGCGAAAGGTGAAAAGTAAGGGGTGAAAAGCCGGCTCGCACAGAGAGAACGACGTCGCTGTCCGGAACTTGTTTACGAACGTATCGTTCCGACCGGGTGCGACATCCGAATCGAAAAGACTGAAAATTCAATAACAAACAAAAAACTCAATCTCTTATGGAAACAACAGCTTTGGTAATGGCCTACGTGGGCGTGGCTCTGATGGTAGGTCTGGCAGGTATCGCATCGGCCGTGGGCACCTCGATCTGCGGTCAGGCGGCCGTCGGCGCCATGAAGAAGAACAACGGCGCATTCGGCAGCTACATGATTCTCTCGGCACTGCCCGGTTCGCAGGGTCTCTACGGTTTCGTCTGCTTCTTCATGGTGCAGGGCTTCCTGCAGAACCCCACGATGGTGCAGGCAGCAGCCGTTCTGGGCGCCGGCATCCTGGTGGGCATCGTCAACCTGGCCGCCGCGGTCTTCCAGGGCAAGGTCTGCGCCAACGGTATCGCTGCCATCGGAAACGGCCACGACGTGATGGGTAAGACGCTGATTCTTGCCGCCTTCCCCGAGCTCTACGCCATTCTGACGGTAGCCGCCACGTTCCTTATCTCGAACATCGTACGCTAAACGCTCCGGAGCGTGCTTCGGCACCTCTCCGGAGCGGGGAATCACCCCTGCCGCGACACGGTTGCGGCAGGGGTGAATCATTGGAGGAGGGTTCTTCTCTACCCCCGTATCTTTGTCGCACAAGCGACTTCGCGCCGGGAGTGACGCGGGTCAAGGCCCGCGTCAGAGAGGTCAGGCAGATTCAGCAATCCGCTGCCCCGTTGTTTGCCGCTTTTTGTGCCGGCAAAAAAGGGCAGCTGTTCATCCCAGTCTGTTGCAGAGCCGGGAACAATTCAAAATGCAAAATTCACAATTTCGCGATTAAGCGAGGGCAGAACCTGCTTGCAGGCTTTGCCGAGCGGGAGCGAAGTCAAGACCCCGTAAGGGGGATTAATTCACAATTTTGCGATTAAGCGAGGGCAGAGACTGCTTGCAGGTTTTGCCGAGCGGGAGCGATGATGGTGCAAGCCGAGAGTTATGCCGAACTTGTTCGGGCATAACCGAGGCGCAGCCCATCCAAGGCGCAGCCAGAGTCAAGACCCCATAGGGGGATTAATTTAGAATTTGTCA
>JAIDUZ010000051.1 GCA_029059935.1 Alistipes sp.
CGGCTGTTTTTCTGTCGCTTCCAGGGCTGCGACACCCGGCTTTCGGAGCAAAAGAACAAAAAAAACGGGGGGGGGGAGCAACGTTGCCCGAAAATGGCTATATTTGCAGAAGACACAACTCCTAAACCCAAAGATCATGAAAAAGTTTCTCTTCCTGACGGCTCTTGCAGCCATGATGTGGGGGGGGGTCGAGCCGCTTTCGGCACAGTCCCTCGAACCCGAATTCGAAGGTGAAGTCGTAGCGGTTCTCCCCGACGGTGCGGCCCGCAAACTCGAAAAGCACAACGTTCGCATCAAGACCGGAGCCGGCGTCTACATCGCCGGATTCGCCGCCGCCAAGCAGAAAACCAAGGTCGTGATCGACGGCAGCACGGCAGGCGTACGGCTCGACGGCTCCCAGCCCATCGAACTGATCGTACGGGCCAAGGACAACAAGGCCGACCCGATGTCGATCGTGCGCGTCTTCCGCATGAAAGCCACGGCCAAGAACCGTTCGGCCGTGATTGCGGCCGTCGGCACGTTCAACGTCCAGAGCAACACGATGGAATACCTGCCTTTCGAGGCGACGAAGTACGGCGAAAGCAGCTACCGGCTGACGTTCGAAACGCGCCCCAACGGCGAATACGGCATCATCGTCTCCAACCCCAACAACGTCGACGAAAAGATGGTCATCGTTTCGACTTTCGCCATCGACAACGGCTCCGACCCCAAGAAGAAATAGGCGCCGCCCCGAGAAACGGCAAGTCCCGCAAGGGACGCATGCAAACCCCGCAACTTTTCAGGTTGCGGGGTTTTTATTCGGCGAAGCGATTGGCCCGGCAGTGGAACCAGGACCGAGAGCCGGCGCAGGCAGAATCGGCAACGGCGAAAAAGCCGGCCACCGAAGCGGCATCACGGTTTTCCGGCGTTTTCGATGGATTTGAAATACCTGTATGTGGCCACTCTCAGTTCGTCGGCCGCAGCCTCATCGCAGACGATGATGCCCGAGGGGTGGGTCTGGAGTGCCGAGATGGTCCACTGGTGGTTGTAGGACCCCTCGACGCCGTGCCTTACGGCCCGGGCCTTCTTATGCCCTGTAGCGAGAATCACGACCTCGCGGGCCGAGAGAATCGTGCCGACGCCGACGGTCAGGGCCCGGGCAGGGACGGCCGCGGTATCGCCGCCGAAGAACCGTGCGTTGACGGCGATGGTATCGGGCGTGAGGGTCTTGACCCGTGTGCGCGACGAGAGCGACGAGAACGGCTCGTTGAACGCGATGTGCCCGTCCTCGCCGACGCCGCCCAAAAAGAGGTCGATGCCACCCGCCTCGACGATGGCCGCCTCGTAGTCGGCGCACTCCTTGGCGAGGTTGGGGGCGTTGCCGTTGAGGATATGGACATTCCCGGGGAAGATGTCGACATGGTCGAAGAAATGGCGGAACATGAACGAATGGTAGCTCTCGGGGTGCTCCTCAGGGAGCCCGACGTACTCGTCCATGTTGAACGTGATGACGTTCTTGAACGACACCTCGCCAGCCTTATGGCGCCGGACGAGCTCGCAGTAAGTTTCGAGCGGCGTGGACCCGGTGGGCAGACCCAAGACGAACGGAGCGTCGGAACACTGCGCCTTGGCCCGGATGCGGGAGATGATGTACTCGGCCGTCCACCGGGCGACCGACTGCGGAGAATCTTCGATGATCAGACGCATTTCTTAGAAGTGAAAGGTGAAGGGGTGAAAAGTGAATGCGGAAAGTGCGGTCAGAACATCCTGACGAAGACCTCGATGGCCTGATACTCGGCCATGCCGAGCTTGTCGTAGAGCTGTGCCGTATGCTGCGTGCGCTCCTCAGCCCGCTGCCAGAACTCCCGCATGTCGCTGCCCGGGAAAGGCATGATGTCCTTCTGCGAGAGGTGCCGGTAGATGGCATGGCGCTTCATGAGCATCTCGTCGGGCGACAGAGGCACGGCCATGTCGACCACCCCGAGGTCCCATTCGAGCCAGGCGCCGCGGTAGAGCCACAGATGGCAGTCCTGCATCCACGGCTCGTCCTTCAACTGCCCGACAGCGGCCAACACGGCCTCGGTGCAGATGCAGTGCGTGCCGTGGGGGTCGGCCAAGTCGCCGGCGGCGTAGATCTGGTGGGGCCGGACCTGGCGCAAGAGGTCGACGATGAGGTCGATGTCCTTCTTGGAGAGGCTGCCCTTCCTGATACCGCCGGTCTCGTAGAACGGCATATTGAGGAAGTGGGCGTTGGTATCGGGATTCAGACCGAACGACCTTACAGCGGCACGGGCCTCGGCCCTGCGGATAGCCCCCTTCATGTCGAGCAACGCCCGCGGCTCGGGCTCGCCCTTTTTCTTCGAGGCGATGAGCGACCCCGCCTCGGCGAACCGGTCGCCGAAACCCAACTGACCCGAAGTATCGATGTGCTGCAAGACGACGTCGTCGTGGACGGCGACATTGCCTGAAGTCTGGTAGGCGACGTGCACGTTGTGGCCCTGCTGCACGAGGCGGATGAACGTACCGCCCATCGAGACGACGTCGTCGTCGGGGTGCGGCGAGAAAATCAGAACCCGCTTGGGGAAAGGTGCGGACGGCACGGGGCGTGTGGAGTCGTCGGCCCCGGGCTTGCCCCCGGGCCACCCGGTGATGGTATGCTGGAGATCGTTGAAGACGTCGATGTTGATCCTGTCGTAAGGACGCCCCTGCTCCAACAACTCACCCAACGAATGCTCGATATAATCCCTGTGCGTGAGCTTGAGGATAGGCTTCCCGACGACCCCGCACAACCAGACGACGGCCTTGCGGATGAACCGCGGAGTCCACTCGCAAGGACCCACGAGCCACGGATACTGCCGGCGGGTGAGCCTGCCCGAAGCGGCCCTGTCGACGACGGCCTCGATACGCGGATGCGACTGGAGGTAGGAAGCGGGAACGCGCGCCGAGACCTCGCCCTCGACGACCATGCGGATTGCATCGGCCTTCTCCTCGCCCCACGCGAGCAAGAAAATCCTTCCGGCACGCAAGATGGTATCCAAACCCATGGTGACGGCCATCTTAGGGGTGTCGTCGAACGAGAAGAAAGCCTTCGACTCGACCTTGCGCGTTTCATGGGAGAGCTGCACCAACCGGGTACGCGACCTGATATAGGTCCCCGGCTCGTTGAACCCGACCTGCCCGTTGCGGTTGATGCCGAGAATCATCAAATCGATCTTCGGAACCGCCCTTTCATAAGCGGAACAATAGTCGGAGATGCGCTCTTCGGGAACCGTACCGTCGGGAATGTGAATATTGTCCGGCGAGATGTCGATATGGTCCAAAAACTCCCTGCGGATGAAGTAATTGCGGCTCTGCAACTCGTCGGGACCGATGGGGTAGAACTCGTCGAGGCTGCAAACGGCGACCTGAGAGAAACTGACCTCCCCGGCCTTGTAACGCCGAACCAACTCCCGGTACAACCCTACGGGAGTCTGACCGGTAGTCAACCCCAACACGAAAGGCTCGGGGTCGAACGGATCCTCCATACCCCGGTGTGCCGAGATGGCCTCGACGATGCGGTCGGCGACGTAACGAACACCCGACGTCTTGTCCGTGAAAATATGAGTCGGAATCTTCTCGTAACGACACAAGATGTCCTGGAAATCCTGACGCGAGAGCGACCCTCCCTCACTACTGCCATCCGTAATGGTAAAACTGTCGTTCATGGTTGTTTGGCTATTCTTTGGTTCCGGTGTCTGCCGGAACCGCCTGCTGCCGGGCGGTCCGAAAGGCAACCGGAGGAAACATCACTCCTCGAAAACATGCTGCGCATACCGATAACCGCAGGCGTCGTAGAGCCGGGCCATACGCCGCAGGCGCCGCAGAAAATCGGGATACTCCCTGCGGTCGAGCGCCCAGCCCACCTCGGACAGGGCGGCCAGCCGCGGCAGCAACATATACTGCACGTGCGGAAAATCGGCGATATACTCGGTCCACAGATTGGCCTGCACGCCGAGGATATGCGGCCGCTGTTCGGGCGCAAGGCCCTCGAAGGGCTCGAACGCATGGACCCTCGCGACGGGGAGGTCGCCGCCCCACGAAAGGGGCTCGTCCGGACGCTGCGACTGCGCATAGTCGAAATAGCAATGGGACGACGGCGCCATGATGACATCGTTGCCGTGCTGCACCGCGCGGATGCCGCCCTCGGTGCCGCGCCACGACATGACGACGGCCGTCGCGGAAAGTTCGCCGTCGAGAATCTCGTCCCAGCCGATGAGCCGCTTGCCGCGGGCGCGCAGGAAGCGTTCGATGCGCGCCGTGGCATAGTTCTGCAACTGCCGCGGCCGGGTCATCCCCTCGGCCCGCATGCGCCCGCGGCAGGCCGGGCAGCTCTCCCACATGACGGTGGGACACTCGTCGCCGCCGATATGGACATACTGGCCGGGGAACAGCTCCGCGACTTCGGAGAGCACATCCTCGACAAACCCGAAGGTCGTCTCCCTGCCGATGCAGCAAACCCGGTCGTCGATGTCCCACGTCTGCCGCACCTCGTACTGCTCGCCCGTGCACCCCAGCCAGGGGTACGAGGCCAGCGCCGCCACGGAGTGGCCCGGGAACTCGATTTCGGGAATCACCGTGATGAATCGCCGGGCGGCATAATCCACCACGTCGCGAATCTCCTCCCGGGTGTAGAATCCGCCGTGCGGCGTCTCGTCGTAGCGGCAGGTTTCGTCGTACTCGCCGCCCGGGTCATGTCCGACGAGCGTGCGGCGGCGCACCGAGCCGGTACGCGTCAGTTCGGGATATTTCCGGATTTCGATGCGCCAGCCCTGGTCGTCGGTCAGATGCCAGTGGAAGACGTTCATCTTGTGCAGCGCCATGATGTCGAGCGTGCGTTTCACCTCGTCGACCGTGAAGAAGTGGCGGGCGACGTCGAGCATCACGCCGCGATAGCCCAGGCAGGGAGCGTCGCAAATCACGGCGCAAGGGACCTCCGCACCCGAAGCGTTCCCGGCCCCGAATGCCTCGGGAGCGAGCAGCTGCCTCCATGTCTGCACGGCGCGGAAAGCCCCGGCGGGCGCTCCGGCCTCGATATCGACATGCGTCGGTGTCACCGTCAGCCGGTAGGCTTCCGGAGCCAGCGTCGCATCTTCGGCGATGCGGACGGCATGCTCCCGGTCCTCCCCGGCGATGTCCGCCGGACGTCCGAAGACCGAAACCGCCGTCTCGTTCCATGCGTCGACGACCCAGGCCGCGGTCGAATCCTTCATCTCCACGACAAGAGGCGTCGCCGGAGTCCAGACGAAACGTCCCTCCCCCGCCTCGACCCGTTCGGGCCGCGGCACGACGGCGATTTCGCCGTCGGAAGCTATCATAGGACCGCAACAGGAGACGGCGAACAACGCCGCTGCGGCCGGCAACAAGTTTTTCATCACGCTGTACATCATGGTTTCCATCATAAGGCCGAAGCTCCGAGGAGCCCGACGTTCTCCACCTGCGTGCGGCAGATGCGCACCCGCTCCACGATATTGCGGTAGGGAAACTCCAGCAACCGCTCGTGCATCGCATTGCGGAAGAAGTCGAAAGCCCGGGCGATGCTGCCGCCGAGCACCACAACCTCGGGGTCGTAGGCATAGAGCACCATCATCATCAGGCGGCCGACATGACCGCCGAACTCGTGCCACAGCTCCAACGCTCCGGAATCGCCCGCGACGGCCCGCTCGTAGGCCTCGCGCCCGGTGGTGCCGCGCCCCACGAAAAAGCGGCTGCTGCAATAGTATTCGTAATCGCGGTCCAGATAGGGGATGCTGCCTATTTCGCCCGCACCCGTATTGCGACCCCGGTAGAGGGAGCCGCCGATGACGATGCCGGCCCCGACGCCCGTACCGAGGGCGATGCAGACCGCATCGTCGAAACCGCTCGCCTCGCCGAAGCGGCAGACGCCCGTGGCGAAGCAGTTGCAGTCGTTGTCGACGCGCACGGGGACCCCGAAACGGGACTCGACCCGCTCCTTCAGGCGCACCTCGCGCCACGAAGGGATGCCCACGACGTTGTAAACGATGCCCTGCGCCGCATCGACCACCGACGGAACCCCGATGCCGATACGCTCGACCTCGGGAGTCATCAGCCGCCCGACGAGCGACAGGATGTGTTCGACCACCTCGTCTTCCGGCCGGTCGGACTTGCAGGGTTCGGCGAGCATCCGCACAATGCGACCCTCGTCCACCAACCCGACACGGACGTTCGTGCCGCCCAAATCTACGCCTATTCTCATGGTTCGGTTCTGACTTTGGTGATGTTGCGCCCGTCGAAACGCACGCGGTCGACCCTGCGGCCGTCGCGCTCGCGGATCCAGGTTTCGAAACCGCGCTCGCCCTCCGTGAGGACAAGGATGCGCACGCCGTGGCGCAAGTTGTTGTAGGTAGTGTCGTCGCCCGAGAAACGACCGTAGCCCAGGGCGATGCCGTTTTCGGCCACGATGTAGTCGATGTCGTGGTCGTGACCGACGAACGTGCCCATCACGTCGCCGCACTCGACCATCGCGGCGAACATGCCGGGATTGAGCGCCCCGGGACACTCGTCCTCGGCGGCCCGGCCGACATGCGTATTCTCGGGATTGCGCCATGCCGCGACGTACTCGGGCAGGGCGATGTGGAAAAACGCCAGCGCCGGAAGCGGCCGCCCCCCGTTGGCCGCCGTGCAGGCCGCACTGCGGTCGCGGTACCAGGCTATCTGCCCGGCCGTGAACCAACCGTATCCCTCGATGCCCTCGACGGTCGAATAGTCGTGCGAATCGAGGCAGTAGAGCAAGGCTGCAGTGCTGCCGCCGGCACCGCCGACTTCCAGCACCACGTCGGCCAGTTCGCCGGAAGCATCGAGCCGGTTGAGACTGCACGGCCCGGCCGTGACGAGGCGGGCGATCTCCTGCCGCGAAAGGTCCTGCTCGGCGTCGTGGTTGCCCAGCACGACGCAATAGGGAATCCGGGCCTCCTCGGCCACGGCCAGCACCCGCAGCCACGCATCGCGGGCCGGCGCACCGGTCACGATGTCGCCCGTGAGGATGAGCAGATCGGGATGCTCCGTGCGGATAATATCGCGCATCTGGGCCAAGGTCTTCTCGGCCTGCGCCTGCCGGTAGGGAGTGCTCAGGTCGAGGTGCATGTCGGTGAACTGCGCAATCCGCAGCCGGCCGTCGGCCCCGAATGCGGGGGCTGCGGCCTGGGCGGCAACCGCGCCGGAAAACAGAAGTGCGGCGCAAAGCGCCAGTATTCGTTTCGGATTCATGGTTTATGGATGCTGCTGCGTTCGGTTAAGGTTGACGGTGCCGCTCTTCTCGACACGCACCGTGCGGCTCCGGCCGTCGCCCCACGTGACCGTCAGTTCGAAAGGCCGGTCGGTGGCCACGGTGACGACGGGCGTTTCGGACTCCGACGCCCGCCGGCGGACTTTCAGATCGACCGTGCCGTCGGGGCCGAACGGATAACGTTCGATGCCGTGGGCCTCGGTATGGGAGAGGTTCCACTCGATGCGGCGCTCCGAATAGTCGGACTTGATGCCGAGAACATATTCGATGAAGACCGCGATGGGCGGCAGCCCGGTCCACCCCACGAAATCCTTGCGGGCCATGAAACCGGGCTCGACGGCTTCGGGAGCGTAGTACTCCCAGAAGGTGCCCGTCTTCTTCCACACCTCGAAGACCGCGGCGTAGTGGTTTTCGGCAATCTCCTGCGCCAGTCGGCGATAGCCCCGGCGCCAAAGTCCGTCGACCACCATGTAGTTGGTGCCGGGCCAGATGCCGCCCTGCCAGTAACGCCCCGCGGGGTTGTACTTGGGATGGTCGGCCGAGAGCGACGGCACGCGGTGCGGACGGGCGAATTCGGCCGTGTCGCGCAGGTGCTGCGTCAGCCGGTCGAGCCGCTCGGACGGCAGCACGTCGGCATGCAGGGCCCAGAAAGCCCCGATACCCTTGGTCGTGCAGAGCGTTCCGTCGCCATAGCAGTCGAAGAGGAAGCCCTCGCCGTCGTTCCACAAATGGTCGTTGACATAGGCTTTGAGATGTTTCATCTCGTCCTCCAGCTCCTCGATCTCCTGCCAGCGCTCGATGTAGAAGCCTATCTGCAGCAACGACTCGTCGACGAGCAATTGCTGGAGATTGGTGTCGAGCCACACCATGTGGCCGTGCGAGTAGATGGGATTGTAGCCCGGTTTCACGCGGGGCATGTTGTCCATGCCGGTGCCCCACCCGCTCGACCAGTAGGTGCCGTCGGGCCAGGTGCGGTTGAGCCGCCACCATTTGGCATAGGCGCAAAGCGCCGGGAAGACCCGGTGCAACCGCTCCTCGTCGCCGAACTGGCGGTAGTAGGCCAGCTCGACCCACGGCAGGAGGTTGGGCCCGGTGGAGGTGGGGTCGTAACGCTCGAAGCAGTCCGAACCGTCGGCCCGAATCTCGCGGCAGATGAAGCCGTCGGGATGCTGCTTGGCGTAGAAGTTGTCGAGCGTCCGCTGGAACGGGAAGAAGCGGTAGCCGTAGCGCGCGAACATCATCATGAACGACGCGTCCCACATGAAGATGTTGCCGTTGTAGGCGATGTCGAGATAGGGCGATACGAAGCCCGAGCCCTCCTGCGGCTGACGGATATTGCCCACGGCGATGCGCCAGGCGTGCCAGTACATCTCTATTTCGCGCTCGTGGCCCTCCCACACGGGCGACGGCAGAATCCGCCGCGCCTCGGCGAACGACCGCGGCTCGATGCGCCGGGGCTTCATCGTGCGGAACTCGTTCTCGGCGACGAAGACCTCCTTGACATAGGTGTTCTTGTAGGGCAGGTCGTAGGGCCCCGACTTGAGCTCCTGAGCCCGGACTTCGCCGGCGAACAGCGACGCCGCAGCCGCGGCGCACAAGGCCCCCTTGCGGCAGGCCGGGCGCAGAAGCGAGCCGGCCATGCCGAAGCGGAAAAGGACGGATAGACGCAACGGTTTCATCGCTCTTCGGTCAGCTGCTGAATCCGACGGGGAATCTCCGTATTGGGATAAGTGCCGCAGAAAGCGTCGGCGCCGGGTCCGTAGGCGAATACGGGAAGCATGGCGGGCGTGTGGTCGTCGGAGATGTAGAGACCCATCACGCGGCCCGTATGCTCGTCGCCGTCGATGACCGTCAGACCGCCCGTCTCGTGGTCGGCCGTAACGATGACCAGGGTTTCGCCGTTGGAATCGGCAAACTTCAGGGCCTCGGCGATCGCCAGGTCGAAGCTCAGCGTCTCGATGATCGACCCCGGCATGCAGCGCGAATGGCCCGCATAGTCGATTTTGGCGCCCTCAACCATCAGGAAGAAGCCGTCGCCGCCGCACTGCTGCAACTTGGCAATGGAAGCCCGCGTGGCCTCGGCCAGCAGGCCGAGGTTCTTCTCCTCGGCGGCATCGCCCATCTCCTCGTCGATGCAGATGACCTTGCCCTCCGAGCGCCCGATGTCGGACACCGAACGGACGAAGTCGTACTGCTTTTCGAGCTGTGCGACCAGGTCGATGCCGTCGTGGCGGCGCGTGAACTCACGGATGCCGCTGCCGCACAGCAGGTCGATATGGCCGTCGAGCAGGCAGCGCGTCAGTTCGTCGGCATTGTCGCGCTCGACCGAATGGCCGTAGAAAGCCGTCGGCGTGGCGTCGACCGCATTGCCCAGCGTCACAACGCCGACCGACCGGCCCCGGCCGTGGAAAAAGTCGCTCAGCGAGGGATAGGGCTCGCCCGCGGCATTGGCGGCGATATGGCGGTTGTCGTGGCGCTCTCCCGTGGCCAGCGCACTGCCGGCGGCGGCCGAGTCGGTGGTGAAGGAGTCGAGCGCCTGATTCTGCTGGAGTCCGATGTGATTCATGGCCAGCATCGTCAGCCCTTTGTTGGCATAGGCGGCCGCCATGATTTGCGGCAGGCCCATGCCGTCGCCGATAAGGAAAATCACGTTCTTGACAACCCCCTTGCCGCCGTCGTTGAGATAGGTCGGCTCATAGAGCGCGATGCCTTTCGAAAGCTGGAGCTTGTCGTTCTGGAAACCCCGGAAGTCGCGCGTGGTCTTGTCCAGCCGCCTGGTGCCCGTCACGCCGGCCGCCGCATCGCGGTGCTCGCCGATGCAGAAGTTCTTGTTGCCGAAATCGGAGAAGAAGGCGGCGACGGTCTCCGGACGATCGGTGTTGACATAGTCGATGCCCATGTTGTAGAACGTGTAGTAGACCGTCGTACCCTCCGGAGCGCTCCAGAAACGCACGGGTTTGCCCCAGTCGTGCGCCCGCCCGATGATGCGTTCCAGCTTTTCGCGCTCCGCGGGCAAGATGGCGCCCTTGCCGTTCCAGGTCGAATAGGCCCGGAAATTGGCGCTGACGAGCGCGATGCGCTCCAGCTGCTCGGGGGTGTAGTCGGCATCCCACTCGCCGTCGAAACCGACGTAGGCGGGATACTTCGCGAAGTCGGCCGGCCGGGGCACGCGGCCCGTCACGGCGATGCGCACGGCGGCCGGGTTGCGCGTCACGTCGAACACGTCGGGATAGCGGTCGAGCAGCTTCGTCACGGCCCGCAGCGTCGCGTCGGTCTCCGACTTGAGCTCCACGAGCAGCTGCAAGGTCTCGTCGGAATCGCGGTAGGCGCGGCCGCCGTTGCGTCGGAAGAGTGTCACGATGGGTTCGACGTAGAGCGCCTCGAAACTCATCTCGGGCGTCAGGTCCTCGACCTCGTGCCCCACCAGCAGCCGGCCCTTGTGCAGGAAAACGTCGGCCTCGATGGAGGCCACGCCCTGCGAATAGGCCTGATAGAAAGGCACGCGGCGGGTGTAGTCGTTATGCGAATGGATCAGCACGGGCCGCTCGGCGAACGCCGCCGTACAGACCCCCACGGCTGCGACGAGCAGCCCTATCTTCCATATGTTTTTCATGGCGAAGAATGATTTTCGAGATTATTTTACGAAGCGCACGGAGGCCATCACCGGAGCATGGTCGGAGACATAGCCGCCGTCGAGCGTGTCGGGCAGCACTTCGTAGCTGTCGACGCTCAGGGCATCGTTGACGAAGATGTAGTCGAGCAGCGGACGGCGCTCCTCGGGAATCTCGCCGAAGTCGGCGAAACTCCACGCCGTGCCGGCCGTACGGGCGGCCACGCCCTTGACATCGTGGAGAATGCCCGACTGCTGGACGTGGGCGATCACCGACGACTCCGGCGTCGAATTGAAATCGCCGGTCAGCACCACGGGACGTCCGCCGCGCAAGGCATCGATGCGCTCCAGCAGCAGGGCGATGCCCTTGTCGCGGGCCACCTGCCCCACATGGTCGAGGTGGGTGTTGATGAAGAGGAATTCGCGTCCGCCGTCGCGCAACACGACCCACGTGGCGATGCGCTCGCAGGCGCCGTCCCACCCTTTCGAACCGGCAACCTCGGGGGTCTCGCTCAGCCAGAACGTGCCCGAATCGAGCAGCGTGAAGCGTTGGCGGCGGAAGAACACGGGGTTGAACTCGCCGGCATCGGCGCCATCCTCGCGGCCCACGCCGACACACTCGTATTCAGGCAGCAGGGCGGCCAAATCGTTGCGCTGACCGACCAGCAGCTCCTGGGCCCCGAACACGTCGACGTCGTGCGACCGGACGACCTCGGCCACCCGCTCGCGGCGGAAACGCCAGTTGTTCGGCCCGTCGTCGGGATTATCGTAACGCATGTTGAACGTCATGACGTTCATCTCGGCGGATTCGGGGGCGTTGCAGGCGACCGCCGCGACCGCAACCAACAGCATAAGCAAGCGTTTCATATGATTCTATTGTTTTTCAATGACCTTGTTTTCCAAGTCCGGCACTGCGCGCCGGCCTATCGTACATAGAGATTGCCGGCCGGAACCGGTTCGAACCGCTCCGCACCGGGAGCCCGCCAGCCCCACGAAAGCTCCTCGCCCTCGTAGTCCTCGAAGTAGAGCAGCCGATAGGGGTGCAGGCCGGCTTCGAGCGCCACACGCCCGGTGGCCGTCACGGCGGCATGCGAACCGTCGTTGTCGACCACCTTGCGGCCGCCGACATAGAGCATGCTGCCGTCGTCGCTGCGGGTCGCAAACTCCCAGATTCCGGTTTCGGGAATGCGGATCAAGCCCTCGAACACATAGCCGAAGTGGTCGGGCTGCCGGGCTTCGGCAATCGACGGTTCGGCCATCGTTCCGGAGGCGGCGAGACGTCCCCGTGCGATGTCGTCCACGGCGGAGAACTCGCCCTCGTAGTAGCGGTAGCGAACGCCCGGCACCGTTGCGACGGCCGCCGCAGGACGCATGAACACGGCCTTCTCGGCCTGCAACGTCATCACGGCACTGGGGGCTGCCCCGGCCTTGAAGCCGCGGGCCCGGAGCGTCAGCGAACGGTCGACGCGGATGGGGGCGGTATGGAGCGGCGAAGACTCCGACGGCTCGCTGCCGTCGAGCGTGTAGCGGATTTCGGCACCCGGAGTCGTCGTATGCAGTTCGACGTCGACAGGCTCGGTGAAAAGACTCAGGTTCTGCGTCGTATAGGGAATCGAAACCGCCTCGCCGCACGTAAGCGACATGGGGGCCGGCACAACGCGTTCGACAGCGGGCTGCGGCTGCATGACGAAGTGCAGCCGTCCGCCCTGCATCAGTCGCTCGTAGGTGAGGCAACCGGCATCGACCGGCTCGCCGTCGAACTCCACGCGGCCGACATAGCGGTTGCGGGCCGGGTTGTCGGCCGTCACGGTGAGCGTCTTGCCGCCGGCCAGCCGCACCGTGGCCTTGTCGAAGAGCGGTGCGGTCAGCACGAACTCGTTCGACCCGGGGCAGACGGGATAGAAGCCCAGCGACGAAAAGAGATACCAGGCCGACATCTGGCCGCAGTCCTCGTTGCCGATGATTCCCTCCGGCGTGGGTGCATACATTTCGGCGAGCAGCCGGCGCGTCAGCTCCTGGGTCTTCCAGGGCTGGCCGACGTAGTTGTAGAGGTAGGCCATGTGGTGGCTCGGCTCGTTGCCGTGGGCATACTGCCCCATCAGGCCCGTGATGTCGCTCAGGCCGACCTCCGCGTCCGATTCGAGCGTGAAAAGGCGGTCGAGCTGTTCGACGAACGCCTCGCGGCCGCCCATGAGCTGCACCAGCCCGTTGACGTCGTGGGGCACGAAGAAACGATACTGCCACGGCGTAGCCTCGGTGTAGTCGCGTCCGGCGACGAACTCCTCGAAAGGCGTCGTCCAGCCTCCGTCGGCCCGATGGCCGCGGAAAAAGCCCGTAGAACCGTCGAAGACATGCACGTAGTTGAGCGCCCAGGCGTAGTAGCGTTCGGCGATGTCCCTATGCCCCAGCGCCTCGGCCATGCGGGCCAGGGCCCAGTCGTCGTAGGCGTATTCGAGCGTGCAGGAGACCGACTCGCGGCAGACGTTGGACGGAATGAAACCCAGCGTCGTATAGTGGTCCGAACCTTTGCCGTTGATGTTCGACGAACGGACCATGGCATCGAGCGCCCCCTCGGCATCGAAGTCGCGGATGCCCTTCATGTAGGCGTCGGCAATGACCGACACGGCGTGGTAGCCGATCATCGTCCCCGTTTCGCCCGACGAAAGGGGCCAGATGGGCAGCTCGCCCGTGCAGTCGTACATGTCGAGCATGCTGCGGATCATCTCCGCGACGAACTCCGTGTCGACGAGCGTCTGCCACGGATGCCAGGCCCGGAACGTATCCCACAACGAGAAGGTGGAATAGTAGTTCCGGCCGTCGGGCATGCGTCCGACCGTACCGTCGTGGCGGCGGTATTCGCCGTTGACGTCGCTCTGGATGTTGGGCGTGAGTTTGGTGTGATAGTGCGCCGTATAGAACACCGTGCGCTCGTCGCGCGTGCCGCCCTCGACGACAACATCGCTCAGGGCCTCGCGCCACAGGGCGACGGCCTGCGCATGCACGGCGTCGAAATCGAGCCGGGGGACCTCCGTGACGGCGTTCAAGGCGGCGTTGTCGGCGCTCACCGACGACAGGCCAACGGCCACGGTCAGGGTGTCGACATCCGGAGCGAACGTCAGCACGGCCTGCCGGTCGTCCAGCAGCTGCACATCGGCGAACGGCTCCGAGAAACGGGCCGCGAACCAGACGTAATGGTCGGGCACCCACCCCTGCGTACGGCGCATGCCGCGCAGCTCGGTATCGGAGACCTGCTCCAAGGCACGCATGTCGACCGATTCCTCGGTGATGGTGTGCATCAGATCGACCACCACGCGGCGCGGGCCCTCGCCATGGAACGCATAGCGGTGCACGCCCGTACGGGGTGCGGCCGTCAGCTCGACGTCGATGCCCTCACCGGGCAGCTCCACCGCATAGTAACCGCACGAAGCGCGCTCGCGGTCATGGGAGAAAGCATAGGGCTTCAACTCGAAGAGCCCGTCGCGGACGACATCGTCGCGCAAGGTGGGATAGAAGAGAATATCGCCCAGGTCGGCGCATCCCGTACCGCTGAGATGCGTATGGGAAAAGCCGTCGATGGTGCGGTCGTCGTAGTGGTATCCGGCGCAGGCGTCCCAGTTGTTCGCCCGCGTATCGGGGCTGAGCTGCACCATGCCGAAAGGGATCGTGGCTCCGGGATAGGTGTGGCCGTGGAATCCGGTTCCGATGAAGGGATCCACGTAATCGACCGGCTCGGCCGGAGCGACGGAGCAGGCGGCGAACAGCAAGGCGCAGGCGCCTGCCAAACAATTGCGATAGATGTGATGATTCATGTTCTGTCTCTGTTTCGGAACAATCGGAGTCGGGAAGCAGGCGGCCGCATCCGTCCGCGTCTCCGCGTCGTTGTGGCACCTTCGCACTACCAACGCCCCCGCCCTCGGGCGGGATCGGTCGCAGCGGAAGCAACGGCGAAGCATCGCAGCACGGAAACCGGCATGCCCGGCGACGTCCTCGACACCCGGCGCCGAATCCGGCAATCGGAACGATTCGCGAAAGCAGACACCCCGAAGGGTGTCCGCTTTACGAATCGCAGGTTCATCAATAACCGTCGGGCTGGCGCCATGCGCCGCCGGCCTTCACGATCTCCTGGGGAGGATAGGGGAAGACGATGCACTTGGGAGTCCACGTACGCGTGTTCTCGCCCATCGGCCAAATCTCCTTGACCGTGCAGTTCGGGTTGAACTCGTCATCGCCCGTCTTGTCGGGCACGTTGCCCCGCGTCTTGCGCGACAGGATTTCGGTCTCGCCCCAGCGCTTCAGGTCCATGAAACGGTCGGTGAACTCGAAAGCCAGCTCGCAGCGGCGCTCGTGCTTGAGGTCTTCCATCGTAGCGCTCGCATAGAAGTTGTCGCCCAGGCCGGCACGCGCGGCCAGCCGGTTGAGCTCCTTGGCGGCATCGCCGCCCTTGCCCTGCTGAATCAGCGCCTCGGCCTTGAAGAGCACCATCTCGGCATGACGGATCAGCGGCACGTTGAGGTTGGTCGTGGGCCAGTCGCCGTTGACCGAGATGTAGGGATTCGACTCGGCCGTAGCCTGCGTATCCTTCGTTATACCATCCTCCTTGTACTTCTTTTCACCGTAGGAATAGGGCTCCATCCACTTGGCTATCGAGTAGCCCGAGAGGCATTTGTCGCCGTTCTCCGAATAACGATGCGCAGCGTCGCCGAAGAAAGTGAAGGTGTTGATTTCGGGCTGATAACCGATAATGTTGTGCTTGAGTCGCTTGTCGGCGGGATTCTTCACATACTCCTCGTAGATGTCGTGCGTGGGTTTGATGGAACCCCAGCCGTTGTAGAAACCCCAGGCCTTGTTGCGCAGGCAGATGCCCGGGAACTCGCTGCCGCCCGGCGTGGCACCGCCGACCGAAGTCACCGACCAGATGTACTCCGAAGAGTAGTTGTTGGCAATCTTGAACGGATCGGCACTGTCGGGGAGCAGGTCGCGGCCGCACTCCGATTCGAGCTTGTCGACCATCGGCGGAATCAACGCCCACTTCGACGAATCCCAATAAGCCCAGTAGGCCCACACCTTGACCATCAGCGCATAGGCGGCGGCCTTGTGAGCGCGGCCCTGGTTGTCGGCGCCGTAGGTCTCGAAGAGCGGCAGGCGCTCGGCAGCCTTTTCGAGGTCGGAGACAATCATCTCGTAGTTCTTCACGACGCTCTCCTGCTGCTTGTAAATCTGGTTGTTCCAACCGCCCTCGAAACTCTCCCAGGGCTCGTAGGGAACACCGAGTTTGTCCGTACCGTGGCGATAGGCGATGTGGAAGTGGAGGAACGCACGCATGAAATAGGCCTCGCCCAACGTACGCTTCTCGACGGCCGAGAGGTTGCCCTCGCCCTTCTGCAAGAGCGACTGGATGATCCACTGCGCGTTGGCCATGTACTCGTAGAGGTAGGACCACGCCTCGCGGATGGGCGACTCGTCGCCCGTGAAGTTCAGGGTTTCGAGCGAGCTCCAGCGCGACTGCGTAAACACGATGTCGTCGCCGCAGGCCTGCTCCCAGATGAAGTTGCGGCCCCACATCGGGTCGCCCAGACCGAAGATGCGGTAGACACCGTCCATGGCGTCGGTGGCATCCTTGTCCGTCTTGAAGAATCCGCTCTGGCTCGGATAGCCCTCGGGCTGCACGTCGAGGAAGTCGGCGCACGAATTCATCGCCAGCACGGTCGACAGCAATGCAAAGGCAGCTATGATCTTTCTTTTCATGTTGTTCTGAAGTTAGGAGGTTAGTAAGTCAGTCTGATACCGAACGACATCACGCGCGATACGGGATACTTGCCGCTGTCGAGACCCCAGCCGCCGACCTCGGGATCCATGCCCGAATAGTTGGTGAAGGTATAGAGGTTCTCGGCGCTGAAATATACCGACAGCGAGCTGTTGCGCGAAGCGAAGTGACGGCTGCGGCGCAGCAGGCGCGACAGGTCGTAGGCGACCGATACGTTCTTGATACGCAGGTAGGAAGCATCCTCCAGGTACCAGTCGGACATGGTGGTGAAGTTGCCGTTGGGGTCCTGCGAATTGATGCGCGGGATGTCCGAACCGCGGTTCTCGGGCGACCAGGCGCCGAGAATGTCGCGCGAACGGTTGAAGAGGCCCTCGGCTTCGTTCAGGTAGGTGAACTTGGTGGCGTTGAAAGCCTTCGAACGGGCTGCGCCCTGCAACATCACACCGAACGAAAGGTCTTTCCATGTGAAGCCGGCCGAGAGGGCGAACGTCATTTTCGGCATGTAGCTGCCCAGGTAGAAACGGTCCTCGCTGTCGATCTTGCCGTCGCCGTTCTTGTCGATGAACTTCAGGTCGCCGGCCTTGGCGCTGGGCTGGATGCGGTTGCCGTCCTTGTCGACATAGGCGGCGGCCTCCTCGTCGCTCTGGAAGATACCGGCCGACTTGATGAGATAGTAGGAGTAGAGCGGCTCGCCCTCGGCGGTCTGGTAGATGGGACCCTGGCCGCGGAAATAACCGCCGTGCGACCAGACGGCCTTCGAACCGTCCTCGTTGCGGACGCCGATGTCCGAAACCCAGTTCTTCAGCACGGAGAAGTTGCCGTTGACATAGTAGCTCCAATCCTTGTTGACCTGGTCTTTCCACGTAACCGAGAGTTCGAAACCGCGGTTGCGGATTTCACCCAGGTTGAGCGTCGGAGCACCCAGACCCATGGCATCGGGCCAACCCATCGTCTGCGACTGAATCAGGTCGTAGGTGCGCTTCCAGTAGACGTCGGCGCCGATCGACAGCCGTCCGCGGAACATGTCGATGTCGAGACCGAGGTCGGTCTGCTCGGAAGTCTCCCACGACAGGTTGAGGTTGCGCGACACAGGATAGACACGGTTGTTGTTGGGCTGCCCGGCCACCTGGCCGCGGTCATTACCCTTGTTGTAAATGCCGAGCGTAGCGGCGCCATAGGCGTAACCGATGGAACCGAGGTTGCCGATACGGCCCCACGAAGCACGCAGCTTGAGCAGCGTCACGACGTCGTTCTTGGCGAAGAAAGGTTCGCTCGAAATCTTCCATGCGCCCGTCACGGCGGGGAAGTCGGCGCTCTTGTGACCTGCCGGCAGACGGCCCGCATAGTCGCGGCGCCACGAAGCGGTCACGAAGTAACGGTCATCGAAGCTGTACGACAGACGGCCTACCAGCGCCACGTTGTTGTCGGGGCTGTCGAAGCTGTCCTCCGGGTTCTCGAACTCGGTGGCGTTGTTCAGATACTGGTAGATGTCGGATTCGTTCTCCAGACCGTGGGCCACCACCCAGAACGAGCGGCCGCGCTGCTTGCTGGCCGTGGTGGCGAACAAGGCGCCCACCGTATGGCGGCCGAACGTATTGTCGTAGGTCAGTGCGTTCTCGGTCTCCCAGAAGTAGAAATCCGAGCTCTGGTATTCCAGCGTATTGGTCAGCACGGGTTTGCCCGGCTCGGTGGTGCGGGGCGTGAACTTCTTGAAGAAGAGGTCTTCGTTGCGATAGGTGAAGCGGCTGTTGAACTTCAGACCCGGCAGGATGTTGGCGATGGTCAGGTTGGTCGTGGACGACATCTTCTGACGCTTGTTGATCTCGCTGTGGGCATTCAGCACGCGCAGCGGGTTGAGCTGGTCGCCGTGCAGACCGGCCACGTCGCTGCCGATCTCCGACGTACCGCCGAACGAACCGTCGTCGTAATAGGCCCGGGCGCTGCGGGGCATCGACATGGCGAGCCAGATGACGCCCTGGTAGCCGCTGTCGGTGTTGGTGCCGCGCGACTTGTTGTTCGAGTACATGAAATCCTCCGAAATCGTCAGCCAGTCGGTGACCTTGTAGTTACCGTTGTAACGCAGGCTGGCGGTCTTGTTGAAGGTGCTCTGCAAGGTACCCTCCTCGTTGGCATAGTTGAACGACACGCGGTTGGCGAAACGATCCGTACCGCCCTGCACCGACACCTGGTGACGCTGGAAGAGCGCCGTGCGGAACACTTCGTCCATCCAGTCGGTGCGCGTCTGCGACATTTCGGGCGAATCCCACAGCGTGGGCAGCGACAGCCCGTTGACGGCCAGACCTTTCGTACGCACCGCACGCTCCTCCTCGACGGTCAGCGACTGCGGGAGGTTGGTAGCCTGGCGCACGCCGTAGGTACCGTCGTAGCTGACCGACACGCCGCCGGCCTTGGCTTTCTTGGTCGTGACGAGGATAACGCCGGCGGCACCCGACTGGGCACCGTAGATGGCTGCCGAAGCGGCATCCTTCAGCACGACCATCGACTCGATGTCGTTGATGTTGAGCGGCGCATTGGGCACACCGTCGACCACCCACAGCACGCTCTCGCCCGACTGCGAACCGACGCCGCGCACCGTCACGGAGGGAGTGGCCGTCGGGTCGCCGCCCTGGGCCACGATCGTGACACCCGGCATCTGGCCCTGGAGCATGTTTTCGATGGTGCTGACCGGACGGGCCTTGTTGGCCTCCACGTTGTCGAGCACACCCACCGAAGTCGAGAGGTCGGCCCTGCGTGCTGCGGCACCGAAGCCGAGCACCACGACATCTTCGAGCGTCTGGGCATCCTCCTCCAGAACGATGCGGAGGTTCGACATGGCGGCGGTGACGGGGAGCTGCTGCGGCTTGTAGCCGATATACGACACTTCGAGCACGGCAGGCGAACCCGGCACCGTCAGCTCGAAGGCGCCCGCCGCGTCGGTCGAAGCGCCGACGGAGGTACCCTGAACGATTACGCTGGCTCCGACGACCGCTCCGTCCTTGTCGGACACGGTTCCCGAAACCTTGAAACTCTGCGCGAACAAGTTCGCAGGCACCCATAGCAGCACCGCGAACAATACACTTAAAGTCAGGTTGATTTTCTTCATTGTCAATAGTTTTAGATAAGGTGTGTGTGGTTGGTTTGTGCTTGCAGTCCGTAGACTGCCGTCAAGCAGGACGATGGGCTCTCTTCTCTCTGTTCTGTTTTCGATATTTTTAAAATATTTTTATATATTTATAATATTCTGTAAAAATCAACCGTCATGCGGTCTTGGTTTAACAAAATTATGCTGACCCGACAAGCCCATGGGTGCGATATGCGTTTATATGTCCTCGGTTTGCGCAAACTATCGTTGTCGGGGCCGAAAATGCCCCGAAAGGAAAATTCGCGACCCCGAAACAGCGAAACAATGCCCGATTCGGATACTTTTACCGATAAAAAAGCCTATCTTTGACTTGCGAAACCGCAAACAGCATGGCACGTGTGATTTTTCTGACGGACTTCTCCGAATCCTACGCCCGCAATCTGCTCATAGGCATAGCCCGCTATGCCCAGGAGATGCGGCAGGCGTGGAGCCTGGTGCGGCTGCCGCTTTCGATCCGCGACAAGTCGGGCACCGAAGCGGTCGTCGAATGGAGCGTGAAGATGCAGGCCGACGCCGTCATCGGCCAGTTCTACAACGGCAGCGACATCCGGCTGTTCCGCGACAACGGCATCATCGCCATCGCGCAGGATTTCCAGCACCGCTTCCGCAGCATACCCAACATCACGGGGCCGCACGAACTCGCCGGGAAGATGTGCGCCGAATATTTCATCGAAAAGGGATTCCGCCACTTCGCCTTCTACGGCACGCGCGGCATCATCTGGTCGGACGAGCGGTGCCGGGGATTCCGCGAGACGGTGGCCCGCGCCAATCCCGAATTCACCTTCTCGGCCCTGCGCAACAAGGCCCGCAACGACCTGTGGTACTACGATTCGACGCAGCTCACCACCTGGCTCGAATCGCTGCCCAAACCCGTCGCCATCATGGCCTGCGACGACAACCAGGCCTATCACATCACCGAAGTATGCCAGCAAATCGAGGGGGGGGGAATTCGCATCCCCGACGACGTGGCCGTCATGGGCGTCGACAACGACGAGACGATCTGCAAGCTCTCGACGCCCAACCTTTCGTCGCTTAACCAAGCCACGGAGCAGGGCGGCTACGACGTGGCGAAGCTCATCGACCAGCTGATGCGCAATCCCGATTCGCCGTGGGAGGACGTGATGGTCATGCCCACGCACATCACCACCCGGCAGTCGACCGACATATACGCCCATACCGACGTATATATCGCCGACGTGCTCAAATACATCTATGAGCACATCGACCAGAAAATATCGGTCAACGATCTGATTGCGCTGGTCCCGCTCTCGCGGCGACTGCTCGAAACCCGCTTCAAGCGCGAGATGGGCACCTCCATCTACAACTACATTCTCCGCACGCGCATCGAGAAGGTGATGCAGCGGCTGCGCGAAGGGGTCGGCATTGCCGAAGCGGCGGCCGAACTGGGATTCAGCGACACCAAGAACCTGTCGCGCATCTTCCGGCAGCTGCAGGGCATCACCCCCTCGGAATACAGGAACCGATACGCCGCGAAGAAATAGGCCGGGCTTTGCGCCCGACCTTTGCTGCCTCCCGCCGATTCTCAGGTGCGTCCGAAGCCTCGGGGGAGGGCAACAAAAAAGAGGGAAGTTTCTTTTCGAAACTTCCCTCTTCCAATCATACGGGAAAAGTGCCCGGAGAATACCGGGCCGGACAAAAGGCGGCCTATCCGCACCTAAAACAAAAAATCATTCCGAAACCCGGCGAAGAGTCCGCATCGGATTCCTCGCCCGGGTCGGAATGACCTTCCATCTGAAAACAGCCGTATGCAGATGCTTGGACGCAGCGCACGGAGCGTCCGTTCGCACGATTCGGATTACTCAAGGGGTTCACAGTGCCCGAATGGAACCACAGCGCACCCGCTTGCGCTACACTGGCAGAAAGCGGCGACGAAGAGAAGTACTCGCCGTTCGTGCCGACATCTCCCAAGGCTCCCGTCGCGTTGTTGCGGTAGCCCGCAGCGGCGGACATGTGGGAGCAATCGCTGGAATGGGTGCCGCAGAGAGGGAAAAATCAATGCACAATTCACAATTAATAAATCCTTTTCGAGGGTTCGATTCATGATTTGTCATTCTGAGCAGAGCGAAGAATCTAATCTTATCGAATCGACTGAACAGATGTTTCACTTCGTTCAACATGACACTTGTTGTGAGGTTGCAAGAACCTGTTTCCTGTGTTCTCGCCCGGGCCGGCTGCGGGGGTCGCACCTTTGGTGCGAGCCGGCCCCGGGCGCAAGGTCAAAGACCTTGATTATTCTTGGGCCCCGCCTGTTGCGGCGAGCAAACATTACAAATCCCCGTTCTTGACGGAGCAAGCCTGGGCGCAAGGTTGCAACCTTGGCATCTGCTCTTTTGTGTCAAAGAGTCGGGCGCAGCCTGCGGGGCACGCCCGGCGACAGCCGGATGTTTGCGGGCCTCCGCTGGGGGAGGCTGCGGCCCGCACGATTCTTCGAATCGCCCTTACAGAAATAGGATTAATTATGAATTAATCCCCCCCCTTACGGGGCCTTGACTTCGCTTCCGCTCGGCAAAGCCTGCAAGCAGCCTCTGCACTCGCTTAATCGCGAAGTTGTGCATTCTGAATTGTGAATTGATAATCCGGCTCTGCGGCAGACTGGGATGAAAAGCTGACGGGGCGGCCGGCCGGAAACCCGGTCGGGAACGCCGCCCCGCCAGCGGATTGCTGAATCTGTCTGGCCGCGCTGATGCGAGCCGTAGCCCGCGCCACTCCGGGCCGGAAGCTGTTTTACGAGTTTACAATCCGCAAACTCAGTTTTTCAACGGCAGGAAAGAGTAGTTCTTCGAATACCCCATCATCTGCGCAGCATAGTCGGTCGGATAGGCGATCTTCACGTCGACAACCTTGCCGTCGCGCTCGACCAGTTCGTATTCCGGATTGAGGAAACCGCCGTAGGGTTCGATGCCCAGGCCGTAGTAGCGTTCGCGGACCTCGGCATGCAGTTCGGGGTCGACCGCCACGGCATACTTCTCGACCAGGTCGCGGCCCGCTTCGTAGTCGCCCTCCGACTTGATGCGCTGGATTTCGTGCAGCATCTCGCCGAAGAGGGCCCGCAGCTTCACGAAGTCATTGACCACCACATAGCGCTTGCCGTCCTCGACGACCCACTCGATGACATTGTCGGCCTTGCCGCGCTCGTAGCACCATTCGCAGATAAGTTTGCGGTTGCGCATGTGCGCCTCTTCGACGTTCTTGCCCGGTTCGATGCGCGCCAGCTGGGTCATCATGCCGTTCAGAATATACTTGGCATAGCCCGCCCACGCCACATCGAGCGAGGGAATCAGCCCCAGCTCCACCATCTTCGGGTCGCCCAGGTAGTAGAGTCCGAAGAGGTCGGCACGGGTCTCTTCGAGCGTCGAGCCGTAGCTCTTCAGCTCGCCGCCCGCAACGCCCGGCGCCAGCTGGCCCGAACCGTGGCCCAGACATTCGTGCAGGTCGGTGTGCAGGTCGTCGGCCAGCTTGCCGTAGCGGTCCATGCGCTCGCGGTCGTCGGCACGCAGGACGAACTCTTCGTTGAACCCGTTGCCGTGGGCCGCCATGTCGTAGGCATAGGTGATGTTGTCGATGGTGACGGATTTCGAACCGTATTCCTTGCGGATCCAGTCTGCGTTGGGCAGGTTGATGCCGATGGGCGTGGCCGGATAGCAGTCGCCGCCGAGCATGGCCACCGTGATGACCTTGGCCGATACGCCCTTGACCTTCTTCTTCCGGTATTCCGGAGCCACGGGCGAGTGGTCCTCGAACCACTGGGCGTTCTCCGAAATAACGGCCGTGCGGCGGCAGGCCGCGCTGTCCATGAAGTTGACGTTGGCTTCCCACGACGCCTTGCGGCCCAGCGGATCGCCGTAGTCCTCGATGAATCCGTTGACGAAGTCGACGTTCGACACCGTGTCGCGGACCCAGCGGATGTTGTAGTCGTCGAACTTCTTCAGATCGCCCTTGCGGTAGTATTCGATGAGCGAGGCGATGGTCGACTTCTGCGGTTCGGCAGCCACCGACTGCGCCTTTTCGAGCCATCCGACGATGCGTTCGATGGCCGGCGAGTACATGCCGCCGACTTTCCACGTGCGTTCGACAAGACGTCCGGCCTCATCCTTGACAAGCTGCGAATTGAGTCCGTAGGATACCGGCTCGGGATTGCCCGCGTCGGCGGCCGCCATGGCGGCGTAGAACCGCTCGGCCTCGGCCTGCGAGACATTCTTATAATAGTTGCTCGACGAGGTGAGCAGCAGGTCGTCGCCGGCCCGCTGGTTGAGTCGCGTGGGATAGGCCGCAGGGTCGAAGATGGCCACGCAGACCTCGCCGCGCAGGGCGTTGAGTTCGTCGCCGAACTTCTCCTCGGGGATGGTCTCAATGACCGACAGAAGATAGCCCTCCGTGAATTCGGGCACGAACTTGTCGTTGGAGTAGTGGTGATGGATGCCGTTGGCGAACCACACCTTCTTAAGATATTTTTCGAGCGCCTTCCATTCGGGCGTCGTGCGGTCGCCCTCGTAGTGCTCATAGACGGTCTCCAGCGTACGGCGCACGGGCAGGTTGACCGGGCAGTTCTGGTCGAACAGGATGTCGCGGCCGCATTTGGCGGCCTCGGCGAGGTAATAGACGAGTTCCTTCTGCTCCAGGGGCAGGGCCTCGAAACCGGGAACCTCGTAGCGGATTACCTTCACGTCGTCGAAACGATCGACAATCCACGGTTTTTCGCCCTGCGGCGCACCGCACGAAGCGAACATAATGGCGGAAAAAGACATAAGTGCGATTTTTTTCATGTCGGTTCGGATTTGTGGAATCCAAATATAGTGCTTTTTTTGCAAAAAACGCTCGGTTGCTCCGGATTCCGCAGCCGAAACCGTTCGGGCCGCCCTGCCCGTCGTCGGTCTCGTGCCGGCAACACGCGGCGGCCCGCTCCGGAAGCCGCCGAAGATGCCGCACCGCTCCCCTCCGCTCCCCCGCCCCGACGACGCAGCGGCCCGGGCGGCGAAAACCGGCCGGGGTTGCGGCACGAACGAAGAATTGTGAAATTTTAATTGTGAATTCTTAATTATCTTTTCTACCTTTGCCCGCGCAACCCGATTAAAAAGAGATGAACGTTTTCGGCAAGCCGAGGGCAGAAACCGTTGGCGGACTATGCCGAGGCGAGAAAACCTCCATGAAAATGAAGCTATTCACAAGCGTCGAAGCACTCCGGACCGCCTTGGAGAAAGTCGATGCCGCAGGCGTCGGATTCGTTCCCACGATGGGCGCTCTGCACGCCGGCCACCGCTCGCTCGTCGAGCGGGCCCGCAAGGAAAACGGCACGGTGGTCGTCAGCGTCTTCGTCAATCCCACGCAGTTCAACGACAAGAGCGACCTGCACCGCTATCCCCGCACTCCCGAAGCCGATGCGCGCCTGCTGGAAGAGGCCGGCGCCGACCTGGTGCTGATGCCCCCGGTGGAAGAGATATACCCCGAACCCGACACGCGGCAGTTCGACTTCGGACTGATCGACAAAGTGATGGAGGGAGCCACGCGCCCCGGCCACTTCAACGGCGTGGCGCAGGTGGTCAGCCGCCTGTTCGACATCGTGCGGCCCGCCCGCGCCTACTTCGGCGAGAAAGATTTCCAGCAGATAGCCGTCATCCGGGCCATGGTCGCGCAGCTGCGGCTCCCGGTCGACATCGTCGAGTGCCCCATCGTGCGCAGCGACGACGGACTGGCCCTCTCCTCGCGCAACCAGCTGCTGGACGCCGAACACCGGGCTGCGGCACCGCACATCTACGCCACCCTGCGGGCTGCGGCGGAGAAGTCGCACACGCTTGCGCCCGCCGAACTCAAAGCGTGGGTAACCCGGGAAATCGAGCGCAACCCGCTGCTCGAAGTCATCTATTACCAGTCGGTCGACGCGCTGACCATGCAGGAGGTCGACACATGGGACGCCGCCCCGCGCATCCAGGGCTGCATCGCCGTACAGGCCGGCCCGATCCGTCTTATCGACAACATCCGCATCCGATAATGAAATTCCAGATCGAAGTCATCAAATCCAAGCTCCACCGCGTGACGGTCACCCAGGCCGATCTGAACTACGTAGGGAGCATCACCATCGACGAAGCGCTCCTGGAAGCGGCCAACATCATCGAGGGCGAAAAAGTCCAGATTCTCGACATCAACAACGGCGAGCGCTTCGAAACCTACGTCATCAAGGGTCCGCGCGAAAGCGGCTGCATCTGCCTGAACGGCGCCGCCGCCCGCAAGGTGCAGGTCGGCGACGTGGTCATCATCGCCTCCTACGCCCTGATGGACTTCGAGGAGGCCAAGCGGTTCCGCCCCTGGATCGTCTTCCCCGACACGGCCACCAACCGGCTGACCGAATAAGCGATGACGGACATGGACCTCCTGCTGTCGCTGCTGGCAATCGGATTCTCGCTTCTGGGCATCGTCGGATGCATTCTGCCCGCTCTCCCGGGCGTCTTCTTCAGCTATGCGGGACTGCTCTGCGCCTGGTGCGCGGGGTGGTCGCAGATGCCGGCCGATGCGGCATGGATATGGCTGGCGGTCACCATCGCCGTCAGCGTTGCCGACTACTACCTGCCCGGATGGATGGCCCGCCGCTTCGGGGGTTCGCGCGCCGGGTCCATAGGCGCCACCGTTGGCATCTTCGCCGGGCTCTTCTTCGGGCCGCTGGGCATCATCCTCGGACCTTTCGTCGGCGCCGTGGCGGGCGAGCTGCTCCACGACCGCAGCGATTCGGCCAAGGCATTCCGGGTGGGCCTCGGTTCGTTCCTGGCTTTCATCGTCGGCACGGGGCTCAAGCTCGGCGTCGCCATCGCCATGTTCGTGCTGGTCCTCGCCGACACCTGGTACCCCATCAAGAGCGTCTTCATGGAAGCATTCGGCTGGGAATAGGGCCGGCACCTCCGCAATTATACGCCGAACCGTCTTTTTTTCAGCCAAAAAGAGTTATATTTGTTCCGAACTCTTTTAAAACCAAAAGAAGATGAAATCCGTAAAACTGTTCCTGGCAATGCTCGCGACCGCAGCGGTGGCGGCTTGCTCCGAAGCCCCCGAAACGGGGGGGGGAATCTGGCTCTGACCGACTCCTCGCAATCCTCTCAGATTTTCTCGGCCGACCGCGCCGACCGAACCGTCTCGTTCACGGCGCCCGCATCCTGGACGGCAACCCTCGAAGAGACGACGCGCGCCCAGTCCGACGGCCTTTCGTGGATTGAACTCGACAAGTACGAGGGTCCTGCCGGCAAGACCTCCATCACGATCCGCATTCTCGAATCCAACACCTCCGGCCAATCGCGCTACGCGAAAATCACCATCGTCTGCGGCGACAGCCGCATCTCGATCGAAATCGAGCAACGACCCGAGGGCGACGACCCGGACACCCCGGACAATCCCGACAAACCTGCTCCTGCCGCCGTCAAATACATCAGCCGCATCGACTATCTGCAGGTCGACAACTGCGAAGAAGAACAGAAGCGCGAGACCGCTTCGCAGACATTCGAATACGACGACCGCAACCGGGTGGCACAAATCATCTACAAGTACGACCAGTCCTGGAAAGAATCCGGCACGCTTCTTTACACGCTCGACTACACCGTCGCCGACGAAATCACAGTAACGATCGACGATGTTGACAACGGCAGCAGCAGCATTCTGGAAAAAATCGATGCCAAACTGGACGAAAAAGGCCGCTTCAAAGAAGCGACCCAAACCACCTACGACGGATCGGCACGCATTTCGGCCGAGGAAATCTGCACCTACGACAGCGAGGGCCGCATCGGCGGCTGGGTCTCCAAATACTCCAGTACGGGCGACGGCAATCTCGACTCCTACGACGAAAACAAGTTCTTCTACGACGCCGAGGGGCTGCTGACCCGCTACACCTACTACGACAGCTACGACAACCACGAATTCGAGGGTGAATTCCCGGCGGCCGAATTCTACCCCAACCGCATCGCCAACGACAAGACCAACCTCGATCTGATGTTCTATGCACTGGCAGGTTCGAGCGCCGATCTCGACGATCCGCAGGTGCTGTTCACGCTGCTGCGTCTGACAGGCGGCGGCTTCGGCACATGCCTGCCCGAGAAAACGGAGGGCGGCGACGACGATTGGGTGACGCCGGGCATAGCCTACGAAGGCTGGCCCACGCCCAACGTAACGGTTCACGAATCCTACACCTACATCAGCAGCACTGTTCCGGAAGGCGAACGCCTGCCCCTTAGCTTCACCACCGACGCCGACGGCTGCATCACGCAGATAGCCTACAACAGCCCCTATGCCGAATACCTCTGCGAGTACGACATCGTAGTGGGCAGCGAACTGCTTCACGAGGATATGGCCGACTATCCGGACGGGGACAAGCGCTACAAGTACGAAATCCAGAACCGAAAGACGACCAAACAGCGCGACATCGTCAATCCGACAACCATCGACATCATCTATCGGTAGACACTCGCTATCGAACGCATTCGGGGCGCCTCTTCAGTGAGGCGCCCCGAATTTTCTGAAAGATTCGGCAGCCGGCAATTCCGTAGAGGTCGCAAGACCCACTATTCGGCAACTGTTCGAACAGCAAAAAACGATTATTCGCTGTTCATTATTCATTAACAGCCGCCCCACTTTTCACCTTTAACCTTTCACTTTTCACCTTGGCTCAGTACCGGTAGTGGTCGGCCTTGAAAGGTCCTTCTTCCGGCACACCGATGTAGTCGGCCTGCTTCTTGGTCAGGTGCGTAAGTTCGACACCGAGGTTGTCCAGGTGGAGCCGCGCCACCTCCTCGTCGAGGTGCTTGGGCAGACGGTAGACCCCCACCTCCAGCTCCTTCTGCCACAGTTCCATCTGCGCGAGACACTGATTGGTGAACGAGTTCGACATGACGAACGACGGATGGCCCGTGGCGCACCCGAGGTTGACCAGACGCCCCTCGGCCAGAACGAAAATCGAGTGGCCGTCCGCGAAGGTGTATTTGTCGACCTGCGGCTTGATGTTGGTCTTCGCGGCGCCCGATTTTTCGAGCCGGTCCATCTGGATTTCGTTGTCGAAGTGGCCGATGTTGCAGACGATGGCCTGGTCGCGCATGCGCTCCATGTGCTCCAGCGTGATGATGTCGCAGTTGCCCGTGCAGGTCACATAGATGTTGCCCTCGGCCAGGGCGCTCTCCACGCTCTTCACCTCGAAGCCCTCCATGGCCGCCTGCAAGGCGCAGATGGGGTCGATCTCCGTCACGATGACGCGGGCGCCGTACGAACGCATCGAGCGGGCGCAGCCCTTGCCCACGTCGCCGTAGCCGCACACCACGACCACCTTGCCGGCAATCATGACGTCCGTCGCGCGTTTGATGCCGTCGGCCAGCGATTCGCGGCAGCCGTACAGATTGTCGAACTTCGACTTGGTGCACGAATCGTTGACGTTGATGGCCGGCACGAGCAGCTCGCCCTCCTCCATCATGCGGTAGAGCCGATGCACGCCCGTGGTGGTCTCTTCGCTCACGCCGCGCCACTCGGCCACGGTGCGGTGCCACTTGCCGTGGTCCTCGGCCAACAGCTGCCGCAGCGTGTCGAGAATCACGCTCTCTTCGTAGGACGAGGGCGCCACATCGAGCGTCGACGCATCGTTCTCGGCCTTGTAACCCTTGTGTATCAGCAGAGTGGCGTCGCCGCCGTCATCCACGATAAGCTGCGGGCCCTTGCCCCCCGGAAACGACAGCGCCATGGCGGTGCACCACCAGTATTCGGGCAGCGTCTCGCCCTTCCACGCGAAAACCGGCACCCCGGCGGCAGCGATGGCGGCGGCAGCATGGTCCTGCGTCGAGAAGATGTTGCACGAGCACCAGCGCACCTCGGCGCCCAGTTCCACAAGCGTTTCGATGAGCACGGCGGTCTGGATGGTCATGTGGAGCGAGCCCATGATGCGCACCCCCTTCAGCGGTTTTTGCGGGCCGTACTTGCGACGCACGGCCATCAGGCCCGGCATTTCGTACTCCGAAACGGCAATCTCCTTGCGGCCCCATTCGGCCAGCGACATGTCGGCCACCTTGTAGGGCAATGTAGTATCCAAAAACATGGTTTATTCCGATTTTAATATCCGTTCCTTGTCTTTTTCGAGCTGCGCGCGCAGCTCCTCCACCGAACCGAACCGTCGTTCGTCGCGGATTTTCCGCAGCAGACGCACCCGCAGGCGCCGTCCGTAGAGCGACCCGTCGAATCCGAAGATATGGGTTTCGAGCCGCCGTTCGCGGCCGCCGACCGAGGGATTGCTCCCCAGGTTCGACATGGCCCGGTAGCGCACGCCGTCCACCTCGGCCTCCGAGGCGTAGACTCCGTCTTCGGCCGTCGCGTCCGCCCCGGCCGGCAGGTTGGCCGTCGGGAATCCCAGTTCGCGGCCCAGCTTGCGGCCGTGCTCCACGACCCCCTCTATCACCACCGGCCCGGTCATATCTTTTCGGTCAGGCGCCGCACCAGCGCGAACTGCGAGAAGAACTCCTTGGCGAAGACCCGCAGCACCGTGTAGGATGGAATGGCCAGCAGCATGCCCCAGATTCCGGCCACCGAACCGGCCACGAGGATGACCAGGAAGATTTCGAGCGGATGGGCCTTGACCCGCTCCGAGTAGAGCGACGGCTGGAGGATGAAGTCGTCCATCCCCTTGAGAACAAGAAGCGCGACGACAATGACAGCTACCGTATGCCCCACCGAAGTCCCGGCAATCGGCGTCACGACACCCACGAAGACCGAAATCACGCCTCCGATCAGCGGTCCGGCATAGGGTACGACGTTCATCACGCCCATCACCAGTCCGATGAAGCAGGCGTCGGCGCCCGACATGCCGAAAGCCATCATGGCCAGCGACACGGCGATCATCAGCAGGAGACTCTCGGCCAGAATGCCCGTGAAGTAACGCCCCAGGAGAAGCGTCACCGAATCGAGCGCCCGTGTGATGCTGTCGCGGTAGCGCTCGGGAAAGACGGCCGTTACCATCGTATAGAACAAGTCGTCCTCCTTAAGGAAAAAGAAAGTGATGAACGACACGGAGAAGATGGCGATGACCGACGAAAAGAGCATGCCGATGATGGAGGAGAAAAGCGTGTTGAGCGAATCGAGGTCGAGCAGCCGGGGCAATGCCGAAGAGAGTTCCTCGGAGAGCGAGAACGAACTTTCGGACAGCGCGAAAAGCTCCTGCACCCGGCTTTGGGCCCGGGCGATGGGTTCGCCGATGCTGTTGAACACAGCCCCGAAATCGACCTCGGCCAACTGGTTAACCTTGTTGAAGACAAGCGGCACGAACAACGAACACAGCACCGCGGCCACGGTCCATATCACCGCCAGCGTGGCCAGCGCCGCCAACGGACGCGGCACGCGCCATTTGCCGACATGCAGGGCCGCCAGCCACCCTACCAGCGGGCGCCCCACCACGGCCAGCACGGCCGACACGAGGATATAGCCCACGATGGACGAGAAATACCACACCACGAAGAGCACGCCGGCCACCACGGCGGCACCGGCAAGGAAACGCAGCACGGTCTGAGGCGTCGCGGTCATGCGTCAGGCTTTTTTGGGCAGCCGCGCGATGGGCGTCTGCGAACCGACGGTGGCGTCGCCGAGGCTCACCAGCAACTCGCTGTTCTTGGGAATCAGCACGTCGACGCGCGACCCGAACTTGATGAATCCGCAGACGCTGTTCTGCTCCACGGCGTGCCCCTCCTTCATGTAGGAGACGATGCGCCGGGCGATCAGCCCCGCAATCTGCCGGAAGAGCACCTTCTGGCCCGAGGCCATGCGCACCACGGTGGTGGTCCGCTCGTTCTCGGTCGACGACTTGGGATGCCAGGCCACCAGGAAGCGGCCCGGATGATATTTGAAATACTCCACCTCGCCGGCCACGGGCACCCAGTTCATGTGGACGTTGGTAATCGACATGAAAATCGAGACCTGGAGCATCTCCTCGTGCAGGTATTCGTTTTCGCGGACCGTCTCGGTCACCACCACGCGGCCGTCGCACGGCGCGAAGACCAGGTCGTTGTCGTGGATGCGCACCCGGCGCGGCTCGCGGAAGAACGCCACGATGAAGAGCCACAGCGCCGCGAAGAAGAGGGCGCTGGTCCATATGAACATCGTCTGCCAGCGGCACATCCACAGCGCATAGAAACTGCCCCATATCAGCGCGCAGACGACGAGCGAAACGAAGATGATTCTGTAGCCTTCCTTATTTATTTTCATGAAGCGTAAGGTTTAGCAGTTCAGCAGTAGAAACCGGCATCGAAGACGAAGCGGCACACCAGCAGGTAGACCGCCGCGAAAGGTGCCGAGAGCAGCACGGCGTCGAAACGGTCCAGCACGCCGCCGTGACCCGGGATAAGGGTTCCGGAATCTTTCTCGGCGGCGGCCCGTTTGAACATCGACTCGGCCAGGTCGCCCAGCACGCCCGCACCGGCGGTCACGAACGCGAATCCGGCCCAGGCCCACAGATTGCCGCCGAGCCAGTGTCCGGCCGCCAGACCTACGGCCACGGCGCCGGCCATGCCGCCGAAAAATCCTTCCCACGACTTGTTGGGCGAGAGCCGCGGAAAGAGCTTGTGCGGGCCGCCCGAATATTTACCCACCAGGTAGGCCAGCACGTCGTTGGTCCAAATAACGAAGATATAGACGAGCGCCACCCACGGCCGCCACTCGCCCTGCCGTCCTCCGGCGGCAGCAATGTGGAAGAGGCAAATCAGCGGCAACACGATGTAGAAGATACCCAGCAGCGTCGTTCCGACAGCCGTCATGGGGTCGTCGTTCTTGCGGTAGAGTTCGCAGACGAGGAGCAGCGGCACGGTCAGCAGCAGCAACGCAAGCGTCGCCAGCATCGCCGAATCGAGACCGATTCCGGCCACGCCCCTTGTCAGCACCATGTTCAGCACGAAGAGGACCAGACCGACAGCGATGCCCAGCACCCGCTGGGGCCTCACGCCCCGCCTGCCGGCCAGCGCATAGAATTCGTACATGCCGCCCGCGACGAGCAGTGCCAGCACGGCGCCGAAGCTCCACGGCGACCATACAAGACCGTTCACCACGGTCGCCGCCACCACAATGCCGCTCAACGAGCGCGTCATCAGGTCTTTCATATCTTTCGTCATGATTCCGATTCAGGTTAGCAGTTGGAAAACTTATTTTGCCGAGTTCGGGGTTTCGCCCTCCTCCGCAGACTTCGGTCTCCGACGTCTCGCAGGGTGTGCGGCGGCCGGCTTCCCGGATGCCGCAGCGTTTCCGGCCGTCGGCTCTCCGGCCTTGGCCGCCCGGCGTTTCCGGGGCTTGGAGGCGGCAGGAGCTTTCGGCTCCGTTTCTGCGGCCGGCCGGACCTGCGGCGCCCCGGTCTTCTTCCGGTCCGCAGCGTTCTTTCCTTGGCCGGAGGTCTCCTCCCGGGCCTTTTTTTCAGCCTCCCGGCGTTCGCGCTCGATGTCTTTCTTGCGCTTGCCGAAAATGCGCTCGACATCCTCCGTGAAGACCACTTCGCGCTCCAGCAGCAGTTCGGCCAGCTGTTTCAGACCGTCGGCATGCTCGCGGAGCACCTCGGCGGCCATCGCATAGGCCCGGTCGAGCACGCGCCGGGCTTCGGCATCGATCTGTTGAGCCGTGAGCTCCGAATAGGGCTTGGTCAGCGCCATGTCGCTCTGACCCGTCGAATCGTAGAACGAAAGGGTGCCCACCTCCTCGCTCATGCCGTAGTAGGCGACCATGGCATAGGCCTGCTTCGTCGCCCGCTCCAGGTCGTTGAGCGCTCCGGTCGACAGCTCGCCGAAGGTGAGCTGCTCCGAGACACGGCCGCCGAGCGTGGCGGCCAGTTCGTCCATCAGCTGCTCGCGCGTGGTAATCTGCCGCTCCTCGGGCAGGTACCACGCCGCACCGAGGGCCTTGCCGCGCGGGATGATGGTCACCTTGATGAGCGGACTGGCGTTCTCCAATATCCAGCTCACGGTGGCATGGCCCGCCTCGTGGTAGGCTATCACACGCTTCTCCTCGTCGGTAATGATTTTGTTCTTGCGCTCCAGACCGCCGATGATGCGGTCGATAGCCGCCAGAAAATCTTCCTTGGAGACGTATTTCTTGTTGTGCCGGGCGGCAATCAGGGCCGCTTCGTTGCAGACGTTGGCAATGTCGGCGCCCGAGAAACCCGGAGTCTGACGCGCCAGGAACGAGCGGTCGAGCGCCGGGTCGAGCTTCAGCGGCCGCAGATGGACCGCGAAAATCTCCTCGCGCTCCTTCACGTCGGGCAGCCCCACCTCTATCTGCCGGTCGAAGCGGCCGGCACGCATCAGCGCCTTGTCGAGGATGTCGGCCCGGTTGGTGGCCGCCAGGACGATGACGCCCGTGTTGGTCTGGAAGCCGTCCATCTCCGTAAGGAGCTGGTTGAGCGTATTTTCGCGTTCGTCGTTACCCGAGAATCCGGCATTCTTGCCGCGGGCCCGGCCGATGGCGTCTATTTCGTCGATGAAGACGATGCAGGGGGCTTTCTGCTTGGCTTGCTCGAAGAGGTCGCGCACGCGCGAGGCGCCCACGCCGACGAACATCTCCACGAAGTCGGAGCCCGAAATCGAGAGGAAGGGCACGTTGGCCTCGCCGGCCACAGCCTTGGCCAGCAGCGTCTTGCCGGTTCCCGGAGGACCCACCAGCAGGGCTCCCTTGGGAATCTTGGCACCCAGCTCCTTGTATTTGTCGGCCTTGCGGAGGAAATCGACGATCTCCATAATCTCTATCTTGGCCTCCTCCAGGCCGGCCACGTCCTTGAAGGTCACGCGGCGCGCATTGTTCTTGTCGAAGACCTGTGCCTTGGCTTTGCCCACATTCATGATGCCGCCGCCGGCACCTCCGCCCGCGCCGCGCGACATCGAGCGCATGATGAGGAACCACACGCCGATGATGAGCACCCACGGCAGAAGATTGACCAGCACGTTGGTCCACTCGTTGCTTTTGTTCTCGTAGACCACGGGCACCGTATGTCCCGATTCCGTCTCGGCGCTCCTCAGGTCCTCGCGGAACGAGTCCACCGAGCCGATGGTGAAGAAGAGCTGCGGCCCCCGCTCGGGCAGCCGGCGGAAGCGTCCGGTCGTATCCTGACGGTAACGGGGCGCGGCCTCCTCCGTAAGATGCACCTCGGCCCGGTCGCGGTTGACGATGGTGATTTTCTCCACATCGCCCCGGCCGACCATCTCTTCGACGGTCGTCCAGTCGCTCTCCAGCGGAGCTTCGCTGCTCTCGCCGAAGAGATACCATCCGAAAACGAACGCTCCGACAAGACCGTAAATCCACCAGATCGACGGGCGCGGCAGACCGCCCGGATTCTTCCGGCCGTTATTGCTGTTCCGATTCTTGCGTACCATAACTGCTTCTTACTCTTCGTATTCGTAGCGGGTCACCGGGGCATCGGCCCACAACTCCTCCAGGCGGTAGTATTCGCGCAGGTCGGTCTGGAAGATGTGCACCACCACGTCGACGTAGTCCATGGCGATCCACAGTGCGCTCTGCTGGCCCTCGATGCGCCAGAGCTTCTCGCCCAGGGTCTGCTCCACCTTCTCCTCGATGCCGGCGGCGATGGCCGCCACCTGCGTCGTCGAATCGGCGTTGCACACCACGAACGCCGAGCAGATTGCCCCGTCAAACCCCGAGAGGTCGAGCGATACAATATTCTTACCTTTCTTATCTTCAATCGCACCGACGATCGTATCGATCAGTTTCTCCATAAAATCTTCGAAATGTATCTATAACCTTGCAAAGATAGGAAGAAGAATCCACAATTCATAATGAAAGAACGTCTATTCATGCTGTTCTTCCTTCGCGGCATAGCCCGAACCCGATGAAAAACAGGCCGGCAGAATGACGCAGCGGCTTTGCCCGCAACTCAAGCCGACCGCCGCTTGCTTCGTCGCACAGCACGCGCATCCGCCGAACAACGCACGAAACCGACGCCCTTTCGGGACATCGGTTTCCGCATCGGAGCCTGCACCCGGCCGGCCCGTCAATCCTCATCGTCGAGTTGGAACAACTCTTCGACCGTCCGGCCGAACACCCGCGCGATTTTGAGCGCCAGGAGGGTCGACGGAATGAACCGCCCCGTCTCGATGGCGTGGATCGTCTGACGACTCACTCCTGCGGCGTCGGCCAGCTGCTGCTGGGTCATGCCCGACGAGCCGCGTTCGCACCGAATCCTATTTTTCATCGCACGCCTCCTTTCTCAGCCGCCATAACCGCCACTGGTAGATGGCAAGAAAGAGCAGAGGCAGCGTCAACAAGTTGTAAATCATCACATAGAGGAAATCCAAGCCATAGCAGGCCAGCGCTGCCGCGATAATGACGATCGTGTTCGCATAAAGCGCCGTCAGCAGGGCGTCGAGCCGCAGCCGACCGATCAGTTCGTCTTCGATGCGTTCGCGCGAACAACCGACGAAGAGCACCCCAAGCAGCGTGCCGATCAATGCGACGTTGTTCAGCAGTTCAGTCCTCACGGCCGGAAACGGCAATCCGGCAGGCAGACCGTTGAAATCGTTGAGCAGCAAACACAGTCCCAGCAACGCCGCAGGAACAAAAATCGCCCAGCCGATCGGTTTGAAAACGCAGGGCAGCAAAGGAATCTTTTTCATGATTGTCATTCGTTATCGGTTCAACTTGACAGGAACAGCGGATGTGCGCATCATCCTTGTCCTTGCTGCAAATGTAAAGCAAATTTTACAAAACATCAAGTATACTTTACATTTTTTTTTAACGATAACGCTTGAATGTACCGACATACCGCCGGTCCGAAGAATCCGGCCGAAGCACCCTCCCCGAAAGGAACAAACCATCGCGGACGAACGTCCTATTGCGGTTCCGGCACCACCCTGTCGGCATCCGTGATGGGCCGCAAGACACGGCAGGGATTGCCGCAGGCGACGACGCCGGCGGGGATGTCGCGCGTGACGACGCTGCCGGCCCCGATGACGCTGCCGTCGCCGATGGCGACGCCCTGCATGATGACCGCATTGCCGCCTATCCAGACGTCGTTGCCGATCGTCACGGGCAGCGACCGCATGACTCCGGCATTGCGCTGGTCGGGCAGCAGAGCGTGATTCACGGTGTAGATGCCCACGTTGGGTCCAATGAAGACATGGTCGCCGATGGTGACGGGAGCTTCGTCCAGAATGGTAAGGTTGAAATTGCCCACGAAATCGTCGCCGACGGTTATCTGCGTGCCGAAATCGCAGTGGAAAGGGCTGTGGAGGATGCAGTTTTTGCCGACACGGCCGAAAAGGCGGCGGATAACGGCATCGCGTTCTTCGCGGCGGTCGGGCGCCAGCGCATTCAGCCGGAAGCAGGCTTCTTCGGCCCGGCGGAGCGCCGCGCCGATTTCGGGAGTGATGGCGCAGAGCCACTCGCCGGCGCGCATTCTGTCGAGGTCGTTCATGGCAGAAACAAAAGGACGAGCGTACCCATCCGTTATTTTGATGCAGCAGTGTTCGAAAAAGGGCATTCCGACTCCGAGCGTCATGCTTCGGAGCATCCGGCCCCCGGGTTACCCGCGTACGTAGTGAGGCATTTCGGCCGGAATCTCCATCGAGTATTCGACCAGTCCGCCGATGCGGCCCGCCCGGCGCCAGACGGTCTGATAGATGAACTTGCGGACGCCTTTCTTCTCGATGGTGTAGGCGTTGCGGCCGCCCTCGTCCAACAATCGGCGGATGATGGCGCGCGAACGTTCGTTGTGACACGGTATCAGCGACTTGCCCCGCACATCGCCGTTCACCTCGCGCGAGCGGCCGTTCTGATAGAGCACCGCGCCTTCGGTGTCGCAGACCGTGACGGCGCAGTCGAGTTCGTCGTTCCAACAGGAAAAATCCATTGCGGAGTCCATATTCGTAAATCGTGATTCGAGTCTTACTGCTGAATCTTGACCAGTTGTTCGCGGTAGGCGTTCAAGATGCGCGATTTGGAGATAAAACCGAGGTAATGCCCCTGTTTGTCGACGACGGGCAGCATCCAGGTGTGCTTGTCCTCGAACTTGGGCAGGATGCTTTGGATAGCCTCGTGTTCGAGAATGCGGTCGGGAGGCTGGATCATGTAGTCGGTGACGGGATGGCCGTACTTCTCGCGCTTGAACATATCTTCGCGCAAGTCGTCGAGCTGGACGACGCCCAGCAGGCGCCCGAACTCGTCGATGACGGGGAAGATGTTGCGCCGGGCGCTGGATATGATGTGGACCAGGTCGCCCAAGGTCATGCGCTGGCGGATGCGGATGAAGTCGGTCTCCATCAACTCGTCGAGTTTCAGAAACACGAAGACCGACTGGTCCTTGTCGTGCGTGAGCAGTTCGCCCCGCAGCCGCAGCTGCTTGGTGTAGATGGAGTCGGGGTCGAGCCAGTAGCCCACGGCGAACGAGATGCAGGCCGTAATCATCAGCGGGATGAAGAGTCCGTAGCCGCTCGAAAGTTCGGCAATCAGGAATATCGACGTGAGGGGGGCGTTCATGACGCCGGCCATGACGCCGGCCATGCCCACGAGCGTGAACGACACGAGCGGCACCTGCCAGTCGAAAAGGGCGTTCCACGTCAGGGCCAGGGCCGCACCGGTGAAGGCCCCCACGAAGAGCGACGGCGCAAAAGTACCGCCCACGCCGCCCGCGGCGTTGGTGGCCGACATGGCGATGACCTTGAAGAACATGATGGCGATGACGAAGAGGACGAGCACCCATTCGATGTCGCGGAATCCGTAGAAGAACGAATTGTCGAACAACGCTTCGGGACGTCCGTGCATGAGCGAGGTGATGCCCTCGTAGCCCTCGCCGTAGAGCGGCGGAAAGATGAAGATCAGCACACCGAGCAGGGCGCCGCCGGCGAGCCACTTCTTGTACTGCCGGTCGAGCCCCTTGAAGAAGGTGCCGATGCGCGAATTCATGGTGGTGAAATACCACGACATGAGTCCGCAGCAGATGCCCAGCAGAATGAACAGCGGAATCTGCCACAGCTCGAAAGCATCCTGCGGCCGGAGCGTCACGGCCAGGATGGGGTCGAAGTCGCGCAGCATGAAAGCCATGGTGGTGGCCGTGATGGAGGCTATCAGCAGCGGGATGACCGACCCGGCCGTGATGTCGAGCATCAGGATTTCGAGCACGAAGACGATGCCGGTGATGGGGGCCTTGAAGATGGCGGCGATAGCGGCTCCGGCACCGCAGCAGAGCAGCAGCGTAGTGTGCTTGTAGTTGAGCCGGAAGAGCTTGCCCACGTTGGAGCCGATGGCGGCGCCGGTCAGCACGATGGGGGCCTCGGGACCCACCGAGCCGCCGAATCCGATGGTGGTGGCGCCGCCGACCATCGAAGTCCAGCAATTGTGGCGGGCGATGCGCGAACTCTTGCGCGACATGGCCTGCAAGACGCGCGTGACGCCCTCGGAGATGTTGTCGCGAACGATGTAGCGGACGAAGAGCGTAGCCAGAATGATGCCGACGGCCGGGTAAATCAGGAAGAGCGGATGGCCGCTTTCGACCGGGAACCAACGCGTCAGCCCGCCCTTGATGGCGTAGAGCAGCACCTCGAACAGGTAGGTGGCCACACCGGCCAGCACACCGACCAGCACGGCCAGCAACATCATTACCTGGCGTGTGGACAACCTCCGCGTAAGGTGGAGGAAATAGGTGTAGATACGTTCGGTGCGCAGACGCATTTTCCCTGAATTCAAAATTCACAATTTTTACCAACCGTCCGACACCCGCTCCACGGGGTGCCGGCGAAATCGTGAATCGTAAATTATGAATTGTGAATTTTCTCAGCGTAGGCCTTGGCCTGCGAAGCAATCAGCTCCTTGTCGCCGAAATAGTTTATCTTCATGGCGTTGCGCACGTCGTCGAGCGTTACGGCGGCGGCGGCGCGGGCATGGGCCGAGCCCTCTTCGAGCATGGCGTAGACCTCTTCGATGCGGCTCTCATAGTAACGGCGCCGCTCACGAATGGGGTCCAGGGTCTCGTTGAGCACGGCGATCAACAGTTTCTTGACCTTCACGTCGCCCAGTCCGCCGCGACGGTAATGCTCCTTGAGCGCGTCGAGCGAAGGGTATTCGGGCAGGTACTTTTCGAAATGTTCGGGACGGCAGAAGGCATCGAGGTAGGTAAAGACCGTGTTGCCCTCGACCTTGCCCGGGTCCTCGACGCGCAGGTGGTCGGGGTCGGTGTACATGCCCATGACCTTCTTCTTCACTTCGTCGGCCGTATCGGAAAGATAGATGCAGTTGCCCAGCGACTTGGACATCTTGGCCTTGCCGTCGGTGCCCGGCAGACGCAGGCAGGCCGCGTTGTCGGGCAGGAGAATCTCGGGTTCGACGAGCGTAGGCCCGTAAACGGAATTGAACTTGTGGACGATTTCACGCGTCTGCTCGATCATGGGTTCCTGGTCCTCGCCGGCCGGCACCGTGGTGGCGCGGAACGCCGTGATGTCGGAGGCCTGGCTGATGGGATAGGTGAAGAACCCTACGGGAATGCCCTGGCGCTGGGCGGTGTCGCCCTCGACGGCGCTTTCGGCGAAGCCGCGCATCTGGATTTCGGACTTGACGGTCGGATTGCGCTGGAGCCGCTGCACGGTGACGAGGTTCATGTAGTAGAACGCCAGTTCGCACAACTCGGGAACCTGCGACTGGATGAAGAGCGTCGACTTGGCGGGGTCGAGCCCTGCGGAGAGGTAGTCAAGCGCCACTTCCACAACGTTCTGCCGCACCTTCTCGGGGTTGTCGGCATTGTCGGTCAGCGCCTGCGCGTCGGCTATCATGATGAAAATTTTCTCGAACTCGCCGGAGTTCTGCAGCTCCACGCGGCGGCGCAGCGAACCCACGTAGTGGCCCAGGTGGAGACGGCCCGTAGGACGGTCGCCGGTAAGGATGATTTTACCCATAGGTCTGTCTTGTTTTCTTCGTTCTTTCTGCCCGGTGTCCGGACGGTCTGCGGCCGCCGTCCGAACGGCTGCGCGTCTCCGCCGGGAGAGCCGCCGTCCGCGCAACGCCGCGAACCGCAGGCCAATCCCGCTCCGGACGCTCCGGTCCGGAACTAAACACGCACAAACTTACGAAAAAGCGCGTGCGCGACCTAAAAAAGTTGGCGAATATCGTTTTTTTTTATACTTTCGCTCGCAAAAATAGACTGCCATTATGACCATCATTCAGCTCGAATACCTACTGGCGGTGGCCAACTGCGGGAGTTTCTCGCTCGCCGCCGAACATTGTTTCGTGACCCAGCCCTCGCTGAGCATGCAGGTGAAGGCCCTGGAAGAAGAACTGGGCGTGGTGCTGCTCGACCGTTCGAAGAAGCCGGTGATACCGACCGAAGCGGGCGAAGTGGTGCTCGAACAGGCGCGCAACACCCTCTCGGCCTACAACTATATCAAGGAAGCCGTGGCGGAGCTGAAAGGCGAAACGGCAGGCAAGCTGCGCCTGGGCGTGATTCCGACCATCGCACCCTATCTGCTGCACAAATTCATACCGGCGTTCGTACGCGATTATCCCAAAGTCGAGCTGGAAATTTCGGAGATGGTGACGGCGGAGATCGTCGAAGCGCTCAAACGCGACCGCATCGACGCGGCGCTGGTGGCGAGCGGCACCTGCGGCGAAGGCATTCTGGAACAGGAACTTTTCAACGACCGCTTCCACGCCTACGTATCGCCTGAGAATCCGCTCTACGAGCGGCAGAACATCCGCATCGAAGAGATCGACCTGAAAGACCTGGTGATTCTGAGCCCGGGCAACTGCATGCGCGACCAGATCATCGAACTGTGTCAGGCGCGCCGCAACATGCCCGCGCGCTACTCGTTCGAATCGGGGTCGTTGGAGACGCTGATGCGCATCGTCGACTGCACGTCATGCCTGACGATCATTCCGGAGATGGCCGCGGAGTACATCCCTGCCGAGCGCCGCGACCGGCTGAAAACCCTGGCCAAGGGGGCCACATCGCGCAAAATAGCCATCGCCGTGCGCCGCACCTATGTGAAGAACTCCATCATCCGGGCCCTCACCGACACCATCCTGACCCATGCAGGCACGAAAGCCGGGAGCTGAAATCGCCGCTGCGGGCGGATTCCGCTCCTCCCGCAACATTCCTCTTCGGCGAACGGCTGCTTCCGCGCAGATGCTGGACGCAGCGCACGGCGAAACCGGCAGAACGGTACCACGAATTCACCGGATTCACGTTCTCTGAATTGAAGTTCAGATAGCCCATGTTGTGATTGCCGGAAGCCAACGGCGAGGACGAAAGCGAGTAGCCGTTCGTGCCAACGTTGTTCAAGGCTCCCGTCGATTCGAGGCGGTAGCCCGCAGCAGGGCTTGGAGCAATCGCTGGAATGGGTGCCGCAGAGAGGGAACAAACAATGCACAATTCATAATTAAGAATCGAAGTTGCATAATTTCGCGATTCGAAGAATCGTGCGGCCCGCCCCGTTAAGAACAGGGTTTTATAATTTTTGCCCGCAGCACGTAGAGACCCAAGAATAATCAAGGTCTTCGACCTTGCGCCCGGGGCCGGCTCGCACCACAGGTGCGACCCCCGCAGCCGGCCCGGGCGAGCGATCCGACAGAAAAGGAATTATCGATTTCTAATTGTGAATTAATCCCCCTTACGGGGTCTTGACTCTGGCTGCGCCTTGGATGGGCGGCGCCTCGGTTATGCCTGAACAAGTTCGGCATAACTCTCGGCTTGCACCATCATCGCTCCCGCTCGGCAAAGCCTGCAAGCAGCCTCTGCACTCGCTTAATCGCGAAGTTGTGAATTTTGAATTGATAAACCGGCTCTGCGGCAAACTGGGATGAACAACTGCCCCTTTTTGCCGGCACAGAAAGCGGCAAACAACGGACAGCGGATTGCTGAATCTGCTTCGGCCGCGCTGGTGCGAGCCATGGCCCGCGCCACTCCGGGCCGGAAGCTGCCGTTCGCCGAAGCGAAATGAAGTATCGGGGAAGGGCTACAACTTGATGTCGTAAATCTGAATGACGCCCTGCAACTTGCCGTCGTCGCCGGTAACCAGCAGCGACGTCACCTTGTTGTTGGTCATCATCTTCTCGGCCTCGATAAGTTTCTCGGAAGCGGCAATGCTCTTGGGATTGGGGGTCGCAATGTCGGCGGCCACGATGTTGAAAAAGTCGGCGCGGCGGCGTTCCATGGCGCGGCGTACGTCGCCGTCGGTGACGATGCCCTCGACCCGGTCGCCGTCGCAGACGACAATCAGGCCCAGCCCGCCTTTCGATATGGCATGAATCATCTCGGCCGCCGGACAGTCGGGCGCCACCACGGGCAGGTCGTGCGAACGCATGACGTTGCCCACGGTCATCAGCAGGCGCCGTCCGAGACTGCCGCCGGGGTGCAGGCGCGCGAAGTCGACGCTCGTGAAGTTGCGCATCCGCATGAGCGACACGGCCAGCGCATCGCCCATGGCAATCTGCGCCGTGGTCGACGTCGTGGGCGCGAGGTGCAGGATGCAGGCTTCCTCCTTGACTCCCACGTTGAGATGCACGTCGGAGTTCTTGGCCAGCGCCGATTCCGGATTGCCCGTCATCGACACGAGTCTGTTGCCGTTGGAGTGGATGAAGGGCACGATTTTGAGTATCTCGTCGGTCTCGCCCGAATAGGAGAGCGCCACCACGACATCGTCGGGCGAAATCATGCCCAAGTCGCCGTGAAAGGCTTCGCCGGGATGGAGGAAGAAGCTCGGCGTGCCGGTCGAGGCAAGCGTGGCGGCAATCTTGCGTCCCACGAGACCGGACTTGCCCATGCCCGTGATGATGCACTTGCCGCGGCAGGCCAGAATCAGTTCGACGGCGGCGGCGAATTCGTCGCCCAGGGTCTCTTCCAGACGGCCCAGCGCCTGCATCTCGGTATGGATGGCCTTGCGGGCCACATCGAGAATCTGTTTTTTGGTCGTATCGGTCATTGCTGCGCGCAATTTAAGTCGGGGTGCGGAGAGGGTCAGCGGATCAGTTCGGCAACCAGCGGTTCGAGGTCGTCGAGCCGCAGCATGTTGGGGCCGTCGCTCTTAGCCCGGTCGGGATCGGGATGCACTTCGAAGAAGAAGCCGTTGGCACCGAACGCCTTGGCGGCGCGAGCCATGGCAGGCACGAACTCGCGGTTGCCGCCCGTGGTGCCGTTGGCCGCACCGGGGCGCTGCACGGAGTGGGTGCAGTCCATGACGACCGTGGGGGCTATGGCAAGCATGTCGGGAATGTTGCGGAAATCGACGACCAGATTGTTGTAGCCGAAGCTGTTGCCGCGCTCGGTGAGCCATATGTCGGCGGCACCCGACTCGCGGGCCTTTTCATAGGGATAGCGCATGTCGGCGCCCGAGAGGAACTGCGCTTTCTTGATATTCACGGTTTTGCCGGTCTTGGCCGCAGCCACCAGCAGGTCGGTCTGCCGGCAGAGGAACGCCGGAATCTGCAACACGTCGACCACCTGGCCGGCAGGTTCGGCCTGCCAGGCCTCGTGAATGTCGGTGAGGAGCTCCAGCCCCCATTTGGCGCGTACGTCGGCAAGCATCTGCAGCCCCTTGTCGATACCGGGACCGCGGAACGACCCGAGCGACGTGCGGTTGGCCTTGTCGAACGACGCCTTGAAGATGATGCGCGTGCCGAGACGGCGGTTGATGGCCGTCAGGCGCTCGGCGACCGTGTCGAGCAACTCGGCCGACTCGATGACGCAGGGACCGGCGATAAACTTTATCATAAGTTAAAGGTTAAAATCGAAAGGTGAAAGGCATTTCCGTCTTCGCTTTTCACCTGTCACTTTTCACTTCGAAGAAATTCCTCCGCCCGGGCGAGGTCGTCGGGAGTGTCGATACCGACTGTCTCCACCTGGGAGATGCCGACGCCGATGCGGTATCCGTTTTCGAGCCACCGGAGCTGTTCGAGCGATTCGGCCAGTTCGAGCGGCGACTGGGGCAGGGCCGTGACGGCCCGCAGCACCTCGGAGCGGAACGCATAGAGCCCGATATGCTTGTAGAACGTATGGCGCGCCAGCCACTCCTCGCGCGGCACGCCCCGCAGAAACGGGATGACCGACCGCGAGAAATAAAGGGCCCGCGACTGCGCATCGAGCACTACCTTGGGCGAATTGGGATTCTCCAAGGCGGCAATCCCGTCGGACTCGGAGAAAGGCTTGACAAGGGTGGCTATGTCGGTCGCCGGGTCGTCGAAACAATGCATGACGGACTCCAGCTGCGACGGACGGATAAAAGGCTCGTCGCCCTGAACGTTGATGACGACATCGTACTCCCGGCCCTCTTTCTTGCACACCTTGTCGTAGGCCTCGCGGCACCGGTCGGTGCCGCTGCGATGGTCGGGCGAGGTCATTTCGACCCGGCCGCCGAATGCGAGCACCTCATCGCGGATACGTTCGTCGTCGGTGGCTACGACCACATGGTCCAGCACCGAGGCAACCTGCTCGCAGACACGCCGGATGACAGGCTTGCCGCCCAGCAGGGCCAGCGGCTTGCCGGGGAAACGCGTCGAAGCGTAGCGGGCGGGGATGACAGCTAAAAATTTCATGATTCAGAGTTCACAATCCGGAATTGCGGCCTTTCCAAGGCTCCGCCGAATGCTTTTCACTTTTCACTTTTCACCTTTCACCTTGCTTCCAGCGCCAGCGCCAGCACGTCGTCGTTGGTCCGGACATAGTGGAACGTGAGTCCCTCGACATATTCCGGCTTGATTTCGGCGATGTCCTTGCGGTTGTCCTCCGAAAGAATCAGCGTGTCGATGCCGGCGCGCTTGGCGGCCAGAATCTTCTCCTTGACGCCGCCGACGGGCATCACACGGCCGCGCAGGGTCGTCTCGCCCGTCATGGCGATGCGCTCCCGCACCTTGCGGCCGGTGTAGGCCGAGACGATCGACGTCACCATCGTGATACCGGCCGACGGGCCGTCCTTGGGTATGGCACCCTCGGGCACATGGATGTTGATGTCGTGTTTCTCGAACATCGCGGGGTCGATGCCGAGGTCGGCATGATGGGCCATCACCCACTCGTGGGCGATGGTGGCCGACTCCTTCATGACGTCGCCGAGGTTGCCCGTGAGGTTGATGCGCCCCTTGCCGGGCGTGAGGACCGATTCGATGTAGAGGATGTCGCCGCCCACCTCGGTCCATGCCAGACCGGTGACGACGCCCGTCATGCCGCCCACCTCGTACTCCTCGCGCAGGAACTTGGGCATGCCCAGGATGGTTTCGACCTCCTTGGCCGTCAGTTCGGGCGCGAAAGCCTCGTCGAAAGCGATCTGCTTGGCGCGGGCGCGGGCAATCTTGGCCAAAAGCTTGTCGAGCAGGCGGACGCCGGCCTCGCGGGTATATCCGGAGATGATTTGCTCCACCACCTCGGGCGTGAGCAACAGTTCCTGCTCCTTGATGCCGTGGGCCTCGCGCTGCTTGGGCAGAAGATGGTCAAGGGCGATGCGCACCTTCTCCTCCAGGAGATAGCCGGCAATGTTTATCATCTCCATGCGGTCGCGCAGTGCCGGAGCAATGTTGGCTATGTTGTTGGCCGTGGCGATGAAGAGCACCTTCGACAAATCGTACTCCATGTCGAGGTAGTTGTCGTGGAAAGTGGTGTTCTGTTCGGGGTCGAGCACTTCGAGCAGGGCCGACGACGGATCGCCATGGTTCGACACCGTGACCTTGTCCACCTCATCGAGGATGATGACCGGATTGGACGACCCGCACCGCTTGATGGTCTGGATGATACGGCCCGGCATGGCACCGATGTAGGTGCGCCGGTGGCCGCGGATTTCCGACTCGTCGTGCAGACCGCCGAGCGAGATGCGGCCGAACTTGCGGCCGAGGGCCGCAGCCACGGACTTGCCCAGCGACGTCTTGCCGACGCCCGGAGGGCCGTAGAGACAGAGTATCGGCGATTTGAGGTCGCCTTTGAGCTTGATGACGGCCAGATGTTCCAGAATGCGCTCCTTGACCTCGTCCAAACCGAAGTGGTCGCGGTCGAGCTGTTCGCGGGCGCAGCGCAGGTCGAGGTTGTCGTGCGTGACGTTGTTCCACGGCAGTTCGAGCAGCAGTTGGAGGTAGGTCATCTGCACCGAATATTCGGCCACGGCAGGATTGAGCCGCTCGACTTTCTGCAACTCCTTCTCGAACGTCTCGCCCACCTCGCGGGGCCAGTTCTTCTTCTTGGCCTGCTCGCGCATCTTCTCGATGTCGGCATCGACACCGTCGCCCAGTTCGTCCTGGATGGTGCGCATCTGCTGTTGGAGATAGTAGTCGCGCTGCTGCTTGTCGATCTCCTGCTTGACACGCTCCTGAATCTCGTTCTTCAAGTCGACCAGCTGCTGCTCGCGGATAAGGATTTCGAGCAGCTTGCGGGCCCGGGCCAGCAGACCGGGGGCCTCCAGCAGCGACTGCCGGTCTTCGTCGGAGAGTTCCAGGTTGGAACAGATGAAGTTGATGATGCCGCGCTTGGAGTCGATGTTCTTGATGGCGAAGGCCGCCTCCTTGGGCATCGAGGGCGACACGTTGATGATGTTGAGGGCCACGTCGCGTATCGAGTCGACCAGCGCCTCGAACTCGACGGTCGTCATGTCGGGCTGCGTGTCGCGCAGGGCCGTAACCCGGGCCTTGAAATAGGGCTCGGTGGAGACGTATTCGCGTATCTCTATCTTCTCCAGTCCGTTGAGGATGACCGTCAGGTTGCCGTTGGGCATCTCCAGAATCTTGATGATGCGCGCCGCGGTGCCCACCTTGTACATGTCGTCGGGCGCCGGGTCTTCCACTTCGCTCTCGCGCTGGAGCACGGCTCCCAGTATGCCGCCCTCGGCATTGACGGCCCGCACGAGCGATATGCTCTTGTCGCGGCCTACCGTAATGGGGGTGATGGCTCCGGGGAACAGCACCGAAGAGCGCAGCGTGAGGATGGGGATGATTTCGGGAATGTCGATCTCCTCCTGCGGCTCGTCGCCTCCGGTGACGATGGGAATGACCTTGTGCTTGCCGTCGAAGAGTTCGGGACAGAGACCGGAATCGTCGGTTTCCACGGTCTCGAACTTATTATCTTTATCGTTCATGATTCTCTTTTATAAAGCGGTGCAAAGGTAACGATTTTTTGCGGAATTTTATTTCATCTTTAACGGATTGTTGATAACTTTGCACCTCACAACCCGAAAGCAAAACACACATTCCATGCAAATCGCAGACAAATACGCACCGCAGCAGATCGAAACGAAGTGGTACGACTACTGGACCGCCCACCGGCTTTTCCACTCGGAGCCCGATGCGCGGGAGCCCTACACCATCGTCATTCCGCCCCCCAACGTGACGGGCATGCTGCACATGGGCCACATGCTCAACAACACGTTGCAGGACGTGTTGGTGCGCCGTGCGCGCATGTCGGGCAAGAACGCCTGCTGGGTGCCGGGCATGGACCATGCGTCGATAGCCACGGAGGCCAAGGTGGTGGCCATGCTGCACGAGCAGGGGATCGAGAAGTCGTCGCTCACGCGCGAAGAGTTCCTCCGCCACGCATGGGAGTGGAAAGAGAAATACGGCGGCGTGATTCTGAAACAGCTGCGCAAGCTGGGCGCCTCGTGCGACTGGGAGCGCACCTGCTTCACGATGGACGACGCCCGCACCGAGAGCGTGCTGCGCGTCTTCTGCAACCTCTACGAGAAGGGCAAAATCTACCGCGGCGTGCGCATGGTCAACTGGGACCCCTCGGCCAAGACGGCTCTTTCGGACGAGGAGGTGATTTTCAAGGAGTCGCACGGCAAGCTCTACTACCTGCGCTACAAGGTGGAAGGCACGGACAAATGCATCATCGTCGCCACCACGCGCCCCGAAACCATCCTGGGCGACACGGCGCTGTGCGTCAACCCCGACGACGAGCGCTACACATGGCTTCCGGCCGATGCGCGGGTCGTCGTGCCGCTCGTGGGCCGTTCGATTCCCGTCATCCGCGACTCCTACGTCGACATCGAATTCGGCACGGGCGCACTGAAGGTGACCCCGGCCCACGACGTCAACGACTACATGCTGGGCGAGAAATACGGACTCGAAACCATCGACATCTTCAACGACGACGGCAC
>JAIDUZ010000052.1 GCA_029059935.1 Alistipes sp.
GCTCTGCGGTGGCGGCTGCGGGGGGCCCACCTATGGTGCGAGCCGCCCCCGCGGAGAAACAGCGATTCGCGAACGTCAGCGGAAGTGACGAGATGAATTCTTTGGGATGGCGGTTCTTGACGGCGCGGTCGGGATGGCGCCCGGCTAAGAGCCGGGTTTTATTATTTTGCGGCCTGCATGGCTAAGACGCGGGAGAGATGGAGAAAAGAAAACAGATTCTTCGTTGCTACGCTCCTCAGAATGACAAGGCAGGGTTTTCGGGCGGGGGCCTGTACCATGCTAAGAGCCGGGGGTTGTAATTATGGATGTTGGATTGTGTTGCGTTTGTCATTCTGAGCAGAGCGAAGAATCTGTACAAATAAATGAGAATTCGGGCCGAAGCCAGCGGAGCGAGCCCCGTTAAGAACGGGGTTTTGTAAATTCTGCGAGCCTCCGCAGGGCGGGGCTTCGGCTCGCCCGCCTGAAAGGCGGGAGATGCGAATATTCATATTACAGATTCTTCGCTCTGCTCAGAATGACGCCCGACTAAGAGTCGGGATTTATTATTTTGCACGCGGCCTGCATGGCTGAAAAGCGGGAGATGCTACGTTACAACAATTATTCAGATTGCCATGTCGCTGTGCTCCTCAGAATGACAAGGCGGGAGTTGGCGAAGGGATGCGGATGAAACAGATTAAGAACCCGCAAAAAAACCGCGACCCGGGAAAGGGTCGCGGCGAGAAAGGTATTCGAAACTCCGAAAGGAGTATCGGGACGGATTAGTACTCGATGGCTGCGAGGCGCTTATAGCCGTTGTAACGCCACTTGGCGTTCTGCTCGGCAGCCTGGAAGAGCTCCTCGGCCTCGGCGGGGAATGCCTTCTGGAGCGAAGTGTAGCGCACCTCCTTCTTGAGGAAGTCCTGGAACTTCGACCAGTCGGGCTCCTTGGAATCGAGCACGAACGGGTTCTTGCCCTGCTCTTCGAGCTGGGGATTGTAGTGCCACAGGTGCCAGTAACCGCAAGCTACGGCCTCCTTGCCGACGGTCTGCGTGCGGGTCATGCCGCCCTTGATACCGTGGTTGATACAGGGAGCGTAGGCGATGACGAGCGACGGACCGGGGTAAGCCTCGGCCTCCTTCAGCACGTTGAACAGCTGCTGCTGCGAAGCACCGATAGAAACCTGGGCGACGTAGACATAGCCGTAGGTCATGGCCATGGCACCGAGGTCCTTCTTGCGGATGCGCTTGCCGCTCGACGCGAACTTGGCAACGGCACCCACGGGCGTCGACTTGGACGACTGGCCGCCGGTGTTGGAGTAAACCTCCGTGTCGACGACGAGGATATTGACATCCTGACCCGAGGCGAGCACGTGGTCGACGCCGCCGTAACCGATGTCGTAGCCCCAGCCGTCGCCGCCGATGATCCACTGCGACTTCTTGACGAGCCAATCCTTCATTTCGAGAATCTTCTGGCAGTAGTCGCAGCCGCAAGCCTCCATCATGGGAACAAGACGTGCCGAGACCTCGGCCGAAGCCGACGACGAACCGCGGGCGGCGATCCACTCCTTCATCGTGCCCTTGAGCTCATCGGAGCACTTGTTGCAATTTGCGATTGCAGCCTCCATCGTCTCCTGGATGCGGTCGCGGAGCTTCTCGATACCGACGTGCATACCCAGACCGAACTCGGCGTTGTCCTCGAAGAGCGAGTTGGCCCAGGCGGGACCCTGACCCTTGGCGTTGGTGCAATAGGGAGTCGAGGGAGCCGAACCCGAGTAGATGGAGGTACAGCCCGTGGCGTTGGCAACCATCATCTTATCGCCGAAGAGCTGCGAAATGGCCTTGATGTAGGGCGTCTCGCCGCAACCGGCGCAGGCACCCGAGAACTCGAACAAGGGCTGTGCGAACTGGAGGTTCTTCACGGACTTGGTCTTGTCGACGACCTCCTTGTAACCGATATTCTTGGTGATGTAGTCCCAGTTTTCGGCCTGCTTCATCTGCGATTCGAGCGGCTTCATGACGAGCGCCTTCTCCTTGGCGGGGCAGACGTCGACGCAGTTGTTGCAACCCGTACAGTCGAGCGGCGACACCTGGATGCGGAACTTGTACTCCTTGGTCTCGCCCAGACCCTGCTTCCACTCGGCACCCGACGCGGCAGCCTCGGCCTCGGTGGCGAGGAACGGACGGATGGCGGCGTGGGGGCAGACGTAGGCGCACTGGTTGCACTGGATACAGTTGTCGATCTGCCATTCGGGCACGTTGACGGCGATGCCGCGCTTCTCGTAAGCGGCCGTACCGTTGTCCCACGTACCGTCCTCGCGGCCGTTGAAAGCCGAGACGGGCAGGTCGTCGCCCTTGAGGGAGTTGATGGGGTCGACGATGTTGCGGACGAACTCGGGACGCGACATGTCGACGCTGTGTGCGGCGGGCTTGACCTCGATGGAAGCCCACTCGGCGGGAACGTCGATTTTGACGACGGCATTGCCGCCGGCGTCGACGGCCGCATAGTTCATGTTGACGATGTCCTCGCCCTTCTTGCCGTAGGACTTGAGGATGGCGTGCTTCATCTCCTCAACGGCCTTCTCGAACGGGATGACGTTGGCTATCTTGAAGAAAGCCGACTGCATGATGGTGTTCGTACGCGAACCCAAACCGAGCTCGGCGGCGATCTTCGTGGCGTTGATGATATAGAAGTTGATGTTGTTCTTGGCCAGGTAAGCCTTCATGTGGTCGGGCAGCGTCTTGCAGGTGGTCTCGGCGTCGTGCACGGAGTTCAGCAGGAACGAACCGCCCTTCTTGAGGCCCTTCAGCACGTCGTACTTGTCGACGTACGACGGCACGTGGCAAGCCACGAAGTCGGGCGTGGTGACGAGGTAGGGCGACGTGATGGGCAGGTCGCCGAAACGCAGGTGCGACGAGGTGTAACCGCCCGACTTCTTGGAGTCGTAGGAGAAATAGGCCTGGCAATACTTGTTGGTAGTGCCGCCGATGATTTTGATGGAGTTCTTGTTGGCACCCACCGTACCGTCGGCGCCCAGACCGAAGAAGAGGGCCTCGAACGTACCGGGCTTGGCGAGCGAAATCTCCTCGCCGACGGGCAGCGACAGGTTGGTCACGTCGTCGTTGATGCCGACGGTGAAGTGGTCCTTGGGCTGGGCGGCGGCCAGGTTCTCGAAGACGGCGAGCATCTGGGCCGGCGTGGTGTCCTTGGACGAGAGACCGTAGCGGCCGCCGATGATCATGGGCTGGAGCTGCTTGCCGTAGAACATCGACTTCACGTCGAGGTACAGCGGTTCGCCCTCGGCGCCGGGCTCCTTGGTGCGGTCGAGCACGCAGACGCGCTTGACGGAAGCGGGCACGACGTTGAAGAAATACTTCTCGGAGAAGGGACGGTAGAGGTGGACGGTGATAAGGCCGACCTTCTTGCCCTGCTTCAACAGGTAGTCGATGGTCTCCTTGAGGGTCTCGGTGACGGAACCCATGGCCACGACGACGTTCTCGGCATCGGGAGCACCGTAGTAAGTGAAAGGCTTGTACTCGCGGCCGGTGATCTGCGAAATCTGCTTCATGGCGTCGTTGACCATATCGGGCACGGCGTTATAGAACTTGTTGGCAGCCTCGCGGGTCTGGAAGTAGATGTCGGGATTCTGGGCCGTACCGCGCGTGACGGGGTGCTCGGGGTTGAGCGCCTGGGCGCGGAACTTCTTCAGGGCGTCGCGGTCGAGCATGGCCGTGAGGGCGGCCTCGTCGATGAGCTCGATTTTCTGAATCTCATGCGAGGTGCGGAAGCCGTCGAAGAAGTGCAGGAACGGCACGCGGGCCTTCAACGACACGATGTGGGCGATGCCGGCGAGGTCCATGACCTCCTGCACCGACGAAGTGGCGAGCATGGCGAAACCGGTCTGGCGGGTAGCCATGACATCCTGGTGGTCGCCGAAGATGGACAACGACTGGGCGGCCAGCGCACGCGCCGAAACGTGGAACACGCCGGGGAGCAGCTCGCCCGAAATCTTGTACATATTGGGGATCATCAACAGCAAGCCCTGCGATGCCGTAAACGTGGAAGTGAGCGCACCGCTCTGCAACGAACCGTGCACGGCGCCGGCGGCACCGGCCTCCGACTGCATCTCCACGACCTTCACCGTCTCGCCGAAGATGTTCTTGCGGCCCTGGGCGGCCCACTCGTCGACGAGCTCGGCCATGGTCGAAGAAGGTGTGATGGGATAGATGGCTGCAACCTCCGAGAACATGTAAGCCACATGGGCCGCAGCGTAGTTACCATCGCACGTGATAAATTTCTTTTCTGCCATTTTGTTGAATTTTAGGAATATTTGATTGTGTGTATTCTCCCTGCGGGATACGGACAGCCGGGAATCCGGCCGCACGCGATGCAAAGATAACAAAACTGCCGAAAAAAACATCTTCAAATTCGTACAAATAAATTGCATTTTTTGATATTCGGACACCGTGGATAACAGAATCCGGAACGGCGTCTTTCCGGCAAGCAATCCTGAAAGAGAGGGATTGGCGGCTGCATTTTCGCAAAATACTTTTCGCGATGTCGCCGGGCTTCCTGGCACGCGGAAAAGAATCGGTTGAAAATTAAAGAAACCTGTTCATCATTCTAAGCACAACGAATCGACACTCGCGGCAAGCACAAAGACCGTTTGCGGACGATGGCTTCGGAAGAAAGAGACGGGGAAGCGCGGCGCAGCGAGAATCTGTTTTGCTGTTATATGGATTCTTCGGCGTTGCCTCAGAATGACAAGGCAGAGCTTTCGGGCAGGAGCCTGCGGGGCACGCAGTTCTTTTGCGGACCTCCGCCGGGCGAGGCTCCTGCCCGCCCCGTTAAGAACGGGGGTTTATTATTTTGCGGCCTGCATGGCTAAAGGCGGATACGTTACAACGTGTGTTTGGATTGCCACGGGCCTGCGGCCCTCGCAATGACAGGAGAGGGAAACAGATTCTTCGTCGCTATGCTCCTCAGAATGACTGGATGGACGGGAGTTACTCTTGATGACGGGTATCGGGCTTTCGGGCAGGAGCCTGCGGGACAGGCAGTTCTTTTGCGGACCTCCGCCGGGCGAGGCTCCGGCCCGCCCCGTTAAGAACGGGGGTTTATTACGGATTCTTCGTTGCCCGGCTCGCACTATGCGCGACCGCCCCCAGCCGGGCAACGAGGAAAAGACAAGTGCGGTGTAGGCGAGTAAAGGCGGGAAAGAGGAGCTTCTCGGAGTGGCGGGATGGGCAAGATGGAGAGGGAAAACGAAAAGGGGGATATAGCGAAGAGAGGAAGCTGTCA
>JAIDUZ010000053.1 GCA_029059935.1 Alistipes sp.
TGAATTGTGAATTTTGAATCGTGCATTGTTTGTTCCCTCTCTGCGGCATTCCCCCGAGCGATTGCTTTTCAGCGCCTGCTGCGGGCTACCGCGACAACACGACGGGAGCTTTGGCGAATGTCGGTACGAATGGTTACTACTTGCTTTCGTCGCCCTATGCTTCCAAAACCGACGGCGGTGGTTGCTTGCACTTCGGTGCAGAGAGCGTGTACCCGTTAGGAAGCCCGACCCGGTCGGTCGGGTACCCCGTGCGCTGCGTCCAGCATCTGCAGAAGTTGTTTTTTGCCGGAACACGCTCCTCGGGCACCCGCTGGCAAGGATTATGAATGAGGGAGAAACCGGCCTTTCATTTTAAACCGAATATGCTTACCTTTGCTCTCCATGATTCCCTACCGTAAACAGATACTCGGCAACGGACTGACGGTCGTGGTGAACCGCGACCGTCAGTCGAAACTGGCCGCCGTGAACATGCTCTACAAGGTGGGTGCGCGCAACGAGAACCCCTCGCGCACGGGCTTCGCCCATCTGTTCGAGCACCTGATGTTCCGCGGCACGAAAGCCGTGCCCGATTTCGACCTGCCGGTGCAGATGGCTTCGGGCGACAACAACGCCTTCACGAACAACGACTACACCGACTTCTACATCACCCTGCCGACGGCCAACATCGAAACGGCCCTGTGGCTCGAAAGCGACCGCATCGAAGGACTGGACATCACGCCGGAAAAGCTGGCGACCGAGAAAAAGGTGGTCATCGAAGAGTACCGCCAACGCTATCTGAACCAACCCTACGGCGACCAGACACTGCTGCTGCGGGCCCTGGCCTACCGGGTCCACCCCTACCGCTGGGCGGCTATCGGACTGACGCCCGACCACATAGCCGAAGCGACGCTCGCCGACGTCGAAGCCTTCTACCGCGCCCACTACCATCCCTCGAACGCCATTCTGTCGATTTCGGCCGACCTGGAAGAAGAACGGATGCTGGCGCTGGCCGAAAAATGGTTCGGCGACCTGCCCGACCGTCCCTCGGCACCCTCCCCCATCCCCCAGGAACCGCCGCAGACGGAAGCCCGGCGCCAGGAAGTCGAGCGCGACGTACCGGCCACGACGGTGACGGTGGCCTACCCGATGGGCAGCCGCACGTCGGCCGATTTCTACACGGCCGACCTGGTGTCCGACCTGCTCTCGGGCGGCGACTCGTCGCGGCTCTACACGCGGCTGGTCAAGGAACGGAAGCTGCTCTCGTCGGTCAACGCCTACATCACGGGCGACCTCGACCCGGGGCTCTTCGTCTTCACGGGGCAGCTGCTGCCGGGAACGACGCCCGAACAAGCCGAAGCGGCGTTCCGGACCGAAATTCAGACGCTCTGCGACACGCCCGCATCGGACTACGAGATGCAAAAAGTCAAGAACAAGTTCGAAGCCAACACCCTGTTCGGCGAACTGAACGTGATGAACAAGGCGATGAACCTGGGATTCTACGAGATGCTGGGCGACCTCGGACTCATCAACCGCGAAACGGAGGCCTACCGCGCCGTGACGACCGACGCCGTCATGGATTTCTGCCGCCGCACGCTGCGCCCCGAACGGAGTTCCACGCTAATCTACCGAGCCCAATGAAACAACCGCCCCTGACCATCCCCTCGGCCGTCGAAGTACAATCCGCCGAGACGCAGACGCTCGCCAACGGTGTGACGCTCCACCTGCTCCCGACCGACGACTTCGAAGTGGTGCGCGTGACGTTCGTTTTCCGCGCCGGCTCGGCCGTGCAGCAAGTGCCCTTCAGCGCCTCGACGACGGCGAACCTGCTGGCCGAAGGCACGCAACGATACACGGCGCACGAGATAGCCGAACAACTCGACTTCTACGGCTCGTGGTTCGACGTGAACCTCGACCGCGACTTCGCATACATCAGTTTCGCCACCCTATCGAAGTTCTGCCGGCAGACGCTCGGCCTGGCCGAAGAGATTCTGCTGCACCCGACCTTTCCGGAAGAAGAACTGCGCACCTACTGCGCCAAGCGGCGGCAGCGCCTGCGGATCGACCGGCAGAAAGTGGACGTCAAGGCGCGCGAAGCCTTTGCCGAAGCGCTCTTCGGACCGCAGCACCCCTATGGCATCTCGTACGACGAAACGCTCTACGACAAACTGACCCGTGCCGACGTGGAAGCGTTCTACCGGACCCGCTACACGGCCGCAAACTGCTTTGTGGTATGCAGCGGGCGCATCGACGACGACGTACGGGCAACCGTAGCGGCCATTGCCGCGCAACTGCCCGACGGCCCGATGTACATTCCGGAATTCCCGACGCCGGTCACCCGCCCGGAAACCCGCATTGCCCACCCCGGCGCCGTGCAGTCGTCGCTGCGCATCGGACGCCTGCTGTTCGACCGCCGGCACCCCGATTTCGTGGGGATGCAGGTACTGGCCACCGTGCTGGGCGGCTACTTCGGGTCGCGGCTGATGCGCAACCTGCGCGAAGAACACGGCTACACCTACGGTGTGGTGGCCGCCATGGTCAACTTCGACCGCGAAGGCTATCTGGCCATCGCCACCCAGGTAGGCACCGAAGCGACCGCAGCGGCCGTAGAAGCGATACGCACCGAAATCGAGCGCCTGCGCACGGAACCGGTAACGGAAGAAGAACTGTCGCTGGTAAAGAAAATCATGGCGGGCGAGATGATGCGCATACTCGACGGACCGTTCGGCATAGCCGACGTGACGATCGAAAACATCCTCTGCGGCAGGGACAATGACGTAATCGACGAAAACCTGGCCCGCATACAAGCCATGACGCCGGCCGACATCCGACGGCTGGCGCAGCGCTATCTGGCGCCCGACGACCTGGTGACGGTAGTGGTCGGAGCCGAATGAAGCGCTGAAAGAACGACGACAAGCAGTCTTCCGACCCGGAGTGACCGAGGCCAAGGCTTCGGTCAGTGAGGTTCGCAGATTCAGCAATCCGCTGACGGTTTGCTTAAGAAGCGGGTTTTGAAAAAAGGAATTCTGTTGCTTTGTTGTTGGCTTGCAGTGGCTTGGCGCAGCTTTTT
>JAIDUZ010000054.1 GCA_029059935.1 Alistipes sp.
CTCTCTTGGTAAGAGTCGATGTATCTTGCCGATATTATTTTTGCAGATTAGGAACATTTTGCATATATTTGCGCAATCCAATCCCTCTCTTGGTAAGAGATGAGGCAGCGGGTCGTTCGACCGGCTACAGATTTTTCAATATCATGCTGTTCGCCCTGTCTATCAGGGAATTGTCCAGGGAAGCCAGGTAGATTTGCGTGGTCGCCTCGGAGTCGTGCCCCATGCCCTCGCTGATGACCGAGACGGGTACGTGCTTGCTTCTGGCGATGCTGGCCCACGAATGCCGGCTGACGTACATCGTGAGGTTGGTCTGCAATCCCGCCATGACCGAAATCGTTTTCAGTTTGTTGTTGACCAGGCGCAGCGCATTGCGGTATTGCCGCAGGGCGTTGTCGGGAGTCCGGATGATGGCCAGCAGCCGGTCGGAACCCTTGGCCGCATGTTTGCCGGCGATCTCCTGCATGCACTGTTCCCACTTGATGAAAAGTTGCTGCCCGGTCTTGCGGCGGCGGTAGGAGAGGATGCCGTTGCGGAGGTCCTGCTTCCGCAGATGGGCCATGTCGATGAACGACATGCCGCGCGTGTAGAACGAAAAGAGGAACATGTCCCGGGCGAACTCCAGCGAAGGCCTGGCGGAGAGGTCGAGGTTCTTGATGCGCCGGATGGCCTGGAGCGGAATGGCCCGCTTGACGGTCTTGTCGACACCCGTATAGACATGCTTGAAAGGGTAGCGCTGCTCGGTGAGCCCTTTTTCCACGGCGCGGTTGTAGGCCGCGCGGAGGATGCGGTTGTAGAAGGAGACGGTGTTCATGGCGAGGCCCCGCTGCCTGAGATAGGTTTGGTATTCCACCATCAGGTCGGAGTCGATTTTGTTCAGAAGGAGGTCGCGGCCGCCGCGGAACCGCATGAAACTCTTCTCGGCGGCCGCATAGGTCTCCGAGGTGCGGATTTTTCCCAGGTGTTGCAGCCGGGCGACGAGTTCCTCCATGAAACGGACGAAGGAGCGCTCGTGCGCAGGTGCCGGGCGACGGTCCACGATGCCGTCCGCCGTGAATGCACTGCCGGTTGCTGCCGGCCGGCCGACAAGGTGTCCGGTGTTTGCGATGCGGCTTTTCGGGGCGGAGCGTCTGGAGCTCCGCTGCGGATTTTCGATTTTCTTTTCCATATCTGCAATCAAAAAAAATGGTGCGGCTCGGACGCATGCTGCCGGCCCGGCCGAACGGGTCTTCGGGTCGGGGAGATGCGGTAGGACGGGCAAAGGTAGGGTCCGGCGGCTGTCGCTGGGAGGAGGAGTGCCGGTGCGAGGTGCGGTTCGCGGGGGCGGAAAACCGTAAAATGGATACGAACAGCGGGGGTATGGTTACGTCGGGTCTTGCAAAAGGCGCTAACTTTGCGGAACCTGCGGCGGAAAGAAAAAACCGGGACGCAGGCGGAAAAACGGACACCATGAAAAAGATACTTTTATTTACGCTGTCGAGCGTTCTAACGCTGCATGTTATGGCACAGGAAAAAATCGTACAGACGGCCGGGCGCGACCAGCTCGGCGAATTCGCACCGAAATTCGCGCAACTCAACGACGACGTGCTTTTCGGCGAAGTGTGGAACCGCCCGGGGCTGAGTCCCCGCGAACGGAGCATGATTACGGTGGCGACGCTGGTGGGCAAGGGCATCGTCGACTCGTCGCTGGGGCACCATCTGCAGTTCGCCAAGGCCAACGGTGTGACGCGGACCGAGATTTCGGAGATGCTCACCCACATGGCTTTCTATGCGGGCTGGCCCAACGCGTGGGCGGCCTTCCGGCTGGCCAAAGAGGTGTGGGCCGAAGAGACGGCTGCGGATGATGCCAAGGCGGCCTTCCAGCGCGAGATGATATTCCCCGTCGGTGAACCCAACACAGCCTATGCGCAATATTTTACAGGCAACAGCTATCTTGCCCGCGTTTCGACCGGGCAGGTTCCGTTCGCCAATGTGACGTTCGAACCTCGCTGTCGCAACAACTGGCACATCCATCGTGCGGCGCAGGGCGGCGGACAGATGCTGGTCGGCGTAGCCGGCCGCGGCTGGTATCAGGAAGAGGGCAAGCCTGCGCAGGAGATGCTGCCCGGCACGGTCGTCCACATTCCTGCGGGCGTGAAGCACTGGCACGGTGCGGCGGCCGACAGCTGGTTCGCGCATCTGGCATTCGAAGTGCCGGGCGAAGCGTGTTCGACCGAGTGGCTCGAACCCGTGACCGACGAAGAATACGACCGCCTCGGCACCTGCGGCGAGTGATTCCCTGAGGTTCATTTCGAGACCCCCGGCTCTGTGCGGAGCCGGGGGTCTTGCGTTCGTATACCCGGGGAGCGGAGTCGGACAGGCCGGCTGTGTCATCGTGCTGTCGGAAACGCACCCTGCTAAGAACGGGGTGCGGCCTCCGGCCCGGAGGCTTTGCGGACAAGGACGAGCAGCGACGAGGCCTTGTTCATGGGCTGGGAGGTTGGTTGGGTGTCCAAATGTAGTAAAATATTGCCGGAATTTCATATCTTGGCCTTTTTTTGTGTGGCGGGAGCGCGGAACGGGGAGTCGGACCCTATTTGTTGCGGAATCGGATAATCCCCAAACGGAATATTCGGTAGATGAATGGCTTCCGATAGTGATGAGATGGCTGTTCGGTCGCGCGAATCGGGTGTTGTTCAATGCGAAAAATCCGTCCGGAGGTTCGAAGTCCGCCCCGAAGGCCCGTTGCGTTGCCGGAGGTGCGTGGTATTCGCTTTATAATAAGTCGGATGTAAGGTACGGAGGGAATGGAATATCCAGTTTGGGTTTATCCGTTTTCGGAAATTTAGGGCAGCGCGCGGATAGCCTGTCCGGTTATTTTTTGTAACAGAAAAAGGCACTGCCTCCCGGCAAACTCCGCCGGAGAAGCATCCCGGAGAACCGGCTCGGCCCCCGCGCACGGAACGGACCAACCCAAACCTCTAAACTACCATACTATGACTTCGAATCTACGAAACAACGTGTTGCTGGCCGGGTGCTGGGCGTGCTGGTCAACTACTTCAGCGCGGCCAAGGGCGACCCGCTCTTCATTTTTGCGGGCGTGGCGCTCCCGAGGCTTCCCGCCGGCTCAACGCAGGCATGTTCGTGCTGTTCCTGGCCGGTCTGGGACTGCTGATTTACGCCGGAGCATAGCTGCCGCCGGCTTGTGCCCGACTGCCGGGAATGCCCTGTCATGCATTCCCGGCTTTTTCGTGCATTCGGCCGGGAGCATGTTTGGCCGGGCGCGGAAATCTTGCTATCTTTAACACGTGTATCCGGCAAAACATCCGGGCACCCTTTCAGCTATGGTTCAACCTCCCTACGCTCCTTCTCCCGACCGCTACGAAGCGGTGGATTACCGGCGTGCGGGCCGCAGCGGCGTATTGCTGCCGCCCCTCTCGCTGGGCATGTGGCACAACTTCGGCAGCGAACAGCCTTTCGCGCGCATCCGCGAGATGGCCCACTATGCTTTCGACCGCGGTATCACCCATTTCGACCTGGCCAACAACTACGGTCCGGCCTACGGCAGCGCCGAAGAAAACATGGGGCTGCTGATGGAACGTTCGTTCCGCCCCTACCGCGACGAACTGTTCATCTCGTCGAAGGCGGGTTACGACATGTGGCCCGGGCCCTATGGCAACTGGGGGTCGCGCAAATACCTCATGGCGAGCCTCGACCAGAGCCTGCGCCGCATGAAGCTCGACTACGTCGACCTCTTCTATTCGCACCGCTTCGACCCCGAAACGCCGCTCGAAGAGACCTTGCAGGCGCTCGTCGACATCGTCCGCCAGGGCAAGGCGCTCTATGTCGGCCTCTCGCGTTATCCGCTCGAAGCGGCGCGCTTCGCTTTCGGTTATCTGGCCGAGCGCGACGTGCCCTGCCTGCTGTTCCAGGACCGCTACAACCTTTTCGACCGCGAACCCGAGCATTCGGGCGTGCTGCAGCTTTCGGCCGATGCCGGCTCGGGCTTCATCGCTTTTTCGCCGCTGGCCCAGGGGTTGCTGACGGACCGTTATCTCAACGGCATCCCGGCCGGTTCGCGCATTGCCACGGGCGGCGCGCTTCAGCGCGAGGCGCTGACCGACGAAGTGCTGGCCCGCATCCGCGGACTCGACGCCGTGGCCCGCCGCCGCGGTCAGTCGCTTGCGCAGATGGCCCTTGCGTGGCTACTGCGCGACGCGCGCGTCTCGTCGGTCATCATCGGTGCCAGCTCCGCGGCGCAGATCGCCGACAACCTCCGGGCGCTCGAAAACACCCGTTTCGCTCCCGAGGAACTCGACGAAATCGAAGCCCTGTGCTGACCCGGCGACCGGAGATGAAAAGGCCGCAACCCCGATGCGAGGTTGCGGCCTTTCTGTTGGCGGGATGGAGCACGCCTATTTCTTGAGCTTGTAGGTGCCGCCGCTGAAATCGATGTCGTCGAGCGTCAGCGTGCGCGGGTCATCATAGATGCGCCGCACGGCTGCCGCCGAGTCGAGTTCTCCGGTCTTCTGGCTGTCGATGAAGTAGCCCCACACCATGAACCACGACCAGTCGGGCTGGCTGCGGCAGGTTTCGGGTTCGGGCAGCTGGCCCACCTCGCCCAGCGCGATGAGCTTGCCGCCGGCCAGTGCTTTCAGTTCGTCGTGGTGCGACTGCTTGTAGTCGCGCTTGTAGACGTCGGCGGCCAGCACGTCGACATACTCCGCTCCGGGGAAGTAGTCGGCATAGGGGCCCGCTTCGTCGCCGGGGATGTCGCGCGGAGCGTTGGTGTTCCACACCCAGAGCAGGTTGTCGAGTTTGTGCACGCGGGTGAAGTAGTCGTAGGTCATGCGCCACAGCTTGGCGAAGCCGTTCTCGCCGGGTTTGTTGCACCACCAGAACCACACGCCGTTCATCTCGTGGTAGGGGCGCCACAGCACGGGGATGCGGGCCTCCTGCAACTGCCGGAGGTAGGGGATGACCGTGTCCATCTGTTTCTTCCACTGCGTGTTGAGCTGCGTGCCGTCGGTGGTCAGCTCGTCCCACACGTATTGCGGCGGCAGGTTTTCGGCCCAGGTCCATATCGAGTTGCCGTTGCAGCTGTTGCATTCGGTGGGGAAGCAGCAGTGCCACATGAGGGTGATGATGCGCCCCTCGGCGTGGCGGCGCTTGACTTCGTCGACAAGACTCTGGCGCAGTTCCTCGGTCGTGCGTCCGGTGGTGCGGCATTCGCCCCACGGCGAAGTGAGGTTCATGGGGCCGCAGTGGTGGAAGTCGCGGATGTTGTCGCCCAGGGCGTTGAAGCTGAAGTCGCTGCCCCACACGACGGGGCGTTTGCCCGTCATGGCATGGACCACGCTGTCGTAGCGGGGCAGCTCGCTGATGAAGTTGTGCTGGCCCGCCAGCGTGTAGCGGCCGCGGACCGAGTAGAGGAATTCGAGCAGCTGCCGCGCCTCGGGCGAGGCGTCGGGGTTGACGGGCGCAATGCCCTTCGGGGCGGAGGTGCAGCCGCCGAGCAGGGCGGCGGTGCAGAGGAGTCGGAGGATGGGTTTCATGGGTTGCGGTTATTCGACGGTGACGTTTTTGGGCATGGCGTACATGTCGGGCAGGTCGCATTCGAAACGTGTCCACGGGTCGGCGAAGAAGCGCTTGAAATTGTCGGCCGTCGAGTCGGAGGGGTAGGGGCCGTAGGCATGGCGCGGGTTGTCGTTGCGCCAGGCCACGACCATCGTGCAGGGCTGGTCGCGCAGGGCGGGCAGCACGTCTTCGGTCCAGTAGTCGGCCTTGTGGTCGTTCTCCAGGCCGGTCTCCGTAACGCCTACGGGTTTGTGCACGCGTTCGCGCACCTCGCTCATGGCCTTGACGTTGGCGACGAACGCTGCGGTGTGGAGGCCGTGGTAGCAGTCCATGCCCACGAAGTCGACCCACTCGTCGCCCGGCCAGCGGAAGAGAATGCGGCCCACGGCATCGTCGTAGAGGGTGTCCATCTGCGGCGAGATGGCGTAGATGACGTTGTGTATCTCCTTGGTGTCGCGCAGGTAGCTGACGATGAAGCGCCAGAAAGCCACGAACTCCTCGTGCGTGGTGGCCGAGCGGCCCCACCAGTTCCAGGTCTGCGTGTGTTCGTGCAGCGGGCGGAAGATCACCGGAATGGGGCGGCCCTCCTTGTCGACCATCTTGCGGAAAGCCTCGGCCACCTTGTCCAGACGGGCCTTGTACTTGATGTTCATCTCCGAACCCTCGGTCAGGATGCGGTCGACGACCTTGGTGTTGTCCCAGGCCGTGCCGACAGGATATTTCGTGCCGGGGCCCTCGGTCAGCGGGTTGCTCTGATGCCATACGAGCATGCAGACGCCGCCGCGCTCGTGAGCTTCGCGGACGAATTGTATCTTGCGGTCGTCGATGCCCGCCATGTCGAGGCTGTAGACGGCCGGATGCGAGCCGACGAGGTCCTTCACGTCGGAGCGGCCGGCGTCGCCCCGCCAGCCGATGCCGTAGGAGGGGTAGTCGTGGTGGCCGAACATCACGCCCTCGTAGCCCATGCACCAAAGGTTGGCGTAGAGGGCCTTGGTCTCGGGCGTGGCGTCGGGGTCGACCATTTTCAGGGTTGTTTTCTTGGGTGCCTTCATGCGTTTGCCGGCCGCCGCCGCGGTGGCGGTGCCGAGCGAAAGCAGCAGGATGCAGAGCAGGATGCGTTTCATGCGTATCGGGTTTTAAGGGTCAGTCGTTGAAGAGTCGCTGCACGAAGTCGTGCAGCTGGAGTCGCCAGAACTGCCATTCGTGGCCCCAGGGGGCTTCGTGGAATTCGAAGCGGATGCCGCGGCGCTCCAAATCCGCGGCGAAGGCGCAGTGTCCCTCGTAGCGCGGGTCTTTCGTGCCGCAGGAGATCCACAGCAGCTGCAGCTCGCGGTTGATGCGCTCGGGGTCGCTGATTACGCCCGGAGCGTAGCGTTCGTGGTCGAACGTGCCGTCGCTCAGGATGCCTGCGCTGAACTGTCCGACGGCACAGAAGCGGTCAAGGTTGCGCAGTCCGATGACGTAGGCCTGTCCGCCGCCCATGGAGAGGCCGGCGATGGCGCGGTGCCGCTTGTCGCGGCGGACGCGGTAGCGTTTTTCAACGAGCGGAACGACGTCGGTGAAGAGCTCCGCTTCGAGCAGCTCCATCCCTTCGGGGGTGCTGCCTCCGGCCCACGAGCCGTCGGTCAGTCCGTTGGTCATGACGACGTACATCGGACGGGCCTTGCCCGAGGCGATGAGGTTGTCGAGAATGGCCGCCGCACGTCCGTCGGCCGTCCAGCTGCGTTCGTTGTCGCCGCCCCCGTGCCGCAGGTAGAGCACCGGAAAACGCCGGGCGGGGTGTTCGATGGCCGCGCGGGGAACGTAGACGGTCATCGTGCGGAGCCGGCCGAGCGGTGTGGAGCGGTAGGGGAGCGTATGCACTTCGCCGCCGTCGGGGCGGCAGACCTCGTCGAAGCGGGGGTCCGGGCCGCCGAAGACCTCGACTACGCTGCCGTAGACTTCGGTGCCGGCCTTGACCGCCGGATTGACCGGGTCGATCGTCGCGAAGCCGTCGATGCGGAACTTGTATTGGTAGAGCCGCGGCGCGACAGGGCCGACGGTGATGCTCCATACACCGTTGTTGTCGCGCCGCATCGGTTCGGGCCGCACGTCCCATTCGTCGAAGAGCAGTTCGACCGTGCGGGCCTGCGGTGCGCGGAGACGGAAGGTGACGGTGCGGTCGGCATTCACGACGGGCGAGAAAGGCGGGTCGGCGGGTTTCCACCAACCCTCGGTCGAGAAGCCCGTCTTCTGTGCCGCTGCCGGAAGTGCGGCGAAGAGCAGGGCCGCCAGCAGGAATTTCGCTATTTTTCCCATACGTAGGTGGCCGTTGCTCCGGGTTCGAGTTCGAGCGTTGCGAAACGCCCTTCATACTGGATGTTGACCGTGCGGCGCGACCAGGAGTCGTTCGACACGACGAGCACGATGTGTCCGTCGGGGGTGCGGAAGGCCACGTTGGCCGGCACGTCGGTGTGTGCGACGACGTTGGCGCGGAAGACGCCCGGGCGCTGCTCGTCTTCGCAGAGCTGCATGCTGCGGTCGCCGGGGGCCGTCGAGCCGATGCGCACGGAGCCCGGACGCACGAACTTCGAAGCGTGGGCGATGACGTAATAGGCGATGTTGTACGACGCCTTGTTGCCGTCGATGGTCACGGCGCCCTGGCACATCGAGCAGCCGCCGTTGTCGGTGTGGGGATCGTTGTCGGGGTCGGCGGCAAGGTTCCAGAGCACCACGTTGCGGCTCCAGTTGCGCATGATGCCGACGATGAGCCGTCCGACGGCCGGGGCGATGTCGATGCGCGGCGACCCGGGGCGCTCGGTGGTCATCTGCTCGGTGAAGTAGATCTCCTTGTCGGGGCGCGCTTCGTGGACGTAACTCATGGCGCTCAGGTCGCCGCGGTAGTGGTGGTAGGCCGAGCCGAGGACGTATCGGGCCGCTTCGGGATCGTCGTAGATTTCCAGTGCGTAGTCGGGGCGGTCGCAGTTGTGGTCGAAGACGATGATGCCCGTGGGGAGCTGGGCCGCGCGGAATTTGGGTCCGAGGTGGTTCTTCACGAAGTCGGTCTGGTCGGCGGCCGACCAGGGCATGCTCGGGGTGTTGCGCGAGTTGAGCGGCTCGTTCTGGATGGTCACGGCGTCGATTTCGATTCCCTGCTCGCGCATCGCCTCGACGTAGCGGACGAAGTAGTCGGCATAGACGCCGTAGCACTCCTTGCGGAGCTTGCCGCCGCGCACGTTCTTCGACTCTTTCATCCAGGCCGGGGCCGACCAGGGCGAGGAGAGCACCTGGATGTCGGGATTGATGGCGAGGATTTCGTGCATGACGGGAACCACGTCGCGGAGGTCCTGCGCCAGCGAGAAGTGTTCGAGGGCGAAATCCTCCTTGCCCTCGGGCATGTCGTCGTAGGAGAAGACGAAGCTGTTGAGGTCCGAGGCGCCCAGCGTGAGCCGTATGCAGCTGATGCCGATGCCCTTGTGGGGGTCGAAGAGCGCTTCGAGCAGTGCATGCCGGGCCTTGGGCGACATCTTTATGAGGTGTTCGGCGCTGCCGCCCGTGAGGGCGAAGCCGAAGCCGTCGACGGGCTGGTAGCTCTGCCGCGGGTCGACGATGATGTAGGGGGCGCGCTCGTTGCGCTGTTCGGAGAATTCGGCCTCCGGCTGCTCGGCGAAGAGCGCCGAGCGGTCGGGCCGGGTGACGAAGCTGCGGATGGTCTGTGCGGAAGCCGTGGAGAGCGCCAGGGCGCAGACCGGGAGAAGTGCGAGTTTTTTCAGCATAATGGGTATGGGTTTCAGTCGTTGAAGGCGGCGCGGGCCCGGCGGTCGGGGTCGTCGGCGCGGCGGCACTGCGTGTCGAGAATCATCAGTTCGCCCCGCTCGGGAGTGTAGCGCGGCCAAGCCGGGAGCGCCCGGCAGTTGGGGTCGCCCGTGCGCATGAATTGCAGCAGGGCGTCGGCCATCTTCTTCGAGAGGGTGCGCGGGGCCTTGCCGCCGCCGGTGTGGGTAATCATGCGGTCGGTGTTGAGCAGCCAGAAGCCGATGTCGATGCAGTGGAATGCACGGTGGCGGCCGTCGAAAAGGGGCGATTCCCAGCCGAACCACGCCATGTAGACGGGCGATTGCTGGGCGCACTTGGCATCGGCCGTATGGACGATGCCCCGGCGGTCGGAGGCGATGAGCGCCCATATTTCGATGGGGCGCCGGTCGGGGAAAGCGGCGGCATAGGCTTCGACGATGAGCTGCGCACGGTCGCCGTACCGGGGCCTGAGCTTTTCGGCCACGCCGTCGAGCGTGATTGCTTCGAGTTCGGGGTTGTCGCGGTTGGGGTTCCACTCGTGGTAGGTCGAGCAGAGGAGCATTGGGACGTCGGAACCCGTCGTGCGGTTGCCGTCCGTGAAGAAGGTGCCTTTCGGGATGTCGGTGCCGTCGGCGACGGGGGCGAATCCGGCGCGGTAGCCCGGATTTTCGTCGGCCATCCGCTGCCAGGCGCGTTCGGCGAGCGCCATATACTCCTCCCAGGGCATGCGTTGCAGTTCGTCGATGCGCGAGGCGTCGAGCCCTGCTTCGCGGAGGATGGTCTCGCCCAGCCGTTCGGCGTAGGCGGCATCGTTGGCGCGCGTGGTGTTGCCGCTCAGTGCCACGGCCTTGTGGAACAGCCCTTTGGCTGCGGGCATGGCAGCGAGCAGGCAGACCTTCGAGCCGCCGCCCGACTGTCCCATGATGGTGACGTTGGAGGGGTCGCCGCCGAAGTTGGCGATGTTGTCGTGCACCCATTGCAGGGCGGCCACGATGTCGAGCATCCCGACGTTGCCCGAATGGCGGTACTTCTCGCCGCCCACGGAGGCGAAATCGGAGAACCCGAAGGCGTTGAGGCGGTGGTTGACCGAACAGAAGACGATGTCGCCGTAGCGGGCGATGTTCTCGCCGTCGTAGCTGTCCTGTTCGATGCCGTTGCCGCGGGCGAAGCCGCCGCCGTGGAGCCATACGAGCACCGGGCGCCGCCTGCCGTCGTCGACGGAGGGGGTCCACACGTTCAGACGCAGGCAGTCTTCGCCCATCAGGTCGTAGTTCCAGTGGTCGACGAACATCGAGTAGGATTCGGGGCGCCGGTCGTAGTAGCTCTGCGGTGCCGAGGCGCCGTAGGCCACGGCGGGCCGCACGCCCTCCCACGCTTCGGGTGCGCGGGGCGGCATGAAGCGGTTTTCGCCGCCCGTGTCGGCGCCGTAGGGGATGCCGCGGAAGCAGCAGATGCCGCGCAGCAGGAAGCCGCGCACCTTGCCATAGGAGGTTTCGGCCACGGCGATGTTTTCGCCGATGAAGAGCTGCTGTGCGTCGGGGTCGGGATGCCGGCCGGCGCTCTGCGCCGGGAGCACGGAGAGTGCCAGCGCACAGGCGCCCGCCATGAGGAGCGGCGCTTGGCGGATGAGGAGGACAGGTGTTTTCATTTCGGGTCGGTGGATTCGGATTTGTGCGGACCGGGGAACATGCAAGCCGAATACAATGTCGGGCAACTTGAATGTCGTTGAGGCGCAGTCTGGTTTTTTACAAAAATAGATATTATCACATGATAAAATTGATACTATTTTAACCGAATATAATCCTTTCTTGCAGGGTTGGCAATGGTGTATTGTGAATAAGATTGGTGGTTTTGATTTTATTTACCTGATTATTAGTATTTTGATGTTTGTTTTTTGGGAAGCCCATCTATATATAGGTGTGTTCGGAAATATTATTGATTTTTTGCAATTCGGAATTATTCGTTATATTTGTGCAAACCAACTTTGCCCGATTCGACCATGGAGATTCTTCGCGAGAGCACGCCGCTGACTGAGAACGACTGCTTTATGATTTTTTCCCGAAAGAAGGCCTCTTTCGACTTCCCGCTGCACACCCACCAGGAGATGGAGCTCAACCTGGTGATGAACGCCGCCGGGGCGTCGCGTGTGATAGGCAACCACGTGGGACGGATCGGCGACATGGAACTGGTGCTCGTGAGCGGCGATACGCCCCACGCCTGGTTCACGGACCGCTGCGAATCGAAGGAGATTCTTGAAATCACGCTGCAGTTCAGCCCCGACCTGCTGGACGACCGGCTGCTCAACCGCAATCCGATGGCTGCGCTCAGGTCGCTCTTCGCCGAAGCGCGGCGCGGGGTGCTCTTCTCGCGCGAGACGACGGAGCGCGTGGCCCCGCGCATCCGGGAGCTCTACGAACAGGGGGCGGTCGGGGGAATGAAACCGTTTCTGGACATGATCATGATTCTGAACGACCTGTCGCTTTCGCACGACCGCGAGGTGCTCTCCGACGTGACGTTCGTGCAGAAGAAGCTCAAGTCGCACTCGGCCCGCATCGAGACGGTCTTCGCCTACATGAGCCAGCATTTCAACCGTCAGATTACGCTTTCGGAGGCGGCGGCGCTGGTCAACATGTCCGACGTGTCGTTCAGCCGCTTCATCAAGAAGGTCACCGGACAGAGCTTCATCGACACGCTGACCGAAATCCGCCTGGGGCACGTGGCCCGCATGCTCATCGACACCGACATGACGATTGCCGAGATAGCCTTCTGCTGCGGATTCAACAACATGGCCAATTTCAACCGCATCTTCAAGCGAAAGAAGGGGATGCCGCCTCATAAGTTCCGAACGCTGTTTCTGCCGAAGAAAATCTTCGTCTGACAGGCCGACATCCGGAGCGAAAAGCCCCGGATGTTCTGTTTGGTGCTTTGAGTATCGGTTTTAGATAAGAATGCATCAAACCGGGCGGGAGGGTTTGTCTACTTTTGTTTCAGTGAACGTGCGGTCCGGCACGGCGCGGAAGCGATTCCGCCCGGCAGGACGCTCCGGACACGGAAAACCAACCTAACCCAAACCTTTATGCGAAAACTTTTGCTTCCTCTGTTTTACGTGTGCACGGGGGTTCTGCTGGTCGGCTGCTACGAGAACGAATCGTCGGCGCCCGACATGGTCGATCCCTGGCTGCGCGAGCGTACGCCGGTGAGCTTCCGGCTGGAGAATCAGATCGGCGAAGCCGTCATCACCCACGACTGGCGGCACGACGACGAGGGTGCCGTTTCGGTGCAGCTCATCGTGGGCGCCATTGCGGACCTGACGGCGGTCAAGGTGGAGAAAATCGAACTCCAATACGGTGCCACGGCCTCGGTGGAGGCGGGCGGCACGCTGGACCTGAGCGGCGGCAAGGGCTCGTTCGTGGTGACGGCCGAGACGGGCGAAACGCGCGAATACACCGTGACCTATACTTCTTTCGAGGAGCCGCTCGAAGGCGTCTATCTTTTCGATCCCCGCGGCGGCATACTCGAGAGTGATAAGGCTCCGAAGAGCGCATTCATTGTGCTCGGAGGTTTCGACGGCAGCATCGTTATGTCGACGGCCATGGACAAATGGTGGCAATGGGGCGAAGGATACATGCCGACCGACGAGGACGACAATACTGTCAGCTTCAAGCTCGCCCACGTCGACGAGCAGACGGGCGTCAGCTACGGCACGATGCTCAACCTGCCGGGCGACGACGGCAAATGGGCCAACTACATGTATCAGAACAAGCCTGAAAAGGATGTGAACGGCAAGTACCGCATTCTGCCCAAGGGCAAAGCGCGCTGGGCGAAGAATCCTTCGTCGGGCGACATCACTTTCTACGCTTGGGAGGATGCCGACTGCACGACGCCGCTGTGGACATCGAAGCAGCTTGGAGCCGGCACACACGCTTTCTGGGACAAGCAGGTTCCGGTCGCCAATTTGTCATTCTACCGCGAGCATCCGGGCCCTTTCACCAACGGAATGGACAATTGGGCGGACGACCGCTGGTATGTGAACAACGTCCGCAATACGTTCTATTTGATGAAGAAGTCGTCGGACAAGCCGCTCGACAACCACGACGCGCTGCTTGAAAACGAATATTGATTCTTCCGGTCATGTTACCCATGCAATCTTTCGGTGATTCGGTCCGGCGCTTCCTGCGTCTGTTCTGTGCGGCGATCTGCTGCATAGGAATCGCTGTGTCGATGCCGGCATGCGGCGGCAGCGACATAGAGATTCCGTCCCCCCCCCTCCCGCAACCTGACGGCGGCGGGAATCAGGGCGGCGAAGACGGCGGTGAGGACGGCGGCGGAAGCGATTCCGACAACACCGGCGACCCCGACAAGCCCGGGACGCTCCGTCTGTCGATGGTGGACCCTGCGGCCACGGCCGAAACCAAAGCCCTCTATTCGAATCTGTGGGCGGTGGCGGCCCGCGGCTTCATGTTCGGCCATCACGACGACCTGTGGTACGGCCGCTACTGGTACGACGAGCCGGGCGGCTCGGACACCAAGGCCGTCTGCGGCGACTATCCTGCCGTGTGCAGCGTCGACCTGGCTGCGATGATGGACGACCGGGCTGCCAGCGAGGCGAACATGCGCGAGAATGCCATCCGGCGCCGTGTGATGCTGGAAGCCTATGCCCGCGGCGAAGTCATCATCGCCTGCTGCCATCTGAACAATCCGCTGACGGGCGGCGATTCGTGGGACAACAGCAACGATAACGTGGTGGCTTCGATTCTGACCGAAGGTTCCGCGCAGCATACGGCCTACCTGGGCTGGCTCGACCGCCTGGCCGACTTCGCACTCGGCCTGAAAGCCGCCGACGGCACCCTTGTCCCCTTTGTTTTCCGTCCCTATCACGAACACACCCAAACGTGGTCGTGGTGGGGTTCGAAGTGCACCACCGAAGAGCAGTTCGTCGCTCTTTGGCGCATGACCGTGCGCCATCTGCGCGACACGCGCGGGGTGCACAACCTGGTCTATGCCGTCTCGCCGCAGATGGATGCCGAGTATGCCGATGCGAAAGGGCGCCTGCTCTTCCGCTGGCCGGGCGACGAATGGGTCGACTTCATCGGCATGGACTGCTACCACGGGCTCAACATGGCTGCCTTCACGTCGAATCTGAAAGCCCTGTCGGCCCTCTCGCTCGAAAAACGGAAGCCCTGCGGCGTGACCGAAACGGGCCAGGAATCCTTTGCCGATGCGGATTATTGGACGCGGTGCCTGCTCACGCCGCTCACCGGCCAGCGGGTCTCGATGGTCGTCATGTGGCGCAACAAGTATGTCGGCACCAACGAATCCGACAAGCATTTCTACTCTGTCTATCCGGGGCATCCCTCCGAGGAGAATTTCCGGATCATGTACTCCCGCTCCCGTTCGCTCTTCAGCGCCGATCTTCCGGATATGTACCGGACGGCCGAAGGCGTGACGGTCGAGTGAACCGACTTCGAACAACCTAAAACAAACCTCAAATCCTATGGTAAAAATCTTCAAAACGTCCTTGTTGTACGGGCTGCTGCTCCTGCTGGGCGTGCTGCTTCCCTCGGGGGCGGCGGCGCAGCCGCAGGTGACGGGTACCGTCAAAGATGAGAATGGGGCCGCTTTGGCGGGTGTTACCGTCATGGTGAAGGGCACCGGGACCGGTGCCATCACGATGTCCGACGGCCGGTATGCAATCAGGGCGTCGGGCGACGACGAACTCGAATTCTCGTTCATCGGCTATACGCCACGCACCGTACGGGTCGGTGCGCAGAGCGTCATCGACGTGACGCTGCAGGAGGAGGCCATCCTTGCCGAAGAGGTCGTGGTGACGGCCTACGCCGTGCAGAAGAAAGTGAACGTGACGGGTTCGATCTCTTCGGTGAAAGGTGCCGACCTTGTGGCGACGCCCGTGGCCAATATCTCCAATGCGCTGATCGGCAACACGCCCGGCGTGGGCGGCTTGCAGGCGTCGGGCGAACCGGGCCACAATGCCGCCGACATCCGCATCCGCGGCGTGTCGACCTACGGTTCGGCCTCGCCGCTGATTGTCATCGACGGCGTGGAGCAGCCCTCGGAGCAGGCCATGGCCGAGCTCAATGCGATGGATGCCAACGAAATACAAGGCATCAGCGTGCTGAAGGACGCCTCGTCGACGGCCGTATACGGTATCCGCGGTGCCAACGGTGTCATCATCGTGACGACCCGCCGCGGCAACACGGGGTCGCCGACGGTCAACTTCTCCATGAACTACGGTTTCACATGTGCCTCGGCCTTGCAGAAAGGCGTGAACTCCTATGAATACGCCTTGCTGCGCAACGAAGCGATTCGCCACGAGCAGAACAGCTTTGCCGGAAACGAGGGACTGTCGACCTACATCTTCGACGACTACGACCTGTGGAAGTTCAAGAACAACCGCGACTATACGCCGGTCGAGGTCGACGCCATGACCCACCTCTCGCCGGAGAAGCGCGAGCAGCTCAAGCGTTCGCCGGCGCTCTACTACGCCAGCCGCGACCTCTACAAGGAGATGTTCGACCGCGTGGCGCCGCAGATGCAGGTCAACGTCAACGTGGCGGGCGGTACGGAGCGCGTGAAGTATTTCGTGTCGTTCGGCTACTTCTCGCAGGACGGTATCACCACCGACTACAGCTACCACGACGCCCGTACGGGGTCGTCGTTCGACCGCTACAACTTCCGTTCGAATTTCGACATCCAGATTGCCAAGCGCTGGAAGGTGTCGGTCAACACGACCGGACAGTTCGGCCGGTCGGAGGGTCTGAGCAGCGGCAACGACCCCTATGACCTGTCGGCCCGCTACAAGGCCATCATGCAGTATATCTACGAGGCGAACCCCTTCATCTCGCCGGGCATGATCGACGGCCATCTTATCAACTCGTTCGCCGGTACGGCCGGTTCGCCGACCAACCCGCTGGGCATCAAGACCGGCAGTTCGCTCGGCTCGCAGAACGCCATCGTGAGCCTGCTGACCGCCGGCACCAACACGATTTACAACTCGCTGCTGGACAATACGGTCAAGCTCGAACACTCGATGGACTACCTGGTCGACGGCCTGCGCATCTACGGTACGGTCAACTACCAGGACAACTACAACCGCACGGTGCGCTACCGGCCTTCGATTCCGACCTACTCGGTGCAGCGCAACCCCGACGATCCCACCCTCTACCAGTTCTTCGGCGGCGGCATGGGGGCCGGTTCGTTCGAGTCGTGGGGCTACAGCAACTGGAACAAGCTCTATCTCGATGCCGGCATCGACTGGTCGGGCAGCTTCAACGACCACAACGTCTCGGCGCTCCTGCTGGCCAAGGCCTCGCGTTACACCATGCCGAGCGACTCCTACAACGTGCCCTCGGGCGTGATGGGTTTCGTGGGCCGCGTGACCTACAATTACAAGAACCGCTACATGGCCGAGGTCAACGTGGGCTACAACGGTACGGAGCAGTTTGCCAAGGGACACCGTTTCGGCTGGTTCCCGGCCTATTCGGTGGGCTGGGTGCCGACCAACGAAGAGTTCTTCACGCAGAACGACATCCTGACCTTCCTCAAGATACGTGCTTCGTACGGTGAGGTCGGCAACGACCGTCTGGGCGGTAACCGCCGTTTCTACTACCTGCCGAGCACCTACAACCTCAATCAGGGCGGCTATTGGCTGGGTTCGTCGAACGGTTCGTCGGCCAACCCCTACTGGGCCGGTGCCACGGAGGGCGTGATCGGCAATCCCGACATCACGTGGGAGCGCGCCCGCAAGTATGACGTGGGTCTGGAAGCCCGCCTGTTCCGCGACCGGCTGTCGATTACCGCCGACTGGTTCCGCGAGGACCGCAGCAACATCCTCACCACGCTCGGCACCATTCCCGGCATCTACGGCGTCGGTGCGGGCAGCGTGCCTCCGGTCAACGTGGGCATCACGAAGAACCAGGGCTTCGAACTCCAAGTGGCGTGGGAAGACCGGAAAGGCGACTGGCGCTACGGCGTGAGCGGCGACGTGAGCTTCGCGCGCAACAAAATCATCTACAAGGCCGAAGCGCAGAATCCCTATCCGTGGATGAACGAGACGGGCTTTGCGATCGGACAGCGCTTCGGTCTGAAGACCGACGGTCTCTACAATACGCAGGAGGAGCTGGCCAACCGTCCCTACAACACCTTCAACGGCAACCGTGCCACGCTGGGCGACATCCGCTACGTCGACCTGAACGGCGACGGCCTGATCGACAACAAGGACATTGCGCCGATAGGCTATCCCAACTATGCCGAATACCACTTCAACGCCAAGGCGTCGGTGGGCTGGAAAGGCTTCGATCTGCGCGTGCTCTTCGTGGGTTCGGCCAACGGGTCGTACTATCTGAACAAGGGCTACACGATGCCCTTCTTCAAGAAGGCCGGCAATGCCTGGAAATGGATGTACGACGGCCGCTGGACGGAGGAGCGCTATGCCGCCGGCGAGAAGATCACCTATCCCCGCATGGTCTTCGACCCCAATACGGAGCACTACAACTACTTGCAGAGCGACTTCTGGATGCGGTCGAGCAACTATTTCAAAATCAAGAATATCGAGTTGGGCTATACGTTCGACATGAGCCGCGGCAAGCTGGCCCGCAGCCGCATCAGTGCCCTGCGCGTCTACTTCAACGCCAACAACGTCTACACTTTCGACAACGAGTTGAAGGAGTTGGGCATCGACCCCGAAGGTTCGGACGGCAGCACCTACATCTACCCGTTGACGAGCGTATTCACCCTCGGCGTCAACCTGAAATTCTAAAACCATCCGAAGCAGACTATGAAAAAGATACTGATTTCCATGATGATGCTGGGCTCGCTGGGGTTGTTCTCCTGTCAGGATACTTTTCTCCAGATGCCCGACACGACCGGTACGGTGGACCTCGACGAGGTCTACGGTTCGGCCAAGAACGCCAAGAGCGCGCTGATGACCTGCTATCGCCAGGCGCTGATTCACGGCATGCCGGGCGGCTGGGGCGTGGGCCACGGTACGCTGGGTGCGCTCTGCGGCGAGGTGTCGCGCGGCTACTCGTGGCACGGAACCTATACGATTACCCAGTCGGGACTCGACGTGAACGGCACCGACGGTTCGGACGCCGGTTCGGAGCACTTCGGCAACAACTGGGCCTATATTCGCGACTGTTTCCTGGTGAAGACCAACATCGACCGCGTGCCCGACATGACGCAGGAGGAAAAGGACTACATCAAGGCCGAGGCTACGGCATTGGTGGCCTACCGCTACATGGGCATGTTCTACCGCTACGGGGGTCTGCCCATCGTGCGCAAGGACTTCGCCAATGCGGCGGACCCTGCCGTGAATGTGGGCCGCTCCTCGCTCGAAGAGACGCTGAAGTACATCCTCGAACTCTGCGACGAGGCCTACGACGGGCTTCCCGAGGGCGACTGGAGCGCCGCCGACCAGGGACGCATGACGCGCGGCGCCGTGCTGGCCATCAAGGCCCGTACGCTGCTCTTCGCGGCCCGTCCGCTCTTCAATTCGGCAACGCCCTATCTGAGCGGCGAGCACAACGACCTGGTGTGCTTCGGTTCGTCCGACGAGAACCGCTGGCAGCAGGCCATCGAGGCCAACGAGGCGGTGCTGACGTGGGCCGCCGCCAACAACTATGCGCTCATCAACACGGGCGCGGCCGGCGAGGGACAGCCCAACCCCAATGCTTTCGACGACTATGCGACGGCTACTTCGACGCCCGCCAACCGCGAGGTGCTGCTGGCCTACAAGAACAACGACACCAACATGTGGTCGTGGCCCGCAAGCGCCATCTTCTACTACAACAACTATTCGCCCTACTGGACCAACAACCGCTGGGATACCGACCAGAGCGGTCTGATGACCAACTTCCTGGAGTTCTACTACAAGGCCGACGGCTCCGACTACGCCAACTGGCCGAAAGTAGGCGATGCGCAGCCCCGTCCCATCGACGAGTGGCTGGCCAACATCGAGGCCATCGAGCCGCGCGCCAAGGCCGACAACATCTTCGTCGGTTTCGACGCCTTCAACAACCAGGGCAATTCGCGCTGGACGGCCATGAACTGGAACCGTCAGACCTCCAATGCCAGCAAGGACAACAACTTCCCCGGCGCTCAGGGCGAGGGCAAGGGCTGCGCTGCGCCGACGAAGTTCTACTACAAGGCCGGTTCGCGCGTGTGGTACGAACAGCCGCTGTTCCGCATGGCCGAAATCTATCTCAACCTGGCCGAGGCCTACAACGAAAAGGGCAATGTGGTCAAGGCGCTGGAGAACCTGAACAAGGTGCACAACCGCGCCGGTCTGCCGGCCATCGCCGAGACCGGCCAGGATGCGCTGCGCAAGCTGATCCGCCGCGAGCGAGCCATCGAATTCTACCGCGAGAACCACCGCTACTACGATGTGAAGCACTGGAAGGACGAGAACATCGCCAACGGCATCATCGGCGGCCGCATGCGCGAGCTGCAGTTCAAAATCAAGTCCGACCACTCGGGCTCGTTCAACCTCCCGGAGGGTCTCGAATCCTACTGGGACGCCGTGGCCTACGAATCGACCTGGAACCCCAGGATGTACCTTGAACCGATTCCGCAGTCGGAAATCAACAAGGGGATGCTGGTTCAGAACCCCGGCTATTAGTCTTCGCAGCCTATTACTTAAAAACTGATTCGACCATGAACAAATACATCATCCATACCTTGCTTCTTGCGGGACTCGTCTCGCTGGGCACGGCTTCCGCCCGAAGCGGGCAGGAGGCGGCCGACAGTGCGTACGTTCCGGCTCCGGCGGCCCCCGGGATGCTCTTCGCCACGTCGTCGGCGCGGACGACGGGCGCCGTCAGCTCGGCCGACGGCGCTGCGCTCCGCAGAACGACGGCCACCAATCTGACCAACAGCTTCGCCGGGCAGTTCTCGGGCCTGACACTCTTCCAGGGGTCGGGCGAACCGAGCAACGACATGGCCGGCTGGCTCATCCGCGGCATCGGCTCCTACGGCAACGCGGGCTATAACAGCGCCAAGATTTTCGTCGACGGCTTCGAGGTCAACGCCAGTTACATAGCCTATCTCTCGCCGGCCGAAATCGAGCGCGTTTCGGTGCTCAAGGACGGTGCGGCGCTGGCCATCTTCGGCGAGCGCGGCGCCAACGGCGTGATTTGGATCGAGACCAAGCGCGGCCAGGTCGGTCCGGTCAAGGTGAGCGCTTCGGTGCGCTACGGCATGCAGCAGGCCACCACGATGGCCAAGCCGCTCGACTCCTACGGCTATGCCACGCTCTACAACCAGGCGGTGAGCAACGATGCCGGCTTCTGGAATCCCTACTACAGCAATGATCAGCTGGAGGCCTACCGCAACGGTACGGGCACCAACGTCGACTGGCAGGACGAGACGCTGCGCAAGGCTGGCTACACCATCGACGGCGACGTGGCCGTGCGGGGCGGTAGCGAAGCGGCCCGCTACAACGTGATGCTCAACTACCTCAACCAGCAGGGGCTCTACGACGTGAAGAACAGCGATTCGCGCTCGAACCGCATGTACGAGCGTTACAGCCTGCGCGCCAATCTCGATTTCAAGGTCTTCCGCTTCATCGAGGCGCGCGTCGACCTGGGCGGCCGCATCGAGCGGGGCCGCCGTCCGAACATCTCGACGGACGACCTGTTCTACAACATGTCGCGCTATCCGTCGAACATCTACGGCATCTGGGACGACGCCGAGCGCACCCGCTGGTCGGGTACCTCGGTCTACAACAGCAACCCCGTGGCGTCGGTCAACGCCCTGGGATGGCGGCAGAACCAGTCGCGCGTGCTGCAGGGCAACTTCGAGCTGACGGAGCGGCTGGACTTCATCACGCCGGGTCTCTACCTGCGCGAGGCCTTCTCGTTCAACACCCTCACCAACAGCGGCTACAGCAAGACGCGCAACTATGCCCGCTATCAGAACGGCGAGCGCACGACCACCGACGAGGACACCTCGCTGCAAGCCAGCGGCTGGGGCTCGGACGGCATGGAGGACTGGAAGCAGGGCAAGATAGCCCTGGGTTATGACAATGTCTTCGGACGTCATGCGCTGAGCGCCGCGGCCAATTTCCACATCTCGGCCTACAACGGCGACGGCTACTTCTCCTACAAGTACCACTATCTGAATCTCAACGGACGCGTCAACTACAGCTACGACGACCGCTACGTTGCCGAGTTCGGCTTCTCCTACTTCGGCAACGACGCCTTCGCCCCGGGCAACCAGTGGGCCTTCTATCCTTCGGTGTCGGCCGCCTGGGTGCTCTCGAACGAGGCGTTCCTGAAGGATTCGAAGACCGTCGGCCTGCTCAAGCTGCGTCTGTCGTACGGCCGCAGCGGCTTCGCCGATTCGAGCGCCACGGGCGCCTTGTCGGGCTATTCGTCGAACGGACGCTATCTGTTCAAGGACTACTATACGAATTCCTACGTCGGTGCGTTCTATATGGGCAATCCCGAGGGTCAGTGGCAGAGTTCGCTCGTGCAGATGTTCATGCCCAATCCCGACGTCCATGCCGAGAAGAGCAACAAGTACAACATCGGCATCGACGCCTCGCTGTTCGGCAAACTGCACATCACGGCCGATGCCTTCCTCGACAAGCGCACGGACATCCTCACGCTCGACAATTCGATGATGGGCTACTACGGCAAGAACTACTGCTTCAGCAACGTCGGCAAGATGACCAACAAGGGCTTCGAGGCGAGCGTCGTGTGGAACGACCGGCACGGCGACTGGGGCTATGCAATCAACGGTTCGGTGTCGTTCAACCGCAACAAGATCGACTACATGGCCGAGGTGGCGCCGATGTACAGCTACAACGCCCGGACGGGCCGTCCCTACGGTACGCTGATAGGGCTGGTGGCCGACGGTTTCTACGACATCGGCGACTTCGAGGCCGACGGTTCGCTCCGCGCCGGCCTGCCGCAGCCCATGTTCGGGGCCGTGCAGCCGGGCGACCTGAAATACCGCGACCTGGACAACAGCGGTTTCATCGACCAGAACGACGTGACGAAGATCGGCAAGTCGCTCCATCCCGAGTGGACCTACACGCTGGGTGCGCAGTTCGACTACCGCGGTTTCGACCTGAGTTTCCTGTTGCAGGGTATCGCCGGCGCTTCGTTCAACCTGCTGGACAACGCCGTGCAGACGCGTGCGTTCGTCGACAACGGCAACGCCTTCCCCATCGCCGAGGGTGCCTGGGCCTACTATCCCGACCAGGGCATCGACACGCGCGAAACGGCGACCTATCCGCGCCTGACGACGCAGAGCAACGACAACAACTACCAGCTGAGCTCGTTCTGGGTCAGAAGCCGCAACTTCCTGCGCGTGCGCAACATCGAGCTGGGCTACAGCTTCGGGCGCCACGCACGGTTCCGGGCGGCGGGCATCAGCGATTTCCGCATCTATCTCAACGTGACCAACCCCTTCACGGCGAGCGGTCTGATGTCCGACTACCGCATCGACCCGGAGTTGCTTTCGTACCGCTATCCGGTGCTGAAGAGCTACAACATCGGCGTGAACCTCACTTTCTAACCTAATCATCGACGTTACCATGAAACCAAGATACATGTTCAAATCGGCGCTCGCTGCGGTGCTCGCTGCGGCCGGTGTCGGATGCAGCGACTTCCTCGACACGAGCCTCGACCAGAATGCCACGGGCGAGACCATCGAGACCACGCTCGGCACGCTGTGGAACTTCGGCAATGCGTTCTATACGCCGGTGGGCTACGGATTCACGATGCTGGACGGCAACCTCTTCGCCGCCGCCACCGACGAGGCGCAGCAGACCCTGGTGCAGAGCGACGCCACCTATTTCAACAAGGGCGTCATCAATGCCAACCTCAATCCGTTGTCGGACCTCTACGTCAACTACTACGAGGGCATCCGGGCTGCCAACCACTTCCTCGACTACACGGCCGACGGCAAGGGCGAGTACATGGTGGGCATGAACCGCGACACGATTTCCGACCGCCCGAGCTACGAGCGCGACCTGGCGTCGCTGCGCTGGTACCGGGCCGAGGCGCATGCGGCGCGGGCCTATTACTATGCCGAGCTCATCAAGATGTACGGCGGCGTGCCCATCGTCGAGACGCAGTATGCGGCCGGGAAGTTCGTGGCCCGCTCCACCTACGACCAGGTGGTGGAGTACATCGTCTCGGAGGTCGACGGCTGCAAGGACGACCTGGCCGTCGACTGGAGTTCGTTCAACGACCGCAACGGCCGCTTCACGCTGGGCGTCGCACTGGCCGTCAAGGCCCGCGTGCTGCTCTATGCCGCTTCGCCGCTGCACAACCCCGACAACGATGCGAAGCGTTGGGAGCGCGCGGCCGCCGCAGCCTACGACATCATCTCGCATCCCGAGCTGGGTTATTCGCTCGCCAACGACTACGGCGCCTATTTCCAGGGCAACAACAGTTTGTCGAGCCCGGAAACCATCTATGCCGTGCGCCGCGAGCAGTCGAGCAGCATGGAGGCCCGCAACTATCCCATCGCCACGCAGGGCGGCGCCTCGGGCGTGACCCCCACGCACAACCTCGTCGAGGCCTACGAGCTGACCGGTGCTGCGGACCCGGCGAACCCCTATGCCAACCGCGACCCGCGCCTGGCGGCAAGCATCGTGACCAACGGCAGCGAGTGGAACGGCCGCATCATCGACCAGTCGGCCGGCGGCAGCGACGACATGTCGCAGCCCAATGCCAGCCGCACGGGTTACTATCTCAAGAAGTTCCTCACCGACAACCTCGACCTGACGCACGGCGCCAAGGCGCAGCACAACTGGGTGGCCTACCGCTATGCCGAGGTGCTGCTCAACTATGCCGAAGCGATGAACGAGGCCTACGGTCCCGATTCCTACGGCCCCGACGGCTACACTCTCTCGGCACGCGAGGCGTTGCAGCTGGTGCGCGACCGTGCGAGCGTCCGGCTGCCCGAGGTGACGACGGCCGACCCCGACGAGTTCCGCGAGGCGGTCAAGCACGAGCGCCGCATCGAGTTGGCTTTCGAGGACCACCGCTACTGGGACCTGCTGCGCTGGAAAGACGCGATGGTGGTGCTCAACAAGCCTGTACGCGGCGTGAAGGTGACCCGAACGGGCGAAGGCGCCTGGTCGTACGAGGCGGTCGACGTGGCCGGCCGCACCTTCCTCGAACGCAACTACTACATGCCTTTCTCGCGCTCGGAGGTGGTGAACTCGCACAACACCCTCGAACAGAATCCGGGTTATTAATCGATCGAACACACGAAACAATATGAAAAACAGACTTTTCTTGTTGCTGACGGCGCTCTGCGCATTCGCTTTCGCGGCCTGCGAGGGCGACGGAGACGCCGACTACGGATTCGCCCGAATCTATATGCCGCAGGCTCTTTCGACCGGCGGACTGGACAACTCCTACGCCGTGCCGTCGGGCGGCGGCACCGCTGCCTACAATTTCCGGGTCGAGGGCGAGACGGTGCGCATCGTGCTGGGCGTCATGCGCTCGGGACACTTCGACAAGCAGAAGGGCTTTACGGTGAAGGTGGGCGTTTCGGCCGGGGCGACGGCCGAGGCCGCAGCCGCTTTCGGCGGCGAGGCCATGCCCGACATCTATTCGCTGCCCGAATCGGTGACCGTGCCGGACGGCAGGAGCGGCGAGACGTTCTACCTCTCCATCCCCGTGTCGTCGCTGACCAAGGCCGAGTATGCCGGCAAGAAGTTCGTTCTGGCGGTCGGCATCTCCGAACCGTCGGCCTACGAGCTGGCCGAGCGCGGTACGGTGACTGCCGTGGTGGTCGACGTCGATGCGCTGAAAGCCTTGCTGTAACCTCTTTTTCCAATCCTATGTACGATATGCCTTCTCGAACGGGAGGCATATCGTGCATGAAAACCAATCGAACCATGAAAAAAGCGATTCTGTCGTTGCTCGCGCTGCTCTCGGTGGCAGGCATCCGGGCACAGATACGTTCGGTCGAGGCGTCGGCCGCAACGGCGAAGCGCTACGAGCGCGTCGACTTCACCGTCCGCCTCAAGGCGACCTACGAAAATGCCTACCTGCAAGAGGAGGCGGCTCTCGACATGCTCGTCCGCACCCCTGCGGGCGAGGAGCGCCTGCTGCCCTGCTACTGGGTCGAGGGGGCTTCCGGCCGGCTCTCGCGCTGGGAAGCGCGCTTCACGCCCCAGCAGACGGGCGAATATACGCTCCGCTTCCGGCTCACGGAGCGCGGCGAGCAAACCTCGCTTTCGAAACCCGTGCGGCTCGACGTAGGGCCGGAAGCCGCCGGACACGGCATCCTCCATACCCGCGACTACTGGACGCTGGTCTACGACGACGGCACGCCTTTCCGCGGCGTGGCGGAGAATATCTGCTGGGAGTCGCGCGCCAACGACGACTCGCGCTACTTCAAGGAGCTGCACGAGCAGCACGACAAGTACAACTATGATTACATGCTGCCGCTGTTCGCCCGCAACGGAGGCAACTTCATCCGCGTGTGGATGTGCGGCTTCAACTTCCCCATCGACCAGCAGGACCGCTTCAACAACCACCGCTACACCCCTTCGGACGCCTACTACAACCCGAGTGCCGTGGCACGGCTCGACCATTTCGTCGAGCTGGCCGAGCAGCTGGGCGTGCATGCGATGCTCTGCATGGGGCAGGGCGCCGTGCGGGCCGACCGGGCCTTCTTCACCGACGAGGAGCCGGCGCGCCGCTTCATGAACCGCCTGCGCTACATCGTTGCGCGCTGGGGCTACAGCCCGGCCATCGGCATGTGGGAGTTCTTCAACGAGATCGACAACATCCAGCACCGCAATGCCGGCGCTCCCATCCCGGCCGAGGAGATCGTGGCCTGGCATGCCCGCATGAGCACCTATCTGAAGAGCATCGACCCCTACGGACACCCCGTCACGACGTCGATTTCGCACCGCGACCTCGAAGGTCTCAACGCCGTGCCCGACCTCGACATCAACCAAAAGCACATCTACTGCAACACGGGCAGCATTCCGTCGGAGATACTCCGCTACGAAAACCGCTTCGGCAAGCCCTACGTCATCGGCGAGTTCGGCTACGAGTGGGACTGGTCGAAGAATTTCGACGAGTTCGGCGCGGAGATGGACCGCGATTTCCGCCGCGGCCTCTGGTACGGCATCTTCTCGCCCACGCCCCTGACGCCGATGAGCTGGTGGTGGGAGTATTTCGAGAACCGCGGCATGATGCCCTATTTCCGGGGCGTGAGGCTGATTTCCGACCGCATGCTGGCCGACGGCAAGGGTTCTTTCGAGCAGCTTTCGGCAACTTGCCCGCCCGCCGAGGCGATGGCCGTCCGCTGCGGAGAGACCGTCTACGTCTATCTTCATAACCATTCGTCCGAGCCGGTCGGCCCGGCTTCCGTCACCGTCAACCTCGCCGCCCGGGGCCGCTACGCCGTGCAGTCGTTCGACCCCGAATCGCTCGCTTTCGCCGGGCAGGGGTCCATCGGGACCGAGGGGCGGTTCGTGCTCGACGGCGTGGAACTCGCGCCTTACGAGGAGCGGATATACATCTTCACGCCCGCCGGGCAGTAAATCCTAATACGAATACCATGCGCATAAGCACATTCATCATGGCCCTTTCGGCATTCGTCGCAGCGGAGGAGGTTTTCGCTCAGAAACAACCGACGCTTTCGTCCAACTTCGGACTGGTCGCGCCGCAGCCCGCCGACGAGCTGCCGCAGGCGCAGACGCCGCCCCAACAGCCCGTCCGCAAGGCGAAACGGACGGACGGCAGCCGTCTCGCGCTGCTGCACGACGGCGCCTCGTGGGAACTTGCCGAGGGGTGGGAACTCACCGAGGCCGACAACCTTGTAGCGGCCGGAGAATCGCTCTTCAGCCCTGCTTTCGACACTTCGGCGTGGTACGACGCCGTGGTGCCCGGAACGGTGCTCACGTCGCTCGTCGAGGCGGGCGTCTACCCCGACCCCTACTATGGGTTGAACAACATGGCCATTCCCGAGAGCCTGTGCCGCACCGAGTGGTGGTACCGCATCCGTTTCGACCGCCCGGCGCCGAGCGACGGCCGGCGCGTGCGGCTGCGTTTCGAGGGTATCAACTACCGGGCCGACGTCTGGCTCAACGGCCGCAAGCTCGGCACGATCGACGGCGCCTTCGCACGCGGTCTCTTCGACGTCACGGAGCATTTCGCCGACGAGAACGTGCTGGCCGTGAAAATCTACCCGCCGCACAATCCGGGCATCCCGCACGAACAGTCGAAAAAGGCGGGCCGCGGCCCCAACGGCGGCCAGCTCTGTCTGGACGGCCCGACGTTCGTCAGCTCCGAGGGCTGGGACTGGATTCCCGGCATCCGCGACCGCAACATCGGCATCTGGCAGGGCGTCGTGCTCGAATATAGGGGCGACGTGACCCTCTCCGACCCCCATGTGGTGACCGACCTCCCGCTGCCCGACACTTCGTCGGCCGACCTGACCGTGAGCGCCACGCTGACGAACCATGCCGCAGAGCCGCGGAGCGTCGTGCTGCACGGTGCGATCGACGGCGGCATCGTCTTCGAAAAGCAGGTCGAGCTGGCTCCGGGCGAGAGCCGCCGGGAGTGCTTCGCACCGGCCGATTATCCTGCGCTGCACGTCGTGTCGCCGCGTCTGTGGTGGCCCAACGGCTACGGAGCGCAGGAGCTCTACACGATGACGCTGGCCGTCGACGAGGGTGCCGGCCGCTCCGATACGGAGCAGGTGCGCTTCGGCATCCGCGAGCTGTCGTACGAACTGACGGTCGACGCACCCTCGGGCGAGGAGCTGCGCATCGATTTCGACCCGACCGACGACCTTGCCGACGGCCGCTCGCCTTTCGATTCGTTTCACCGGCGCGACGTCGGCGGGGGCGTGGTCGTTCCGGCGCTCAGGCCCGAGGTCGACGCCTCGGCGTTCCGCCGCCTGGAAAAGGACGGTGCGGCGCCTTTCCTGGTCGTGCGCTGCAACGGCGTGCGCATCTTCTGCCGCGGCGGCAACTGGGGCATGGACGACGGCATGAAGCGCGTGTCGCGCGAACGTCTCGAACCGGCTTTCCGCCTCCACGCCGAGGAGGGTTTCAACATGGTGCGCAACTGGACGGGCGAATCGACCGAAGAGCTCTTCTATGCCCTCTGCGACGAATACGGCATGCTGGTGTGGAACGACTTCTGGTACTCGACCGAGGGCTACAACCAGAATCCCAACGACGAGGACCTCTTCATGGCCAACGCCCGCGAAACGGTGCTGCGCTTCCGCAACCATCCCTCGCTGGCGATCTGGTGCCCCCGCAACGAGGGCTATGCCACGCCGACGCTCGAAGTTCGGCTCGCCGAGCTCATCGCTTCGGAGGACGGCACGCGGCTTTACAGCCCCAATTCGCGCTACATGAACCTGCGGACGAGCGGTCCGTGGCACTATCTGGCCGATGAGTCGGAGTATTTCCGCGACCTGGCGCACGGCTTCTCCACCGAGCTCGGAACTCCTTCGGTGCCGACGGCCGAGAGCATGCGCAAGTTCATGCCCGAGACCGAGCAGTGGCCCGTCAGCGACACGTGGCACTACCATGACCTCCACTTCGGGCTGCCCGAGTATGTGGGGGCGGTCGACCGGCTCTACGGTCCGGCCGTGTCGCTCGACGACTTCTGCCGCAAGGTGCAGCTCATCAACTACGACAGCCACCGGGCCATGCTCGAAGCGTGGAACAGCCGGATGTGGAATTCGACTTCGGGCGTGCTGCTGTGGATGAGCCATCCCGCCTGGCCGAGCCTCGAATGGCAGACCTATTCGTGGGATTTCGAGACGCACGGGTCGTTCTACGGCTGCCGCAAGGCCTGCGAGCCGGTGCACGTGCAGATGAATCCCCACGACAACCGGGTGCTGATAGTCAACACCACGCGCGCGGCACTGCCGAAAGTGCGCGTGCGCGTGACGAGCCATACGCCTGCGGGGCGGCGCATCGCATCGCAGACGATGTCGGTCGATGCCGTTGCCGCCAATGCTGTGACGCATGTCGGGCAGGCCGAACTGCCGGCCGGCGAAGCCTGCCTGCTGGTGCGCGTCGAACTCTTCGCCGGAGGCCGCTGCGTCTCGACGAACGACTACATCCGCCGTTTGGGCGACGATTTCATGGCGCTGAACGACGTGCCGGCCGCCGCACTGCGTGCCCGCAAGCTCGCGCTGCGCGAGGCGGACGGGAAGCGGACGGTGCGTTTCGAGGTCTCGAACTCGTCGCCTTCGACGGCGCTGGCCGTGAAGTTCAACGTACGCTCGGCCGTGACCGGCGAGGCGGTCTTGCCCGCCTACATCTCCGAGGGATACATCCATCTGCTGCCGAACGAGAAGCGCGTGGTGGAGGCGGAATTCGCCGCCCCGGACGATGTCGTGATTTCGGCCGAGGGCTATAACGTGGAGCGTTGCACGCTGCTGGAGCTCTGACGCTGAGCGCCGGATATGGAAAGAGGGAGACCGCCGAGCGGTTTCCCTCTTTTTTTCGGTTGCCGGGGCCGGACGCGCTGTCCGAGGTCCCGGATGCGGGGTGCGGCGGCCTATCCGATGAGTCCGGCCACCTCCATGCACATGCGGCCGTTGTGGTAGGGGCATTTCCAGAATCCGGCCTTGTCGTCGCGGCGGTTGACGCTGCCGTCGGGCAGGATGCTCCACCACCATTCGCCGCCGCTGCGGTCGACGAGGCGTTCGCGGATGTAGCGCCACGTCCCGAGTGCCGGGGCCAGCGCTTCGCGGCGGTCGTGGAACCGGTAGAGGTAGAAGAGCCCCACCACGCATTCGGCCTGCACCCACCAGTGGCGCTCGCGGTCGAGCGTGCCGTCGGCATGGCGTTCGTAGAGCAGGCTGCCGTCTTCCGCGAGGCCTTCGAGTGCGGCATCGGCGATGCGGGCGCAGCAGGCGCGCGTGCGCTCCGTGAGGGCGTCGTCGCCCAGCACGAAAGCCGTTTCGAGCATCAGCCACGAAGCTTCGATGTCGTGGCCGAACGAGTAGACGCCGTTGCTCCTGGGCTCCCATTGTTCGTCGAAGAAGAGCCCCAGGTGCCCCGTCTGTGCATCGACGATGCGGTCGAGGAAAATCTCCAGCAGGTTGCGCGTCTGCCGGCGCAGCACGGCGTCGGGCCACACGCGCAGCAGGTTGGTGTAGGCTTCGAGGATGTGGAGGTGGGTGTTCATCGTCTTGCGCTCGTTGGCGTCCTTGTCGCTCAGGCGCATGTCGGCGATGGGCTGCCAGTCGCGTGCGGCGGCCTCCTCGTAGCCGTTGTTGGCCGGGTCGTAGGAGTGCGCCTCGATGGCGCGGAAAAGCGCCGCGGCCTCCTCGACGGCGAGGCGGTCGCCCGTCGCCCGGGCGTATTCGCTCAGTCCGTAGATGGCGAATGCGAGGGCGTAGAACTGTTTCTTGGTGTCGAGCGGCCGCCCCTCGGCATCCACCGACCAGAAGACGCCGCCGTGTTCGCGGTCGACGAAGTGTTCCAGCAGGTAGTCGCGGGCCCGTGCGGCCGTGCGGAGGTATTCGTCGCGCCCCGTCGTGCGGCCGGCGGCCGAGAAGGTCCAGAGAATGCGCCCGTAGAGAATGGCGCTGCGCTCGGCGTCGGGCACCAGCTCGCCGCAGCCCGTCATGCGGCCGAAGAATCCGCCGCGCGGGTCGGTCATGCGCTCCTGCCAGAAAGGCAGGATGTTGTCGTGGAGTTCGGCGAGCAGTTCCGCTCGGAGTCGTTTTTCTTCCATGTCGTTATGCTTTGGAGGCGCGGCGGAGAGCCAGCTGTTCGGCGATTGCGCGCACGCGTTTCTCGCCGAGCGGGTAGAGCGCCACGAGCACGATTGCCGCGGCGCATCCGGCGGCCGGTATCCAGCTCATGAGCATGCGCAGTCCGACGATGGCCTGGCCGCTTTGGGCCGCCGATGCCGACGTGTCGTAGCCGTAGGCGGCCAGCAGCCAGAGGATGAGTGCGCTGCCGAATGCGCCGCCGAACTTCTGGGCCATCGACGACGAGGAGAAGATCAGTCCCGTCGAGCCGTGGCCGTGCCGGAGTTCGGAGTAGTCGGCCACGTCGGCGAACATGCTCCACAGCAGCGGGAAGGTGATGCCGGCGGCGGCCGAGATGACGATTTGCAGCACGAGCATCGCCCAGGCGCCGGCGTTGGTCGCCGGCACGAAGTAGAACGCTCCGCTCAGTACGCCGGCGACGGCCATGGCCGCGATGTAGGTCATGCGCTTGCCGATGCGGCGCGAGACGGGCACGGCCAGAGCGACGCCGGCCATGTTGGCTATTTCGCCGACGGCCAGGAAGACGCCGCACGTGAGCAGCATGCTGCCGCCCAGCAAGTTGTTCGGGCCGACGAAATCCTTGAAGAAGTAGGCTGCCGCACCGCCGCGTATGGAGTTGAAGAGCAGCACGGCGATGGCCACGCCTAACAGCAGCCACCAGGGCCCGTTGCCGGCCAAAGCCCTGATGTCGCGCAGAATCGATTCCTTGTCGTTGCCGACGGCCGCGATGCGTTCGCGCGTCCAGCGGAAGCAGCAGTAGAAGAGCACGGCGCAGAGCAGGCCGATGACCATCATGGTTCGCTGCCAGCCGGCAGCCTGCGCCGCCGTGGCTTCGGCCGGGGTCATCGTCGCGACGTCGCCCGTGAAGAATCCGCACAGCGGCTCGAAGAGGGCCAGGGCCAGGAACGAACCTCCGTAGGCGAAGAACATGCGGTAGGAGGAGAAGACGGTGCGTTCGGCTGAATCGTCGGTCACGACGCCCAGCATGGCTCCGTAGGGGACGTTGATGGCCGTATAGACCGTCATCATGAGGATGTAGGTGGCGTAGGCCCACACCAGTTTGGCCCCGTCGCTCCAGTCGGGGGTGGTGAAGGTCAGCACGCCCGCTACGGCGAAAGGGCCGGCGACCCACAGCAGATAGGGGCGGTAGCGTCCCCACCGCGAGCGGGTGCGGTCGGCGATGATTCCCATGACGGGGTCGGAGACGGCGTCCCAGAGCTTGGTGACGAGCAGCAGCAGGGCGGCGTGTTCCAGGCTCAGTCCGAAGATGTTGGAGTAGAAGAACGGAAGATAGTAGGTGAATATCTTCCAGAACATGCTCGACGACATGTCGCCGAGGCCGTATCCGATCTTTTCGAGGCGTGCTGCGGCCATAGGTGTCAGCGTTTGAGATTTTTGTCGATGAGTTTGCAGAGTTGTTCGACGCTGCGGCCCGTCGTAAGGCCGTCGGCGGGGGTGTTCAGGCAGTAGTCCGTCAGCCGTTCGACGGTGGAGGTGGCCACGTGCATCCGCGTGTCGCTCGAAGCGTAGTAGATGAATACGCGGCCGTCGGGCTCGGCGATCCAGCCGTTCGAGAAGAGCACGTTCGACACGTCGCCGATGCGCTCCTCGCCCACGGGGCCCATGAACAGACCCGCCGGCTCGGCGAGCGGCACCCACGGGCGTTCGAGTTCGGTCATGTAGAGATAGAGCACGTAGCGCAGCCCCGCAGCGCATGACCGCACACCGTGTGCCAGATGGAGCCATCCGTGCGGCGTTTTGATGGGGTGGGGCCCTTCGCCGTTCTTGCCCTCCTTGATGGTGTGGTAGTGGCGGCGGTTGATGATGGTCTCTTCGACGATTTCGGCATGGGCGATGTCGTCGACCAGCGCCCAGCCGATGCCCTGACCGTTTCCCGTGTCGATGAAACCGTCCTGCGGGCGGGTGTAGAGGGCATATTTGCCGTCCACGAATTCGGGATGCAGCACTACGTTGCGCTGCTGGCTCTTCGACACAAGGTCGGGGAGCCGCTCCCAGTTGACGAAGTCTTTCGTGCGGGCGATGCCGGCCGCAGCGACGGCCGCCGAGAGGTCGCCCGGTGCCGCGTCGGGGTCTTTGCGCTCGATGCAGAAGATGCCGTAGATCCATCCGTCCTCGTGGGCCGTCAGACGCATGTCGTAGACGTTGGTGGCGGGTTCGCCGTACTCGGGCATCGTTATGGGGTAGTCCCGGAACCGGAAGTTGTCGATGCCGTTGGGCGATTCGGCCACGGCGAAGAACGATTTGCGGTCGGCGCCCTCGACGCGTGCCACGAGGAGGTATTTGTCGTGCCATTTGATGGCTCCGGCGTTCATCACGGCGTTCATGCCGATGCGCTCCATGCAGAAGGGATTGGTCTGCGGGTCGAGGTCGTAGCGCCAGTGGAGCGGCGTGTGTTCGGCCGTGAGGATCGGGTTGCGGTAGCGGGTGTAGATTCCGTTGTAGCGTTCGTCCGGCGTGTTCCTGCGGGTCAGAAGCTCTTCGTGCCGGGCTTCCAGTTCGCTCATGATCTCCTTGAAGTCAGTCATTGCGTGCGAATTGAGTTTGATTTTATTTTAGGGATGTCGTATGCGTCATGTCGGCGGCGAAAAGAGTGCGGGGCAGGGCATGGAAGCGGAGAAAATCGTCGGCCGAGGCCTGTCCCGGGTACGGCGCGTAGAAGTGTCCGGGCCGGAGGGTCTGCGGAGCATTGCGCCATACGAGTGCGTAGGCGGGGCGGCGATCGCCGATGCCGCGCAGCAGCACGCCCGTCCACCAGTCGGCTTCGGACACTCCTTCGCGGCCCGTTTCGGAGATGACATAGGGTTTGGCGAGGCGCTCGGAGAGGGCCGCCATGATGCCCAGCGTGCGGTCGAGCCGGGCTGTGAATTCGTCGGAGGACCCGCCGTGGTAGGCGTCGAGCCCCAGGATGTCGACCCAGGCATCGCCCGGGTAGCGCTCCATGTATTGCGCTTCGTCGTCGCAGGGATTGGGCGAATAGACGGTGAGCATCGGCACGCCGCGCCGGTGCATGTGTTCGACGGTCATCTCCCAAAGCGCCTTGTAGTCGCCGGTCGTGCAGAGCCGCTGTCCCCACCAGAACCAGCTCCCCGTGTGCTCGTGCCACGGCCGGAAAAGGGTCGGGACGACCGATCCGTCGTCGGTGCGGAGCGACAGCAGGAAGTCGGCCACGCGGTCAAGCCACTCGACGAACAATTCGTGGCGCTCGCCGCCGGGCAGGACCGAACGGACGACGCGGTCGCTCGTCACGTCCCAGGCGTCGCCTCCCGTGAGCGGGTTGCGCGGGTGCCAGCTGACGGTCGTCAGGCCGCCGCGGGCGAAGTGGCGGAGTATCTCGTCGCGCATCGTGGCGAAAGGCACCCCGTCGAGGTTGCGGCCGGTGCCGAGTTCTATTTCGCCCAGGTCGCAGCCCAGGACGGCCGGGTAGTCGCCGCAGAGCTCTTTCACGTCGCTGCGCCCTTGTTCATAGGTCCAGTCGCAGCCGTAGAAGGGGAAGTCTTGCTGGCCGAAGAGCAATTTTCCGCGCTCCGATGCGTCGTGCAGCAGGGCGAGAAGCTGTTCGGGAGTTGTATTGCCTGGTTTGGCGGTTGCGGCCCGGGCATGGAGGGCGAGCGTCCGGTTGGTCTGCGCGATGATGCGGATTGTCGCCGTGTCGCAGTCGAAGACCGAGTTGAGGCCCTGTTCCTCCTGCGCGGGGTCGCCGCAATAGTCGTCGCCGCGCTCCCAGCGGAGGTGTCGGGGCCGCGCTTCGCCGCCCCAGCCCCAGAAGTTGCAGCCGGCCAGGACGTCGCCGCAGGCCGCACTGCGGACGATTTGCGCGAAAAGATGCCGGTAGTAGGCGTCGCGGACCGCGGCGGGCGAGCCGGGCTCGAAGCGGAAGCCGTCGCGCGGATAGCCGAACTCCTCGATGACGAGGGGTTTGCGCAGCTCGCGGGCGATGGCGGTGTGCCGCTCAATATAGTCGGTCATGTGGGCGCAGGCCCGGTCGCGATGCTCCGCGATGCTGTCGCGGTCGATCCACTTCCAGTTGTAGGCCCAGATGTGGATGTTGGCATAGTCGATTTCGGGCAGCGCGTGGATGCGGCGCCAGAGTTCGATGTCGTTTTCGCACCCCATGGCACCCTCGCTGCCGGTCGAAACCATGTGGTTGGGGTCGAGCTCCTTGATGAGGCGCGCCGTGTGGGCGATCCACTCGAAGAACCGTTCCTTGTTTTCGTCGGAGAAGGCGCGCGGTTCGTTGGCTATCTGCCACGAGAAGATGGCCGGGTCCTGGGCGTAGGGGCGGCCGGTGTAGCGGTTGGTGCGGCCGACGATGCGGCGGATGTGGTTGTCGACCCATATTTTGCAGCTGTCCGTCAGCTCCGCTTCGTGGAACTGACGCACGTACTCCATGAATGTGCTCCAGCCGTCCCTCCCCGGAACAGGGTAGGTGCCGCGGCCGCTCCATTCGAGATACTGGCTGTAACCGCCGCTCCACTCCCAGGCGTTGGTCAGGTAGAGCACGGCCCGCATGCCGCGCCGGCCCATCTGAGCAAGCAGGAAGTCGAGTCCGTCGAGCGCACGGTCGTCGTAGATGCCCGGGGCGGTCTGGAGGATGGGTTCGACCTTCGAGACGACCCCTTCGCTGCCCTCCGAACCGACCAGGATGCGCAGGTTGTCGACCCCTGCCGCATGCAGCCGGTCGAGTTCGCGGCAGAGCCGGTCGCGGTCGCCGCTGGGACCCTCCGTGGCGAGCAGGGCGCCGTACCAGAAATTGGTGCCGACGAAGTAGCCCGGCATGTCGTCGGGACCGACGAAGCGGCCTTGTTCGACGTGGGCGAAAGCGGTTGTTTCCGGGGCATGGCAGGCCGTGAAACCGAGCGTCAGCAGCGCGGCGATCGGGATGAGCGAAGATTTCATGCGCAGGGTTCGGGTTAGGTGTCGTGTTGAAGACAAAGGTAGCGGATCGGCCGGACGAAAAGATGTAGTATTTTAGCATTTTCCAATGTTTTTCGTGCATTCCCATGCTTTGCAAAACAGGCCTCCGAATAGGCGTCCGTCCATAAAATATCGGATTCGGATAAGAAAGTATTATCGTCGTTCCGCCGCGGTGCCTTACCTTTGAAATATTGGTTAACCGACTTTTGCAATCATGGAAAAAATGTTGTTCCGAACACTCCTTTCCGCCACCTCGGCGTTGTTTTTTGCCGCCTGCTCTCCGGGCCCGGGCAAGGCGCCCGATGTTCCGACGGTCGACGGCGCGCTCGTGTTTTCGGAGCGCGTCCTCGACGACGCCTACATCGGCAACGGCGTGCAATGGGACCCCTACGAAGTACACGACGGCGACGCTCTGTCGGCCTCGGACAAACGACGGCTGATAACGCGTCTCGAATGGATGTCGCCGCGCTTCATCCGGGTGATGAGCGGCATACGCTCGCACATGACCGACGGCCGCTTCGACCCGTCGCGCAACATGGACGACCTGCATCTGATTCTGGGCTATTGCAACACGCACGGCGTGACGGTGATGCTCGGCGACTGGGGCGGCGGCCTGGTCGACCGGGAGCGGCAGTCCGTGGACGAGGGCCTGATCGACTGCTGCGGCGAGATGGTGCGTTATCTGGTCGAGGAGTGCGGCTACGACTGCATACGCCATTATAATATGGTCAACGAGCCCAACGGCTGGTGGTCGTCGACCGACGGCGACTATGCGCTGTGGCTGCGGGCCGCAAAGGCGATGGATGCCGCGCTCCGCCGCCACGGCATGGGCGGCCGCGTACGCCTGGTGGCGCCCGACGCGGCGGTGTGGACGACGGCCGAAACCGGCTGGGTGAGCGACAGCCGCAGGGACTTGGGCGAAGCGGTCGGCCTCTACGACATCCACACCTATCCTTCCAAGGTGCAGATCAATACGGGTGAATACAGTGCTATGATTGCGGCTTATCGGGCGGCGGCGCCCGCTTCGGCCAAGATGATTCTCGGCGAACTGGGCATCAAGTATGTCGATCCGCGCGATGCGGAGCTCGATGCCGAGAACAAGCGTCGCATTGCGGCCGATCCCCATGCTTCGATCGAGGATTCGCAGATGCTGGTTTTCGACACGATGTACGGCATCGACGTGGCGGATGCCGTCATGCAGACGGCCGCCGCGGGCTATTCGGGATGCGTGGTCTGGATGCTCGACGATGCGATGCACACCAAGGAGCCCGGCCGGCTGAAGATATGGGGGTTCTGGAACATCCTCGGCGAAGAGCGTTACGGCGCGGAGAAGGAGCGTATCCGGCCGTGGTACTACGCCATGTCGCTCTTGTGCCGCTATTTCCCGCAGGGGTGCCGGATTGTCGGTTCGGAGGTCGAAGGGGTCGACGGCGTACGCTCGATGGTGGGGCGTACGGACGAGGGGGCGACGCTCGCCGTGGTCAACACGCATGCCGACCGGGCCGTGGAGCTGACGCTTCGCGGGCTTCCCGCCCGGCTGACCGGTCTGTCGCTCTATGTCTACGGCGACGCACTGAAGCTCGACGGCGAGCGACTGCTGCCCACGGAGCGGGGCGTCTCGCTTGAGGAGGGTGCCCGCATCCGGCTCGAACCCGAAACGATGCTGGTCTACACCTCGATGCCCGAGCCGCGGTAGGCGTTGTCGTTGCTGCAATGTTGCGAAAAATCCGCCTGCAAATTGTTTGCAGGCGGATTTCATCTTTCATCGAGACCTTGACGCGTTCCGTTGCAGAACAAGAAATCGCTTATCTCTTCTGTTCGCCGCAGGGGCGCTGTCGAAACTGCGAAAATCACTGCGCGAGGTATCGGCCCGAAATAAAAAAAACCGCTTTCAAGCGGCCTTGAAGCGGTTTCTTGTTCGGTGCGGGTACCCCCCCCCGTTTTCGAGCCGAAACCGAGATTTGAACTCGGGACCCCTTCATTACGAGTGAAGTGCTCTACCGCTGAGCTATTTCGGCTTGGGAAGACACGGCGGTCTTCGTTGGGACTGCAAATATCCGAAAAAAAATTTTTTCTCGCAATAATTTTGAAAAAAATATCGCTTTTGTTGCTATATTCGCACCCGAACAACTCCCGAACGATGTTTGCAGCGGCTTCCGGCCGCGAAGAAACCCGCAAGAAACAGGCACCATGCTGAAAGCCCATCTCCATCCCACGCCCGACCAGACTTTCGAAGTGATCGGCGACGGCGAATACGACTTTTCCGACATCCTGGCCCGCAGCCGCCGATTGCAGGAGGCGGGCGATGTCCGGCAGGCCTGCGAGTTCCGCTATCAGGCTTTCCGGCGGTTGGCCGAACTGATTCCCGACGACGAAGAGGTCAATTTGGAGTGGAACCACCGCAATTCGCGTGCGGCGCTCGAACTGATCTATGCCTCGGCCGTCGACCATTTTCTGATCGACGATTTCGAAATGTCGGCCGCCCTGCTGGAGATGTTGCTCGACCTCGACCCCGAGGACCATCTGGAGGGGAGCGAACTGCTGGCGTTCGACTATCTGGCGATGGACGAAACGGAGCTTTTCGACGAGGTAATCAACGACATCTCGGACAAGAGCGCCAGCCGCGGGCTGTTGTTGCTGTGGTCGGCCCTCAAGCGCGACGGGAAGCTCCCGGAGGGCGAACTGAAACATTTCCGCACCCATTTCGCCTCTTGTTTCGCCGAGTTCACCGCTTCGGACCATCCGGCCGACGAGGCTTTCCTGCGCGACATCGGGAGCGAGCGTCCCACGCCGGCGGCTCAGGCCCGCGAATTGTGGCTGCGGACCGAGAATCTGTGGGTCCGTTGGCCGGAGTTCATCGAGGCGCTCCGCCGGCAGAACTGATTTTCTCTTTTCTTTCCGAAAAAAGCGGCTTCCTTGCAGATGCTTGGACGCAGCGCACGGCAAAACCGTAGGACCGGTTGTTCGATCTGAACGTATTCACCCAGCTGTCGGATTTGAATGCCAGATAGGTGGCGTTCGGACTGCCGGCAGCAGTGGATGAGGAAGACCAGACATCGCCCTCGGAGCCGACGTACGCCAAGGCTCCCGACGCGGCGTTGCGGTAGCCCGTAGCAGGGGCTGGAAGCAATCGCTGGATTGAATGCCGCAGAGAGGGAACAAAACAATGCACAATTCAAAATTAATCTTTTTCTGCACGACGGTTCGAAGAGCTATGCGGGCCGCAGGCTTGATTTGTCATTCTGAACGCAGTGAAGAATCTGTGTTTCGCACAAACCTCGCAAAGAGAAGAAAGACAAATGTAGCGCAGTAAAGAATCTGTATTAAGTTCGTCATACAGATGTTTCACTTCGTTCAACATGACGCTTGTTGTGTGGTTACAAGAACCTGTTTCCTGCGTTCTCGCCCGGGCCGGCTGCGGGGGTCGCATCTCTGATGCGAGCCGGCCCCGGGCGCAAGGTCAAAGACCTTGATTATGCTTGGGACTTCTACCTGCGGCGAGCAAACATTACGAATCCCCGTTCCTAACGGGGCGGCCCCGGGCGCAAGGTCTGCAACCTTGGCATCTGCTCTTAGTGTCGGTTGCAGCCTGCGGGGCACGCTTGCGGGCCTCCGCTGCGGCCCGCACGATTCTTCGAATCGCTCTTACAGAAACGGATTAATTTTGAATTGTGAATTAATCCCCCTTACGGGGTCTTGACTCTGGCTACGCCTTGGATGGGCTGCGCCTCGGTTATGCCTGAATTTGTTCTACATAACTCTCGGCTTGCACCATCATCGCTCATGCTCGGCAAAGCCTGCAAGCAGTCTCTGCCCTCGCCTAATCGCGAAGTTGTGAATTTTGAATTTTGAATTGTGCATTGTTTTGTTTCCGGCTCCGCAACAAACTGGGATGCGCAACCGGCGAAAGCGTCGAAGTCCTCTTGCCGGCGGATTGCTGAATCTGCCTTGCCTCGCTGACAGAAGCCGTGGCCGCCGTCACTCCGGGCAGGAAGCAGCCTTATGGTTGGATCCAAAACGGAAAAGCACCCTCAGCAGGGTGCTTTTTCCATTTCGGCAGCGGCATGGGTTATTCGGCGCACGCTTGTGCCGGTTCCTCGATGCCTTCGGCCGTGGCACGCTCCTCCATGCGCTTGATGCGTACGTCGAGGTCGGGGTGGGTCGAGAAGAGCTGGCTCAGCTTGCTGTTTTTCTGTACGCCGGCTTCCTCCTGCATCTGTTTCAGCCGGCGGAACGAGTAGGCCATGGCCCAGGGGTTCTTGCCGGCGTTCTTGAGGAATTCGTAGCCGTAGTCGTCGGCGCTGCGTTCCTGCTTCTGCGAGTAGGTGGCGTTGACCAGCGCTTCGCCCAGGTCGCCCAGCTGCGAATCGGTGAGCTGCGCCGCCTTGCCGCCGTTGGCTGCCACGCCGTCCTTGAGTGCCGAGGTCATGAGGGCCGTGCGGTAGGCTTTTTTCGAGTCGCGGTGGGCGATGTGACCCACTTCATGGCCGATGACGCCGAGCAGCTCCTCGTCCGACATGATGTCCATGAGCGACGAGAAAACGCGGATGCTGCCGTCGGGGCAGGCGAATGCGTTGACGTCGATGACATGGTAAACCTTGAAGTTCAGCGGAATGCCGTCGGCGTCGCACAGCCCTTCGGTCAGTCGGGCGAGCCGTTGGGCATAGGGAGTGTCGGCGTCGCACACAGGGTTGTTGGCATCCATCCAGTCGATGTATTCCTTGACATAGGAAGCCATCTGTTCGTCGGTGAGCGTGGCGGCCTGCGCCACCTTGGCGGCACCGCCGACGGCCTTTTTCAGGTTGAACTGCGCCATGGCGGGCGCCGAAACGGTCAGACAGCAGAGGACGACCGCAATTTTCGCAAACATCTTGTTCATGGTAGGGGTTATTGATTCGGGGTGCGAATATACATCATTTTTTCTCTTCGGGCAACGGTTCGTCGTCTTTGAAAAGCACCGGTCTGAGCCGTTGGTAGAGGAACGACAGCGACAGAAGGATGATTCCCAGGGCGATGAAGACCACGACGCGTCCCAGCGTGGGCCACTGCCACAGGTCGTGGACCAGCAGTTTGACAAGCACGACCGCGAAGCCGGCCAGGGCGAAGAGGCGCAGCGTCTTCAGCCGGCGGTACATGCCGAGTCCCGTTTGCAGGGCTGCGGCGGTCGTCAGTGCCAGCGAGAATCCCGTGCTGAAGCTGCGGTGGACGCCCAGCTGCGAGAGCAGATGGCAGAGTGCGGCGATCCACACGCATGCGGCCGCCATGTTGAGCCACACAAGGAAAGCGCGGCGGCGCCGTTCGTCGCTCACATGCCGGTAGAAGTCGAGCGCTATGCCGGCGAGCATAAGCGCTGTCGCGACGGTCGAAATCCACGACAGCATGACAGACAGCGGCTGTGCGGAGTCGGGCGCGGAGAGGAGCAGAAAGGCGCAGACGGCAAGCGTGCCGCCCACGATGAATATCCATGAGTGGCCGGCGATCGGCAAGGGTCGGCGCAGGGCGCCCAGCAGGGCGGCCGCAACCGTTAAGGTGCACAGCAGCCACGCCTGGATCAGGAGGTCGCCCGTGAGATGACGGACGAATTCGGCCACGAAGGTGCCGTAGCAGAGCAGGCCGGCGGCAAGCATCAGACTTACGTTGCCGAACGGATGGCGCAGCAGACGGGCCCGGGCGAAAATCGCGCGTTTGCGGTCGGTGAACCAGGCGGCATAGGCGAATGCTGCGACGACGCAGAGCGCCGTGAGGAACCCGGAGCCGGCGAAGATTCCGGAGCTGTCGGCACGGAACCAGAGCGCGCCGGTCATGACGAGGGCGGCCGGGCAGAGAAGTGCGGCGGCGACTTCGTAGACCGGTTGTCGGGTGCGCGCATAGAACCACAGAAGCAGGACGATTTCGGCGGCCCAGCAGAGCAGCGAATGTTGGGCCCCGAACTGGAGAGGCGCCGCGAGTGTGAGGAAGAGCACCGCAAGGCTCAGCAGCAGCCGTTCGAATCCGGGCGCTTCGCGCAGACGGCGGCGCACGGCGAGCAGCGTCCCGGCGTTGACCGCGGCGATGGCCAGGGGGACGATGCCGTCGAGACTGCGGTCCGGAGCCATGGCCCCGAGGAACAGAAGTCCGAAGCGGAGGAAGACGAAGTGGTTGAGCGCCGTTGTTGCGGCCAGTATCCGGTAGAACCGGCTGTTCTGCGCCCGCAGTACGGCGGCCGTCGCCGATGCGAAGAGCAGGTAGAAGAGGACGGCGAAGAGGAAGAGGTCGCGCGCCAGAACGGAGTCGGGTGCGGTGCCGTCGGCCGTCGGATCGGGGAACGCATGTCGCACGAAAAGATAGAGCACGAACCAGGTGGCGGCGAAGGTGACGACGGGCAGTTCCCACCATTTTTTGCGGAATGCCAGTGCCGACATGCCGCAGTCGAGGATGGCGAGGTAGAGGAACAGCATGATGTGGCTGCCCTGGCTGCCCGATGCGAGGAACGGAGCCGCGAAACCTCCGGTCAGCGCCACGAGGGCCAGTTCGCGGCGGTCGCAGCCGGCGGCGATGGCGGCGGTGAGCACGGTGACGAGTACCAGCAGACCGAACGCGACGGGCTGCGGGAAGAGCGCGTAATAATGGTAGGCGATGGCCGTCGTGACGTAGAAGACCGCGAAGGCTCCGCCGGCCAGTATCGAACCGAACGACCGGTAGCGGTTGCGCAGGCATGCGGCCAGGCCGAGGAGCACGAAGCCGCAGACGAAGCCCAGCACCGTGCGCATGGTTTCGTCGAGCCAGTCGTTGTTGATGGCATACTGGATGAAGAATCCCACACCGAGAATCAGCACTCCGATGCCGATGGCGGCGAAAAGTTGGGTGCCGATGTATTTTTCGAGGTTCTTTCTCGGCCGTTTTCCGGTCGGGGCTGCTGGCGCCGGGGCGGTTGGCCGGGAGGACCGTACGGTCGCATCCGCCGGATGCGGCGGCACGGCAGGGCGGACTGCCGTTGCATTCGGTTGCGAGGTCGTCGGGGGCTCCGGAGTCGTTGCGGGGCCGGCCGGGTTCTCCCTCAGCACGGAGGATTCCGCGGCCGTCAGGTCGGCCGGCCGTTTTTCCGGAGCCGGGACCGCCGTTGCCGCCGTTGCCGCCGTTGCCCGCGGAGCCGGTGCGGGTTTGGGCCGGGCCGGTTCGGCGCCGGACTGCGGCGTGCCGGCGAAGCGTTCCTCCATCGACTGACGGAGCCGGAACACCTTTTCCCGCAGGTCGTTCAGCGCATAGTGCATCGACAGGCAGACGATCAGCAGGATGACGAGCAGAATGTATTCGAACATGGTTCTGAATGGGTTGAGGTCCGTTGCAAGATACGGATTATTTCGTCATGTTGTCCCTGTTCCGTCGGACAAATCGTTCCCGGCGCCGTTTTTGAGGGGGCTTTCCGGATGCGGCCGGCTTCTTCGGCACTGCGGCCGGCCGAAGCATCGGTCCGCCGGGAACGGTCCTGTTCCCGCCTCGGCGCCGGGCCTATATTAAATTAACGTTAACAATCGGCCCCGGTTTCGGCCGAACGGAATTTTGGCGTAACTTTGTTGGCACGTAGCACCAAACCTGCAACATGAGCGAAATCTACACCGTCATCGTCGGTATCCTGGCCGTTCTGGCCGTCTCCGGTCTTTTCGTCGGCGTGACCAACGACGCAGTGAACTTCCTCAATTCGGCCCTCGGTTCGAAAGCCGCCTCGATGCGCACCATCCTGCTGGTGGCGTCGGTGGGCATCGTCATCGGCGTGGTGACGTCGAGCGGCATGATGGAAGTGGCCCGCAGCGGCATGTTCAACCCCGGACTCTTCACCTTCCACGAGGTCATGATGCTCTACCTGGGCGTCATGTTCGCCAACGTCATCCTGCTGGGACTCTACAATTCGTGGGGGCTCCCCACGTCGACCACCGTGTCGCTGATTTTCTGCCTGCTGGGCTCGGCCGTCGCCGTCTCGGTCTTCAAGATTTCGAACGACCCTGCCGTCGGTGCCGCCGCCCTGGGCGACTACATCAATTCGTCGCGCGCCATGGGCGTCGTGTCGGCCATCCTCTTGTCGGTGGTCATTGCCTTTTCGTGCGGTTCGGTCGTGATGTACCTCTCGCGGCTCATCTTTTCGTTCCGCTATACCAAGCTCTTCCGGCACTACGGGGCGTTGTGGTGCGGCATCTCGCTCACGGCGGTGGTCTATTTCGCCGTATTCAAGGGGTTGAAATCGCTGCTCGCAGGATATGCTTTCGTGCAGTTGGTCGAGGAGCATCTGCCCGTGGCGCTCGCCGTCTGCTGGGTCGTCTGTTCGCTGCTGCTCTTCTTCATCCAGTGCTTCAAGGTCAACATCCTGCGCATCACCATCTTGTCGGGCGTCTTCGCCTTGTCGCTGGCGTTCGCCGGCAACGACCTGGTGAACTTCATCGGCGTGCCGGTGGCAGGCTTCGACGCCTACTCCTTCGCCCGGGCTTCGGGCAACCCGCAGATGCTCATGGAGCCCCTGGCCGAGAACGTGCCGGCCAACCTCTCCATCCTGCTGGCCGCCGGCGCCGTGATGATCGTGGCGCTGTGGGCTTCGAAGGAGGCTATTCTGCGCGTCACGAAGACCGAGCTTTCGCTCTCCACGCAGGGCGACGACGGGCAGGAGCAGTATACCTCGTCGGTCTTCTCGCGTACGTTGGTGCGCATCGCTCTGAACATCAACAACGGCATCGAGCGCGTCGTGCCGGCCAAGATACGCGAGGCCGTCGGCCGACGCTTCGAGTACGAGGACGTCGAGCACAGCGGCGCTCCCTACGACATGATTCGCGCCACGGTCAATCTCACCACGTCGGCTCTGCTGATTTCGCTGGCCACGTCGCTCAAACTGCCGCTCTCGACCACCTACGTCTGCTTCATGGTGGCCATGGGTTCGTCGCTCGCCGACCGCGCCTGGGGCCGCGAGAGCGCCGTCTACCGCATTTCGGGCGTCATGACCGTGGTGGCGGGGTGGTTCGTGACCGCGTTGGGCGGTTTCCTGATTTCGCTCATCGTGGGCCTGGTGCTCATCTACGGCGGCACGGTGGCCACCGTCGTCGTGACGGTGCTCTGCGGCTGGATACTCTTCCAGAGCCGTTTCTCCAAGAAGGCGCGGGCGCGAAACGCCGGCGAGGAGGAGCCGAACAACGAGTCCCGCAGCGACATCATCGCGGCACTGGGCGAGGAGGTGGGCCGCACGATGGAGTGCGCGACGAAGATTTACGACCGCACGCTCATCGCCGTGCTGAAGGAGAACCGCAAGGTCCTGCGCGACATGGTCAAGGAGTCCAACGACCTCTTCTACCAGTCGCGCGACCGCAAGTACGCCCTGCTGCCCACGCTCAAGCGATTGCAGAGCGGCGACGTCAACACGGCGCACTACTATGTGCAGATGGTCGACTATCTCAACGAGATGACCAAGGCCCTGGTACACATCACGCGCCCGGCGTTCGAGCACATCGACAACAACCACGAGGGACTCTCCGTCGAGCAGACGCGCGATCTGATGGCCATCAACGACGATGTGGAGTCCATCTACCGCCGCATCAACATGATGTTGCGCGACGGCGATTTCACCGACATCGAACTGGTGCTCTCGCTGCGCGACCAGCTCTTCGAGTCGATCGCCGAGGCCATCAAGTCGGAGCTCACGCGCATCAACGAAGCCAAGTCCAACACCAAGGCTTCGATGCTCTATCTGACCATTCTGACCGAGACCAAGAACATGGTGCTCCAGTCGCGCAACCTGCTCAAATCGCAGCAGTATTTCCTCAAACACCGCAGCGAAAAGAAATGGATCAAGTAATAAGGTGAAAGGTTAAAGGGGAAAAGCGAAAGGTTTTATGCTTGTTCGGAAATATACCCCTCAGCCGTTTTTCGCGGCTCTCGGAGCCGCGCGGGCCGCAGCCTCCCCGGCGCGGAGGCCCGCCTTGTTCAGAGCGGGAGTAAATTATGCGTGCCCCGCAGGCTGCGCCGCCGATAGAAATCGCAGACAAGCATACATGTTTTCGATAGTCTGAACACCGAGCCCGATCTCGGTCGGACCGAGACGGGAAAGACAACATACGAATAAAAGTTTTTTGCAACCGCTTTTTACCTTTCACCTTTCACTTCCGATAAAGTGGACATAGCACAGACCAAGCGGCGGGAGAACATCGCCGAATACATTCTCTATCTGTGGCAGGTCGAGGACCTGCTGCGGGCGTTGCAGTTCAGCCCCGAGGCCATCTATTCGCAGTTGATAGCTCCGCGTGCGGAGTTGGGCGAGGAGCAGAAGCCGACGTTTCTGATGTGGTATCTCGACATCGCGGGGCTTCTGCGGCAGGAGGGCAAGGAGGAGAAGGGCCATCTGGAGCATACGCTCCACCTGATTCAGGACCTCCACGACCTGCATCTCCAGTTGCTCAAGCTGCCCGCCGGCGAGCATTACCGCACGACTTTCGCCCGCCTCGAAAGCGAGCTGCCGCGCCTGCGCGCCGTGATCGGGAATCCCGGTATGAGCGATACGGAGTTGTGTTTCAGGGCATTGTATGCCGTCATGCTCTACCGCATCAAGGGCCAGGGCGACCGGCCGGCCGTGGCCGATACCATCGACCTCGTGTCGCCCGTCATCGCCGAGCTGGCCGCCATGCACGGCAAGGTCGAACGCGGCGAAATCGACCTCTACAAGGACAAGGAGTAGCCGGGAGGGCTGCATATGAATATTCCGCTGTTCCGACATGGTTTCGGAGCAGCGGAATTTCGTATGTCTGTCCGCCCGAATACCTTTTTTGCGGTTCTCGGAGTCGTGCGGGCTGCCTTTCCCGGCGGAGGTCCGCCCCGTTAAGAATGGGGCTATTTTGCACGCCCCGCAGGCTTCGTCCCGTTGAGAGGGGGGGGGCAAATTTCGCATGTTCCGGCCTGTTAGGAACCCCGGTTTCGCAGATTTTTCGCGCCGCCGCAGGAATCCGTGCGAACCCGCACACACTCGGTATATCCTACAAAAAAAGGCCGGCTGAAAAGCCGGCCGTCTCTTCCCGCAGCAGCGGATTAAGCGTACTTGAACGTCGATTCGTCCGATACGGTCAGCTTCTTGCGACCCTTGGCACGACGTGCCGCCAGCACTTTGCGACCGTTGGCCGTAGCCATGCGGGCACGGAAGCCGTGCTTGTTGATCCGCTTGCGGCGCGAGGGCTGGTAAGTTCTCTTCATTGCCATAGCTATCTTGTTTTTATCGTTTCGTTATCGTTCCGATGATACTTTTTCGGATTGCAAAAGTACAATAAAAAAGCGATTCGCAAAAATTTTTCGGGAAAATATTTCGAAAGGTCCGGAAAAACCCCGAATCTCATTATCTTTGTAGAACCGATTCCGTGCCGGATTCCCTCCTTCGCAGGGCAGGGGCACCGTCGCGGCCGTCGTGTGCGGGTCCGGCACGGGTCCGCAGGGAGAAGGGAGACCCAAACCACGAACGATATGGCAATTTTCAAGGTCGAAGGCGGACATCGCCTCAGCGGAAGCATCACGCCCCAGGGCGCCAAGAACGAAGCGTTGCAGATCATCTGCGCCACCTTGCTCACTTCCGAGCGCGTCACGGTGCACAACGTGCCGCAGATTCTCGACGTCATGCAGCTCATCGAGCTGCTGCGGCGCATGGGCGTCGAAATCGAGCGCATCGCCGAAGGCTCCTACACGTTCCGGGCCCGCGACATCGACTTCGAATACCTCAAAAGCGACGATTACCGCCAGCGCTGCACGCGTTTGCGCGGCTCGGTGATGCTCATCGGCCCCATGCTGGCGCGCTTCGGCATGGGGTACGTGCCCAAGCCCGGCGGCGACAAGATCGGACGCCGGCGGCTCGACACCCACTTCCTGGGATTCCAGAAGCTGGGCGCCAAGTTCGACTTCGACATCGCCGAGGAGTTCTTCATGGTCGAGGGCCGCAATCTGAAAGGCACCTATATGTTGCTGGACGAGGCTTCGGTGACCGGCACGGCCAACATCATCATGGCCGCCGTCATGGCGCGCGGCACGACGACCATCTACAACGCCGCCTGCGAACCCTACATCCAGCAGCTCTGCCGCATGCTCAACCGCATGGGCGCCCGCATCTCGGGCATCGCCTCCAACCTGCTGACCATCGAGGGCGTCGACCTGCTGGGCGGCACCAAGCACACGCTGCTGCCCGACATGATCGAGGTGGGCAGCTTCATCGGCATGGCCGCCATGACGCGTTCGGAGCTGACCATCAAGGAGGTCTCCTACGACAACCTGGGCATCATTCCCGCGCAGTTCCGCCGTTTGGGCATTCAGCTCGAACAGCAGGGCGACGACATCCATATTCCGCAGCAGGACCATTACAGCATCGACACTTTCATGGACGGTTCCATCATGACCATCGCCGACGCTCCCTGGCCGGGGCTGACGCCCGACCTGCTGTCGATTTTCCTCGTCGTGGCCACGCAGGCCAAGGGTTCGGTGCTGATTCATCAGAAGATGTTCGAAAGCCGTCTCTTCTTCGTCGACAAGCTCATCGACATGGGCGCTCAGATCATCCTTTGCGACCCCCACCGCGCCACGGTCATCGGCCACGACCACAACATCCGGCTGCGGGCCACGCGCATGACGTCGCCCGACATCCGCGCGGGCGTGGCGCTGCTCATCGCCGCCATGTCGGCCGAGGGGGTCTCGACGATTCAGAACATCGACCAGATCGACCGCGGCTACAAGGAGATCGACACCCGGCTCAACGCCCTGGGCGCCCGCATCACCCGCATCGAAGAGTAGCGCCGCCCGGGCGGGCAGTTGCAGGGTCCGCGCAGCGCCGTCTTTAACCTTTCATTTTCAATTTTCACTTTCTCCGAATGTTTCTGGAAAATGCCAGCCGCAAGGGCTGGATCGAAGTGGTCTGCGGCTCGATGTTTTCGGGCAAGACCGAAGAGCTCATCCGCCGCCTCAAACGGGCGCAGTTCGCCCACCAGCGGGTCGAGATATTCAAACCCCGCATCGACGTGCGCTACTCCGAGGAGGAGGTCGTCTCGCACGACGCCAACGCCATCCGCTCCACGCCGGTCGATTCGCCGCAGAACATCCTGCTCATGTCGGCCGAGGTCGACGTGGTGGGTATCGACGAGGCGCAGTTCTTCGACGAGAGCATTGTCGACGTCTGCCGGCAGTTGGCCGACAGCGGCGTGCGGGTCATCGTGGCGGGTCTCGACATGGACTATACGGGCAAGCCTTTCGGACCGATGCCGGCGTTGATGGCCACGGCCGAATATGTCACCAAGGTGCACGCCATCTGCGTGCGCTGCGGCAACCTGGCCCACCATTCCCACCGGCTCACGAGCGACGACAAACAGGTGATGCTCGGAGCGCAGGATACCTACGAGCCCATCTGCCGCCACTGCTTCAAGGAACTCGTGCGCGAGAAGACCGAGAAGAAAGAGTAGGCCGCCGGCAGGAAGCCGGGCCGGCTGTTGTTCAGTCGAAAGATCCCGCGAGGAGGGGCCTTTTTCTCTTTCCGCCATAGTCCGCCGCACCTCTGCTCCGCTCGACGGCTCAATGAAAAATCCCGGAGAACCATAAGGGTTCTCCGGGATTCGCTTTGCCGGGTTTTGGCCGGGCAGGCCGGGGCCTACTCTTCGTCGGTGTCGGTGTAGGCTTTGAGCAGTTTTTCCTGCACGTCGGCGGGCACCTGTTCGTAGCTGGCGAACTTCATGGTGTAGGTCGCCGAACCCGACGTGAGCGACGACAGGGTGGTCGAGTAGCGGTACAGTTCGGCCAGAGGCACGGCGGCGTTCAGCCGGTCGAATCCCTTGTCCGACTCCATGCCCATAATCATGGCGCGGCGGTTCTGCAGGTCGCTCATCACGGCGCCCATGCAGTCGCTCGGCACCAGCACCTCCACGTTGTAAATCGGCTCCATGATTTTGGGTCCGGCGTTGCGGAACGCCTCCTTGAAGGCGTTGCGGGCCGCCAGCTTGAACGATATTTCGTTCGAATCCACCGGGTGCATCTTGCCGTCGTAAATCACCACGCGGATGTCGCGGGCGTAGGAGCCCGTCAGCGGGCCTTCGTCCATCTTCTCCATGATGCCCTTCAGAATCGCCGGCATGAAGCGCGCGTCGATGGCGCCGCCCACGATGGCCGAGTAGAATTGCAGCTTGCCGCCCCACGGCAGGTCGTATTCTTCCTTGGTCTTCACGTTGACCACCATGTCGCCCTTGCCCGGCACTTTGTAGTTCTTGGGTTCGGGCATCCCGTCGCAGTAGGGTTCGACAATCATGTGCACCTCACCGAATTGGCCGGCGCCGCCCGACTGCTTCTTGTGGCGGTAGTCGGCCTGCGCCACCTTGGTGATGGTCTCGCGGTAGGGAATCTTCGGCGCAATGTATTCGTAGGCCAGTTTGTTCTCGGAGAGGATGCGCGAGCGCAGGATGTTGAGGTGGTGTTCGCCCTGGCCCTGGATGATGGTCTGCTTCAGCTCCTTGGAGTAGTCGACCAGGATGGTGGGGTCTTCGAATTTGGCGTCGCCCAGAATCTTGCCCAGCTTCTCTTCGTCGGCCTGTTCCTTGCATTTGAGCGCGGCGCGGTAGCGCGGTTCGGGGAAGACGATGGGTTCCACGGCTACGGACGTGCCGGGCGCGGCCAGCGTGTCGTTGGTGCGCGTACCTTTCAGCTTGACGGTGCAGCCGATGTCGCCGGCCGAAAGTTCGGTCACCTTGATGCGGTTCTTGCCCGCCACGGCGAAGAGCTGCGACAGCTTCTCCTTGTTGCCCGTGCGGGAGTTCACCAGCTCGGTCCCTTCGGCGATTTTGCCGCGGATGACACGGAAGTAGGTGATTTCGCCGATGTGCTGCTCGATCTGGCTCTTGAAGACGAACGCCACGGTCGGTGCGTCGGCGTCGGCCGGAAGTTCTTCGCCTTCGGTCGAGAGGAACGCGGGGGCTTTCAGCGGTCCGGGCGCCACGTTGATGATGAACTCCATGAGTCGTTTGGTGCCGATGTCGCGCTTGCCGCTCGTGCAGAAGACCGGCATCACTTCGCGGCGCGACACGCCGATTTTCAGTCCCTGGCGGATGTCGTCCTGCGTGAGGGTCCCTTTGTCGAAGTAGAGTTCCATCAGCGCTTCGTCGTGTTCGGCGGCCATCTCCACCAGCTCCTTGTTGAGGGCCTGCGCCTTTTCCAGCTCTTCGGCCGGGATGTCCAGTTCTTCGCGGTGGCCGTCCGTGTCCTTGAAGCGGTACATCTTCATCATCAGCACGTCGATGAACGAGTCGAATCCGGGGCCTTGGTTGACCGGATACTGTACGATGACGGGCTTCACGCGCGAGGCGGCCTTGATCGACTCGAAAGCGGCCTCGAAGTTGGCCTTGTCGTGGTCGAGCTGGTTGATGACGCCGATGACGGGCTTTTTCAGCAGCCGGGCGTAGCGGGCCTGTATCTCGCTGCCGACCTCCCAGCCGTTGACGGCACTGTAAAGGAAGACGCCCACGTCGCCGACCTTGAAGGCCGAGAACAGATTGCCGCAGAAGTCGTCCGAACCCGGGCAGTCGATGATGTTGAGCTTGCGTTCCATGAACTCCGTGAAGAGAATCGTGGAGTAGATCGAGCGCTTGTATTCGTGTTCGATGTCGGTGTTGTCCGAGAGGGTGTTGTTGGTCTCGATGCTGCCCCGACGGTCGATGACCTGGCCTTCGTAGGCCATGGCTTCGGCCAGGGTGGTCTTGCCCGTGCCCGGGGCGCCGATCAGCACGATGTTCTTGATCTCTTTGGCTGCATAGTTTTTCATATGGCGTGCGGTTTTAAGGTTGTCGGTCGGTTGGTGTTTAGCCGAGTATAAATATACGAAATTTTTGACATAAACAAGAAAAAATCGTTCCCGAAGAGACGATTTCGGCATGCTTGTCCGCAAAAACTTCCGCTTTTCCCCTTCCGCTTCGAAAAACAGCCGTCGCAGATGCTGGACGCAGCGCACGGCGCGTGCATGTCCCCGGTTGGCATCCGTATTGAGCATGTTGACGTTGCCGGAGTTGAAGTTCATCATCCCCGCATAGACGCTGCCCGAAGCAGCCGGGGACGATGACCAGGCGTAGCCGTTCGTGCCGACGTTCGTCAGGGCTCCCGACGACGTGTTGCGGATGCCCGCAGCAGGGCGGTAAGGCAATCGCTGGAATGAATGCACCGAAGAGTCCTGCGGGACTCTTCGGTGCAGACTGGGATGTACAACTGACAGCGGCGCAGGAACAATGGTCGATCGGTCCCGCAACTCGGCGTCAGCGGATTGCTGAATCTGCGCGGCCGCGCTGGTGCAAGCCGTGGCCTGCGCCATTCCGGGCCGGAGGCTGTTTTTCGGAGCGAAACGGGGTTGGAGCGGCGCGGGACGGTCCGGTTCGTCCAAGCCGTCTCTGTTCGTCCAAGCCGTCTCGGTTTGGCCCGGTCCGCCTCGGTTCGCCCCCGCCCCGCCGGTGCGTGTTATTTCCCCACAGCGGCTTCCAGTTCGTCGACCGTCACCGGAATCTTGCGGTCGCCGATGACACGGCAGCCCGTCTCGGTGACCAGCAGGTCGTCTTCGATGCGGATGCCGCCGAAATCGCGGTAGGCGTCGAGCCGGCCGTAGTCGACGATGCCTTCGTAGAGTCCTTCGGCGCGGCACTTGTCGATCAGCGCCGGGATGAAGTAGATGCCCGGTTCGTCGGACATCACCGTGCCGGGACGTACGCGCCAGGCCGCACGGTAGATGCAGGTGGCCGATTGGGCCGCCCGCTCCGCTATCGACGAGAAGTCGAACGAGCGTTCGCCCATCGCTTCGCAGTCGTGTACGTCCATGCCGATGCCGTGGCCCAGTCCGTGTGGCATGAAGAGCGTCATGGCTCCCGCCGCCACGGCATCTTCGGCCGGGCCTTTGAGCAGTCCGGCGCCGACCAGCCCTTCGGCCAGCGTCAGGCAGGCGGCGTTGTGGATGTCGGTGTACATCATGCCGGGTTGCACCATGGCGGCCACCCGGTCGTGGGCCGCCAGTACGATTTCGTAGATTTCGCGTTGTTTCGGGGTGAATTTCCCGCTCACAGGGTAGGTGCGCGTGTGGTCCGAGCAGTAGTTGTTTACCGTTTCGCCGCCCGCGTCGCACAGCAGCAGACGACCGGCTTCCAGCACGCCGTCGGCGCATAGGTTGTGCAGCGTTTCGCCGTGCTGCGAGACGATCGACGGGAACGAGACGCCCGACCCGGCCGACTTGGCCACACCCTCGATGACGCCGGCTATTTCGCGTTCGACCACTCCCGGGCGGCACATCTTCATGGCCAGCGTGTGCATGTCGTAGCCGATGCGGAAGGCGCGTTCGAGTTCTTCGATTTCTTCGGCGCTCTTCACTTCGCGCATCTCCGCCACGGCCAGCATCAGGTCGACCGACTTGCCGTCGTGGAGCCGCGCCGGGGTTATTCCCAGCAGTTCGGAGAGCTGGAGTTTCGTTTCGCCGCGGTAGGGCGGAAGGTAGTGGACGCGGCGGCCTTGCGCAAGGGCCTTGCGCACGTGCTTCTCCAGTTCGGCCATGGGGTGCGCGGCCGCAATGCCGACTTCGGAGCCCAGTTCGCGCAGCGTCGGCTGCGGGCCCGTCCAGATGATGTCTTCGACGGTGAAGTCGTCGCCGAACAGCACCTCTTCGCCCGTGTCGGCGTCGATCACACCGGCCAGCGACGGGATGTTGAGCCCGAAGTAGTAGAGGAACGTCGAGTCCTGGCGGAAATAGTAGGTGTTGTTGGGATAGTTGTTGGGCGCCGGCATGTTGCCCGGCAGCAGAATCAGCCCGCTGCCGATTTTCGTGCGCAGTTCGGCCCGGCGCGAAGCATAGGTTTTTGCGGAGAACATGGTTGTCGGTTTTTGGTTGCGGTGATGGCGGTTTTTCACCTTTTACTTTTCATTTTTCGCTTGACGCCGCTCCAGCCAGTCGAGCACCGCGGCCTGCCATTGGTCGCGGTAGCGGAAATTCTCGCGGATGCCCCAGCCGTGGCCGCCCGTGGGGTAGACGTGCAGGGAGGCTTCGACGCCGTGGCGCTTCAGCGCCTCATAGTAGAGCGCAGAGTTGACCGGCGGCACGCTGCGGTCGTCGTCGGAGAGCAGCAGCAGCGTGGGCGGCGTCTGTTCCGTCACCCGGTTTTCCAGCGAATAGCGTGCCTCGCTTGCGGCATCGCGTCCGGCACCCAGCAGGTTGTCGAACGACCCTTCGTGGGCCAGGCCTTTCCGGGCCGTGATGACCGGGTAGAAGAGGATGGCGAATGCCGGTTTCGTCTCCGCCAGGTTCGACGTCATGGCCGCCAGGTGTCCTCCGGCCGAAAAGCCTGCGATTCCTACCTTGTCGGCGGTGCAGCCGGTGGCGCCGGCTTCGAGTCCCATCATGATGCGGAGCGCTCGTCCGGCATCTTCCAGCGGTACTTCGGGATGGCCGGCGGGCATGCGGTATTTCAGTACGGCTGCCGTCACACCGTTGGACGCCAGCCATTTGGCGACATTGTAGCCTTCGTAGTCCATCGCCAGCCGCGCATATCCGCCTCCGGGACAGATCACCACGGCCAGTCCGGTGTTTTTCGCCTCGTCGGCCGGGAAGACGTAGAGTTCGGCCGCAGAGACGTTGCCGATGCGGTTGGGCGCCGGGACGGTCTCGGGGGTGTCGATGCCGTTGCTGTGGGGCGCCGTGGCGTTGTCCCATATCTTCACGGTGAAGGCTTGGCCGTAGTCTTGGGCGGCAACCGGGCGTGCACCTGTCAGAAAGAGCGTCAGAAAGACAAGAAGCCGTTTCATGTCAGATAACGATGTTGATGATTTTGCCCGGCACGACGATGACCTTCTTCGGGGCCTTGCCGTCGAGCCATTTTTGCGCTTCGGGGAGCGTCACCACGTCGGCCTGGATGTCGGCGGGCGTGGCAGCCACGGGGTACTCTTTCTTGAAGCGGAGTTTGCCGTTGATCGAGACCGGATATTCGAAAGCGCTCAGGGTCAGGTGCTTCTCGTCGAACGCGGGGTAGGCGGCATCGCACACCGAGCCCTCGTGCCCCAGCACCTCCCACAGTTCTTCGGCAATGTGCGGCGCGAAGGGTGCAAGCAGTACGACAAGGGGTTCGAGGACGGCGCGCTTCGAGCATTCGCCCAGTTCGTTGAGGCAAATCATGAACGCCGCCACCGAGGTGTTGAACGAGAAGTTCTCGATGTCTTCCGACACCTTCTTGATGGTCTTGTGCAGCGTGCGCAGTTCTTTGTCGGTAGCCGCTTCGTCGTTGAGCAGCAGTTTGCCGTCGCGGTCGAAGAAGAGGCGCCAGAAGCGGCGCAGGAACTTGTGCACGCCGTCGATGCCGTTGGTGTCCCACGGCTTGGACTGCTCCAGCGGCCCGAGGAACATCTCGTACATACGCAGCGTATCGGCGCCGTAGTTGTCGACGATGTAGTCGGGGTTCACCACGTTGTACATCGACTTCGACATCTTCTCCACGGCCCAGCCGCAGACGTATTTGCCCTCTTCGAGGATGAATTCGGCGTTTTTGAAGTCGGGCATCCAGCGGCGGAACGCTTCGGTGTCGAGGATGTCGTTCTTCACAATGTTGACGTCGACATGTATTTCCTGCGTTTCGTATTGGTCTTTGAGCCCGAGCGACACGAACTTGTCAGTGCCGACAACACGGTAGACGAAGTTCGAGCGGCCCTGAATCATGCCTTGGTTGACAAGTTTCTTGAACGGTTCTTCTTCGCAGACATACCCCAGGTCGTAGAGGAACATGTTCCAGAAACGCGAGTACATCAGGTGACCCGTCGCGTGTTCGATGCCGCCGACGTAGAGGTCGACCGAGCGCCAGTAGCCGTTGGCCTCCTTGCTCACCAGCGCCCGGTCGTTGTGCGGGTCCATGTAGCGCAGGTAGTAGGCCGACGACCCGGCGAATCCGGGCATTGTGGAGAGTTCGTAGGGGTAGCCCTCGGGCGTGTGCCATCCCTCGACGCGGGCCAGGGGCGGTTCGCCCTCGGCCGTGGGGCCGAAGTTCTCGATGGGCGGCAGCTCCAGCGGCAGTTTGTCGTCCGTGAGCGGGCAGGCTGCGTCGTTCTTGTAATAGACCGGGAACGGTTCGCCCCAGTAGCGCTGGCGCGAGAAGATGGCGTCGCGCAGGCGGTAGTTGACCAGACGCTTGCCCAGACCGCGGCGCTCCACTTCGTCGAACATCAGACCGATGGCCTCCTTGACATCCTTGCCGTTGAGGAAGTCGGAGTTGATCATGCGGCCCTCCTTGGCATCGTAGGACTCCTTTTCAAGGTCGCCGCCCTCGACCACAGGGACGATCTCCAGTCCGAAGTGGCGGGCGAAGGCGTAGTCGCGCGAGTCGTGGGCCGGAACGGCCATGATGGCGCCCGTGCCGTAGCCGGCCAGTACGTAGTCGGAGATGTAGACGGGTATGGCCTTGCCCGTGAACGGATTCACGGCGTACGAGCCCGTTGCCACGCCGCTCACACGGCGCGTTTCGGCAATGCGCTCGCGTTCGGAGCGTTTCTTCGCCTGGGCGATGTATTCTTCGACGGCCGCGCGGTTGTCGGGCGTCGTCAGGGCGTCGACCCACTCGTGTTCGGGGGCTATGACCATGAACGTCACGCCGAAGATGGTGTCGGGGCGCGTGGTGAAGATTTCGAGCTTGCGGTCCGAGCCCTCGATGTCGAAGAATACCTGCGCGCCGACCGACCGGCCGATCCAGTTGCGCTGAATCTCCTTGAGCGAGTCGCTCCACGCGAGCTTGTCGAGGCCGTCCAGCATGCGTTGGGCGTAGGCTGTCACGCGCAGCAGCCATTGTTTCATGCGTTTCTGTTCGACGGGGTAGCCGCCGCGCACCGAGAGTCCGTCGCGCACTTCGTCGTTGGCCAGCACGGTGCCCAGCTTCGGACACCAGTTGACCATTGTGTCGGCCCGGTAGGCGAGGCGGTAGTTCTGCAGCACCTGTTCTTTTTCGGCTTCGTTCATGGCGTTCCATTCGGCGGCCGTGAAGCGGATTTCGGAAGTGCAGGCGGCGTTCAGCCCTTCGTTGCCGTGTTCGGCGAAGGCGTCGATCAGTTCGGCGATGGGCCGTGCCTGCTGCGTGTCGTTGCAGTAGTAGTGGTCGTACATGCGCAGGAACGCCCACTGCGTCCACTTGTAGTAGGCCGGGTCGCAGGTGCGCACCTCGCGGTCCCAGTCGAACGAGAAGCCTATCTTGTCCAGCTGTTCGCGGTAGCGGGCGATGTTGCGTTCGGTCGTCACGGCGGGGTGCTGGCCCGTCTGGATGGCGTATTGCTCGGCCGGCAGACCGAAAGCGTCGTAACCCATCGGGTGTAGGACGTTGAAGCCTTTGAGCCGTTTGTAGCGCGAATAGATGTCCGACGCTATGTAGCCCAGCGGATGACCCACGTGCAGTCCGGCGCCCGAGGGGTAGGGGAACATGTCGAGCACATAGAACTTCGGACGTGCGGGGTCGGCCTCGACGCGGTAGGTGCCGCGCTCTTTCCAGCGCTGCTGCCATTTGGCTTCGATCTGTTTGAAATCGTATTCCATTATAGAGGTGTTTTTCATGTTCGTTGTTTTCCCTGCGAAGATAGGGAAAAACGAATTAAAAAATGAAATTATCGGCCGAAACTCTCATCGGGATTTGCCCGGGATGGTGCGGATCGCCCCGTCGGGTTCGTGGACGAGTTCGCAGTAGCGGGCCGACCGCAGCGACGAGACGCCGCCCGAGGGCACGCAGTCGTGGTAGAAAAGATACCATTTGCCCTCGTGTTCGCAGACGGACTGGTGGGTGGTCCATCCCACGACGGGCGTGAGTACGACGCCCCGGTAGGTGAACGGTCCGTAGGGGTTGTCGCCCGTGGCATAGCAGATTTCGTGACCGGTGCCGGTGGAGTAGGTGAAATAGTAGACGCCGCCGTGTTTGTGGAGCCAGGCGGCTTCGAAGAAGCGGTGGGGGTCGCCGGCCGTGAGCGGCCGTCCGGCATCGTCGAGGATGACCACCGGGCGTGGTTTCTCAGCCAGGGTGCGCATGTCGGCGGAGAGCCGCGCCACGCGGGCCGGGAGTGCCGCCTCGTCGGACGCGGGGAGCCGGTCTTTGCGCAGTCGCCGGTTGTTGCGGTAGCGTTGCAGCTGCCCGCCTTGGAGTCCGCCGAAGTAGATGTAGAATTCGCCGTTGTCCTCGAAGAGGGCGGGGTCGATGCTGTATGTGCCGGGGATGGGCTCCGGCTCGGCCGTGAACGGACCTTCGGGGGTGTCGGCGACGGCGACTCCGATGCGGAACACGCCCTGGCGGTCCTTGGCCGGGAAGTAGAGGTAGTAGCGGCCGTCCTTGCGCACGACGTCGCAGGCCCACAGCTGCCGCGAAGCCCACGGCACCTGCTCCAGCGTCAGGATGGCGTCGGTCCGCACGCTCGAACCGTCCGCCGGGTCGACTTCGAAATGGCTGTATTCGCGCATGTCGTAATGGTTGCCGTCGGTGCGGTCGGTGACGGGCGATGCCCAGTCGTGCGAGCAGTAGACGTGGATGCGGCCGTCGAAGACGCGGGCGGCCGGGTCGGCGGCATAGTCGGCAGTGTCGAGATATTGCGCGGCGCCGAATGCTGGGACAAGGAGTGCAAGGATAAAAAGTGCTCGTTTCATGCAACGAAGATAGCAAAAAAGCGGCAATCGGCAATCGCTGCATCGAGAAAAGCGCGTTTTCGGTAAGCCGGGGTAGCGCCGGATTTACTCGGACCGTGCCGTGGCGGGAAAAGGTGCGTGAAAACGAACTTCACCGGCAGATGCTTGGACGCAGCGCACGGAGAAACCGAATGCCCGATGCCATCCGGTAAGCGGATAGATATTTCCGACAACAGCATAGAGACGTCCTCCGTGAAAATGGTCGGAAATCCAAACGGAAGAACACCACCAGTCGCCCTCGGTACCGACGCTCACCAGGGCTCCCGAATCCCGGTTGCGGTAGCCCGCAGCAGGCGATGAAAGCAATCACTTAGGGGAATGCCGCAGAGAGGAAACAAACAATGCACAACTTCGCGATTAAGCGAGGGTAAAGCCGAACTTGTTCGAGCTTTGCCGAGCAAGAGCGAAGTCAAGACCCCATAGGGGGGGGTTAATTCACAATTAAAAATCGAAATTGTATAGTTTCTCGATTCGAAGAATCGTGCGGGCCGCCCCGTTAAAAACGGGGTTTTGTAATTTTTGCCCGCAGCACGTAGAGACCCAAGAATAATCAAGGTCTTCGACCTTGCACCCGGGGCCGGCTCGCACCGGAGGTGCGCCCCCGCAGCCGGCCCGGGCGAACAAATCGACAGAAAAGTAATTATCGATTCCCAATTGTGAATTGTGAATTTTACATTTTGAATTGTTCTCGGCTCTGCGGCAGACTGGAATAGTCAGCTGACAGCCATGCGGGTTCGGAAAAGGAATCCTTGTTTCGTCTGTTCGGAGCAAATGTAGTCCAAATCATAGAACCCGGCTCTTAGCCGGGCGGGCGAGCTGAAGCCCCGCCTTGCGGAGGCTCGCAGAATTTACAAAACCCCGTTCTTAACGGGGCTCGCCTCCGCTGGCTTCGGCCCGAAAGGCTGCGGGAGACTCTTCGAGTTGCAAAACCCGACGAAGCCCGGCAATGCACAGCCCACCAAAAGGCCGCGTCAAGCCACTGCAAGCAAACAACAAAACAACCGATTCCTTTTATAATCCCCGCTTCCTAAACAAGCCGTCAGCGGATTGCTGAATCTACCAAACCTCTCTGATGCAAACCTTGGTCTGCACCACTCCGGGCGTAGTGAAGTTGCCGGGACGAAGATAAGCATTTCCGTAAAAATCCTGTCGGAGCTGCTTGTCTTCCTGCTCCTTGCGCAGCTGTTCCGTTCTCTTTCCGTCGGCGCCGTAAAACTGTGAAACCGAAAAATCAAAACTTTTCTGCAAAGACTTGCAGACGTATGTTTTGAAGATCATTCAATTGCTTGAAAACAATATGATTACGTCATATTATATAATCAATATTTATTTTGTTTCAAAAATGATAAATAAAAAGAATCGCAAAAGTTGCGCCCGGATGGCGAAAAAGCCTCGAAAAGACACCCGTATATATGGTTATTCAAAAAAAATGCGTACCTTTGCAGTCCATTTTGGACAATGGAAATAGATTTTTAACAACTTAAAGGACAGTTTTAGAAATGCCAACTATTCAACAGTTAGTGAGAAACGGCCGTCTGGCGATGGAGGAGAAGTCGAAGTCTCCCGCCCTGGCCGCGTGTCCCCAGCGTCGCGGCGTGTGCACCCGTGTGTACACCACGACCCCCAAGAAGCCGAACTCGGCCATGCGTAAGGTGGCACGTGTCCGTCTGACCAACGGCAAGGAAGTCAACGCCTACATCCCCGGCGAAGGTCACAACTTGCAGGAGCACTCGATCGTGCTCGTCCGCGGCGGTCGTGTGAAGGACCTCCCCGGTGTCCGCTACCACCTCGTGCGCGGTGCGCTCGACTCGGCAGGCGTCGACGGTCGCCGTCAGCGTCGTTCGAAGTACGGTGCCAAGCGTCCGAAGGCCGCAGCCAAATAATCGACACAAGGAAACAACCCCGCAGCGTTCCGGCCGCAAACAATAACGGCGGAAACGAAGCAATGAAACACAACAACAAAAAATAGCAATGAGAAAAGCTAAGCCAAAAAAGCGAATTCTACTTCCGGATCCGAAGTTCGGCGACGTGGCAGTGACCCGTTTCGTGAACAACCTCATGCTGGATGGTAAGAAGAGTATTGCCTACACCATTTTTTACGATGCGTTGGAGCTCGTAGGCAAGAAGATGAAGGATGCTGACAAATCTCCGCTGGAAATCTGGAAACAGGCCTTGGAGAACATCACGCCCCAAGTCGAAGTGAAATCGAAACGTATCGGCGGCGCGACTTTCCAGGTTCCGATGGAGGTGCGTCCGGAGCGCAAGATTTCTATTTCCATGAAAAACCTTGTCCTCTTTTCCCGCAAGCGCGCCGGCAAGACCATGGCAGAGAAGCTTTCCGCCGAAATAGTGGATGCCTACAACCAGCAGGGCGCCGCCTTCAAGCGCAAGGAGGAGATGCACCGCATGGCCGAGGCCAACAAGGCGTTCGCACATTTCAGATTCTAAAAAGGAGACCCGAAGATGGCAACCAGAGATTTACATTTCACCCGTAATATCGGTATCATGGCCCACATCGATGCCGGTAAGACTACGACATCGGAGCGTATCCTTTTCTACACGGGCAAGACCCACAAGATCGGCGAGGTGCACGAGGGCGGCGCCACCATGGACTGGATGGTCCAGGAGCAGGAGCGCGGCATCACCATCACCTCGGCGGCCACGACCGCATTCTGGCACTACAAGGACCAGCAGTATCAGATCAACCTGATCGACACCCCGGGCCACGTCGACTTCACCGTCGAGGTGGAGCGTTCGTTGCGCGTGCTGGACGGCGCTATCGCCACGTTCTGCGCCGTCGGCGGCGTCGAGCCCCAGTCGGAGACCGTATGGCGCCAGGCCGACAAGTACAACGTTCCCCGCATCGGCTACGTCAACAAGATGGACCGCACGGGCGCCGATTTCCTCGCCGTCTGCGCACAGATCAAGGAGCACTTCGGCGCTACGGCGCTTCCCGTCGTGCTGCCCATCGGTGCCGAGGACAAGTTCGAGGGTTTGGTAGACCTTATATATAATAATGCGATCTACTACTTCGACGACAAGACCGTCCGCGACAACTTCGAGTTGAAGGAGATTCCTGAGTCGATGAAGGCCGAGGCCGCCGAGTGGCGCGCCAAGCTCATCGAGGAGGTCGCCGCTACGGACGACGCTCTGATGGAGAAGTTCTTCGAGGATCCCGATTCGATCACTCCCGAGGAGTTGCTCGTCGCCATCCGCAAGGCTACGATTTCGATGCAGATCGTGCCGATGCTCTGCGGTTCGTCGTTCCACAACAAGGGCGTGCAGAAGTTGCTCGACTACGTCATCGCATTCCTGCCTTCGCCGCTGGACGTGCCCGCCGTGACGGGTACCAACCCCAAGACCGAGAAGGAGGAGGAGCGCAAGGCTTCGGAGGACGAGCCGTTCTGCGGTCTGGCGTTCAAAATCGCCACCGACCCCTTCGTCGGCCGTCTGGCTTTCGTCCGCGTCTACTCGGGTAAGCTCGACGCCGGTTCCTACGTGCTCAACGCACGCAGCGGCAAGCGCGAGCGCATCAGCCGCATCTACCAGATGCACGCCAACAAGCAGAATCCGTTGGAGACTGTCGGCGCCGGCGACATCTGCGCTGCCGTAGGTTTCAAGGAGATCCGTACGGGCGATACCCTCTGCGCTGAGAACGCACCCATCGTGCTGGAGCAGATGACCTTCCCCGAGCCGGTCATCGGTCTGGCCGTCGAGCCCAAGACTCAGAAGGACCTCGACAAGCTCGGCATCGCCCTGGCGAAGCTGGCCGAAGAGGACCCCACCTTCACCGTGCATACCGACGAGGATTCGGGTCAGACCGTCATCAGCGGTATGGGTGAGCTCCACCTCGACATCATCGTCGACCGTCTGCGCCGCGAGTTCGGCGTGGAGATCAACCAGGGCGCTCCCCAGGTCAACTACAAGGAGGCTCTCACCACCACCGTCCAGCACCGCGAGGTCTTCAAGAAGCAGACCGGCGGCCGCGGTAAGTTCGCCGACATCATCTTCGAAATCGGTCCCGCCGAGGAGGGCAAGATGGGCCTTACGTTCGTCGACGAGGTCAAGGGCGGTAACATTCCCAAGGAGTTCATCCCCTCGGTTCAGAAGGGCTTCGAGTCGGCCATGGCCAACGGTGCTCTCGCCGGCTACCAGATGGACTCGATGAAGGTTACCCTCAAAGACGGTTCGTTCCACCCGGTCGACTCCGACCAGCTGTCGTTCGAAATCGCCGCCCGCAACGGTTACCGCGCTGCGGCTCCCAAGGCCGGTTCGGTCATCATGGAGCCCATCATGAGCGTCGAGGTCGTGACTCCCGAGGAGAACATGGGCGACATCATCGGCGACCTCAACAAGCGCCGCGGTCAGATCACCGGCATGGAGTCGAAAGGCACCGCCCGCGTGGTCAAGGCCAAGGTTCCCCTGTC
>JAIDUZ010000055.1 GCA_029059935.1 Alistipes sp.
CACCCCGCCCGGCGTGGCGGCTTCGATGCGCCCGGGAGCCCCCTCGGCCCGGGCGCCGCGCCATTTGAGTTCACGGGCGCGGTAGTCGCCGTCCTTGACGACGATGCGGTCGCCGGGCCCGGCCTGACGCAAGGCGGCGGCCACCTCGGGCAGCGACACGCGGTATTCTTTCGCGCTGCCCGGCAGGACGGCCGCGGCAGCAAGCAGGCACAACAGAAGTTTCAGCTTTTTCATATTCGGTCGGGAGTCGTGGTTATTCGGTTTTCCACCGGCAGCCGGCGGATTCGCGGATTGCGTCCACGGTCTGCGTCACGTCGGGCAATGCCGGCGCCGAAGCGGCTGCGGGGAGAGAAACGCCGCTCTGACGGCCGCCGTAGAGCGTATTGTTTTTCCATTCGATGTCGGGCTCGGGCGTCGCGGTGCAGAAGACAGCATAGGCCGACGAAGACGAGAGCGACACGGTGTTCTGCTCGATGAGCGTCGAGACGACGGGCATCGTCTGATCGCTGCCCGAGCTGGCATAGTTGACATTGAACGCATACTTGCAGTCGACGATGGTATTGCGCCGCACACGGGCGTTCTTCACCTGCCAGTAGCCGCTGAGCGCGGGCGACTGCTGCCCCCGCACCAGGCAGATTGCCGTGCGGTAGCCCGTGCCGGCCAGTCCGTGCAGGTAGTTGTCTTCGACGACATGATCCTCGCCGATGAGCCGGATGCCGCCCGTACCCTCCATGTCGTTGCCCAGGAAGTAGTTGCCCGCGGCGGTGCAACCGTTGCCGTGGCGCATGGTCAGCGTGCCCTGGCTCTCGACGAAGAGGTTGCCGCGGTAGAAGTTGCCGCACGACTTGTTGGAGATGATTTCGGCCTGCTCGCCGTGACAGCGGTAGAACCAGTTGCCCTCGACCGTGCAGGCGGCCGTCTGCATCGAAAAGTCGCTCGTGCCGATGCGGATGGTCTCCTGGCCGTTGATGGCCTTGCCGTTGGCGTCGCGCAGCGTCGCGGGGCGTTCGAAGCGGTTGTTCGCCACGGTATGTTCCGGCACGATGCCCGCTTCGAGCCACACCACCAGCAGGCAGCCGATATTGCGTTTGTCACGGAACGTGCAGCCGCTCACGGTGTTGCGGGTGCCGTAGAGCGACACCCACTTGGTGTCCGTCGCGGCATCTTCGGCCGTGGCGTCGCCCGTCACGGCGCAGTCGCGCAGCACGCAGCCCGTCGAACCTTTGGCGAAGGTGACGACCGCCTTGCCTTGCACCGGTTCGGGGTCCTGCCACCAAAAGCCCTCCGCTTCCGCATACGCGCCCTCTATCGAGAGGCGCGAGGTGCCCGTGAAGCGTACGCCGCCCGGCGTCTCGGCCCGCAGGATGACGGGCGCATCGGCCCGGCCCGAGCCTTTCAGCCGGACCGTCTCACCGTCGTAGACCCCGTCGCGCCACACCACCACGTCGCCCGCCGACAGCGTGCCCAGCGCGGCAAGTTCGGCGGCCGACGACACCCGGCGCACGGCCGGTTCTTCGGACTCGCCGGGCGTCTCCGGTTCCCCGGGTTTCTCTTCGGGCTTTTCTTCGGGCTTCTGCTCCGGTTTTTCGGGCTGCTCCGGGGTCACGACCTCCGGAATCGTCCAGTCGCGGCCCGAACAGCCGAAGACCAGCGTCAGCAGCAGCGTCGTCAATATGATTTTGCGTATCTTCATCATCTCTTTCAGTTTCGGAGTCGGCCTCTTCCGCGGGTTGCGGTCTGCGGAGAGCGAGCCGTTGCGAGCCTTCGCCGGGACGGGGCTGCGGCCCGCGCAACGCTGCGAGTTGCCGACCGGTCAGAGGAGTTTTCCTTTCGGCACCGTCGGGGCGTGTTCCGCCGTTCATTCCGGCAGAACACGCCACCCGGCACCTCTCACAAACAACCTAACACTAACCGTTTTCGTTTTATTCGTTCAATGTTTTCGACCAGTAAAAGTCGAACTTAACATACCCAGTCAAGTCGGTAGCCTCACCAGCAGTGGTATTTGAACCCGACACCTTGTCCGGATCGGCACAAGTTATCTCAGTAACAACAATATAACCCTGCTTGTGAATATCTCCGACAGCGGCCGGTTTCGTACCTTTTGCATAAGTCACATACTGCACTGCAATTACATCTCCCACGATAAAATTACGACCGTTTCCGAAAGCCGGAGCAGCTGAACCCGCCACCTTGTTGATTTCAGCAATACTCGTCAGCGAACCATCCTTAACAGCATCGAACACCGCGCCGCTCTTCAATACCAAGAAATAAATAATCGGCGTACCGAAAGTCGACGAAACAGCCGTCTTGCCCGACTGATAGCGGTGGGTCTTGAGCTGCGAAGCCGAATTGGCCGGATTCTGGAAAGCCAATTTTCCATCACCGCCCGTAGTCAAAAAAATGTACGGTTCAATTCCATAATACTGCTCCGATGTAATATTGGCCTTTTGAAGCACCGGCACCTTATTATCAAGAAGAATCGCCTTGTTGGACGTTTCGAGAGCAAAAGAATCAACCGTTCCGCTTACCCATTCGTCAGTCGAGATGACATGTCCCGTATCAGGCATGAAAAAAGCATTCGACCAAGCGAATTCGGAATAGGGATAATTCGCCACGGAGCTCGACCCCGAACCCAATTTCACATCCTTATAATAATAGAACGGATATATCGTCGCCTTGCCTATTTCGAGCTGTTCGCCGCCGTTGTGGAGGGCGACGACGGAGACTTCCGAAGCTTTGTTGAACGTGACATCCTCGGGCACGGTGAACTTCAGTTCGGAGTCGGTGGCACCGGCCGATATGGCGGCTTCGATGCGCTCGGAATCATACTGCAACTCTATCTTCTCCACAGCCGAGAGGTTGGCGCCCGTGACGGTAACGGTCTTGCCCAGGTAGAACTTGCCGTCTTCGACGGTCATCTGTCCGAATTCGGGCACGGTCGCCGTCGACGAAGGAGTTGTGTCGACACGCCATGCTTCGGTCAGCATCACCGTCTGCACGAGGGGGGGGGTACCGTACTCAACCACAAGGCTTTTGCTCTGCACGGCCGGCGTTTCGGCCTCGATGGAAGCGGGGAAACGCACAGTCAGCGCTTCGGCGCTCTGCGCAGCGATGAGCAGCGCCTTGCCGCCCCACTTCACTGCCGTCACGAGGTCGAGGTTGCAGCCCGTCAGCTCCAGTTCGTCGCCGATGGCCGAATTCGTTCCCTCAGGCTGCGGCTCCAACGCGTCGAAAACCGGAACATGCAGCAGGAAAGGCGTTTCGCCCGTCACATCGACGGTCTCGGTGCCCCATTCGGCCGCGATGGCCACCTCGCTGTCGGGCTCCGCATAATCGCCGGCCGGCACGCGGAACTTCACGAAAGCGCCCTCGTCGTCGACCTCCGTAAAGTCGGCGGCCTCGACCGTCGCACTGCCGAAGCGGATGCGGGTCACCTGCCCGAGGTTGCGGCCCGAAAGGGTGATTTCGGTGCCGACGGTGCCATCGGCGGGCGCATAGCCGCTCACCGAAGCGTCGGTAACGGGGATGGTGACATAGTAGGCATGGCTGAAGAACTGCTCCTCTCCGGCGCCGAACGCCTTGAGCTCCACCTCGTGGGGCAGGTCGCTCTGCGCCAGCTCCAGGGCCGGAATGCGGAATTTCAGTTCCTTGATGTTCTGCGCCGTGATTTCGGCCGGCACGTCGGCCACCGTCACGGCCGTGAGCCGGTCGAGGTTGAAGCCCTGCACCGAGACTTCGGTGCCGACATAGGCCCGCTGGGTGCCCGAAGCGTTGGTCGCCGGGGCCAGCGTCGCCGAATTGAGCGCCGGGACGTACTCGCCGCCTTCGAGGAAATGATCGTCCTTGCAACCGCCGAACACGAGGGCGCCGGCGAGCGCCAGGACAGCATATCTGTTGATGAACCGTTTCATGATGTCGGATTATTGAATTTTCGAATAGTCGTAGTCGCTCTTCTGCCAGTAGGCGTTGAAGTGCACGGCGCTGCCCGAAGGCGGGTTGTTGCTGCCCGACGCCACCACCTTGAAATCGACCGACGTGATGTGCACGAAGCCGATGCGCTTGATGTTCTCCGTCAGGTTGCTCTTGTCGGGCGAGCCGTTGACATTGTAATAAAGCACCAGCAACACGGCGTCGGCCCGGAAATTCTCGGAGTCGGTCCCCTTGACATAGGTCGGAGCCCACTTGTCGGTCGAAAGACCGCCCATGGCATCGCGGCCCAGCAGAACGCCGCCCACGGTTCCGGCAGCCACGTCGACCGGGAACTCCGCTTCGTCGATACGCGTCAGCGTCATGTTGCGCACCTTGTCGGCCATCGCCGCCTCGGTGGCGTTCTTCGGGTCGAGGTAGCGGAAACGCAGCACCGGCGTGCCGATGCAGTCGAAATCGCCGCCGGGAACACGATTGGCCGCCCCCGAAAATACAGTCGATACGAAGAAGTTGCGCAACTGCGAATAGGAGTTGGCCGGCGAATTGATGGCCAGCGTACCGGCATTGGCACCAGAAAAGAAGAAATAAGGTTTCGTAGCAAGATACTTGTCGGCCGAGACCTGCGAAGTCTGCAAAGTCACAGAATGACTCTTATAGTAATCTTTGGACTGATTGGTCTCCAAAGCATAGGGATCGACCTCCGTACGCCAGGCGCTGTTATCGTAAACCTTTCCCGTTTCGGGCGAGAAGAACGACTGCGCCACGGCTCCGCGCTGGCCGTAGGTGGTAATACCCTCCCAGATATGGAAAGCCAGCACCGTGGCAGGAATCGATTCGCTCACGGCTTTCGACTCGAAGTCGTCGAAATAGTCGATCGTCAGCGATGCCGTGTTGCCCTCGCCCTCGGCGAATCCCTCGACCATCGGCACCATGAAACGCAGCTCCGCCGCGCTTTTCGAGACGATGGTGGCCGGTTCGCCGGCTACCTTGACGGCCGTTATCTGGTCGAGGTTCGAGCCCGTCAGGGTCGTGATGCGGCCCACTATAAGCCGGCTGAACGAGAGAGCGTCGAGCGTCGGCTCCAAACGTACGATGTCTATCTGCGGCGCTTCGTCCAGCGGAGTTTCGACCTCCTCATCGCCCTCGTCGTAGCACAGCGTGATGCGGGCTTCCGACGTCTCCACATAAGGCACGCGCACGACCAACTCGGCGCCATCCTGACTCAGGATTTCGCCCTCGCGGCCTTCGCCGGCACCGTCGGGCGTGAAGATGACCTTGCGGACGACGGCCATGTAGTGCCCCTTGAGGGTCAGTTCGCCAAACATGTCGACCTGGGCCGGCAGCTCCTCGGTGCGAAGAACCGGCACGGGATAGTTGACCGTCATCGTGGTCTCCGACTGCGCCGTACCCACGGCGTTGGTCAGCTCGATGGCACCCGAACGGGCGTCGCGCGTAGCTGCAAGGATAAGCTGCGTGTTCGACACGCGTTCGAGAATCGACACCTCGCGGCCGCCGATGGTGGCCGTGGTGACGGTGTGCAGATGGCGTCCGGTGACGACCACCGGCGTGTCTTCGCCCGAGAGCACTTCGGCCGGGGCGAACGATTCGATGACCGGCGCTTCGGGCACGTACTCCTCCACGTAGGTCTCGGCACAGCCGGCCGCCGCGAGCGCAAGGGCGGCGAGGGCTGTCATATATCGTTGGATTCTTTTCATGGTTGCTGCGGTGTTAGTAGCCGACGTTCTGAGCTACGTCGGGGTTGATGTTGATGACCGAAAGGGGCACGGGCAGCATGGTCTGCCACTCGTCGATGGCCCTCACATAGCCGTAGTCGCCGTAAAACAAACTTTCGCGGTCGAGCAGGAAGTCGTTGACCGTCTCCGTGGCGATGCCCCAGCGCCGGAGGTCGAACCAGCGCTGGTTCTCGAACGCCAGCTCCAGCCGGCGCTCCTCGCGCAGCGCCGTGCGGAACTGCGTGAGCGAGCCGAAATCGGCCAGGGCATAGGTCGCTATGCCGGCGCGTTCGCGGGTCATGTTCAGATACTTGACCGACTCGGCCGTGGGCGTGCCCGCCAGCTCGGCCGTGACCTCCGCATAGAGCAGCAACAGGTCGCCCAGGCGGATGACGGGCCAGTCGTTCTCGCCGTCGTATTCGGTCAGCACGGGAGAGAGGAACTTCGTGACGTAGCGCGCCGAAACATCCTTGCCGGTGGTGGCGTTCCAGTATTTCTCGGCATAGGAGACGGCGATGCGTTTGTCGGCTGCGTTCTTCTTGAACGCAGCCAGCAGGTCGTCGGACGGGTAGTTGTAGTGCTTGGGCGAGCCGATGATGACATTGCCGCCGTTGTTCAGAGGGCCGAACAGACCGCCGAACGGCGAACCGAGGCCCTTGTTGCCGGCCGTATAGCGCACGGCGAAGATGATCTCGGCGTTCATCTCGTTGCGGATGGAGAAGACCTCGTCGCAGGGCACCAGCTGCGCGCCGCTCTGCGGGCCGCCCGCGGCGGCGATGACATCGCGCAGCAGTCCGGCGGCCTCGGCATACTCCGCATCGCCGGCGGCATAGCGTGTCATGCAGACCTTGGCCAGCAGGGCCTTGGCGGCCGGCATCGTGGCGCGGCCCAGGTCGGCCGAAGCACTCGTCTCGGGCAACAGGCCGTTGTCGACGATGGCCCGCAGGTCCTCCTCCACCAGGTTGTAGATTTCCGACGAGGCGACCCGCTGCATCGCACGCGATTCGGCGGCCGTAAGTTTGCGCGTCACCTTGAAAGCCGGGCCCCACAGACGTACGATGTTGAAGTAGTTGAGCGCACGCAGGAAACGCGCTTCGCCCTCGTACTGCGCCGCCAGCGCTTCGTCGTCCACCACTCCGATGCTGGCCAGCACGTCGTTGGCGCAGGCTACGGCATGGTAGGAGGCCGTCCAGTACTTGTCTATCCAGGCATGGGAGCTCAGCACCGTATTCTGGTCGAGCTGTTCGATGAGCTTGCTCTCCGCCGAATTGGAGTTGCTGATGCGCATGCGGGTGTTGTCCGAGCGCAGTTCGGTCATGGCCCATTCGTAGTAGAGCACGTCGTGCATCGCCCCGTAGGCGCCCATCAGCAGGCTGTTGACGCCGACGGCATCCTTGGCATAGCCGCCGACCGGGGGGTCGGAGTAGACTTCGCGGTCCATCTCGCAGGCCGTCAGGCCGGCGACCGCAAGTATCGTAAAGAGATATTTAGACAGTTTCATGACGGAGACAGGTTTAGAAAGTGAGGTCCAGGCCGAACGTGACGGTCGACGTGAGCGGGAAACCGCCGCGCTGATAACCGGAAATCATCGGGCTGGCATAGTTGCCCGAAGTCATGCGCGCCTCGGGATTGATGCCCTTGTAGTCCGAGCTCCAGATGTAGAGGAGGTTGTTGCCCGAAGCGTAGAGACGCAGCCCCGACAGACGGAGTTTGCGCACGATGCGCTTGGGGAAGGTGTAGCCCAGCGTCACGTTGCGCAGACAGACATAGGAGCCGTTTTGCAGGCCGTAGTCGGTCAGCAGCATGTCGGTGCCGAGTTTCTCGTAGGGAGTATGCCCGTCGCCCGGGTGCTCGGCCGAGATCCAGCGGTCCCTGACATAGGCCTTGTTGTAGCGCATGGTCTCGGTGTAGTAGATGTCGCCGTTGAATATCGTCACGCCCTGCACGCCCTGAATCAGGAACGAAAGGTCCACGTCGCCGATGCGGAACGTGTTGGTCATGCCGTAGGTGAACGACGGATAGGGGTTGCCCAGCACCACGCGGTCGTTGTCGTCGAGGATGCCGTCGCCGTTGGCGTCGAGGATGCGCAGACCGCCCGGCACGTCGGTCGAGAAGTGGGGATTGGCCTCGATCTCCTCCTGCGAGTTCCACACGCCGACGGTCTTGAAACCGTAGAACTGGATGAGCGGATCGCCCACGCGGGCCAGGTAGTTTTCGGTGCGTTCGCCCTGCGTGATGACCTGCTTCTCGCCGCCCAGTTCGAGCAGTTTGTTGCGCGAGAGCGAGAAGTTGACCGAAGTCTCCCACTTGAAGTTGCGGCGGTCGAAGTTGTAGGTGTCGAGTTGGATTTCAACGCCGGCGTTGCGTACGCGGCCGATGTTGTTCCAGTAGTTGGTATATCCCGAGAACGACTGCATCGGCTGCTTGAAAAGCAGGGCGCGGGTCACCGAGAAATAGCCGTCCACCGAGAGGTTGATGCGGTTGTCGAGGAACCCGGCGTCGAGGCCGAAGTTGAATTCGTCGGTCTGCTCCCACGTGATGTCGCGGTTGGCCAGCACGGCCCCCGGCGCCACGCCGGGCTGCAGCGAACCGTTGCCCTCGCCGAGCACGTAGTTCTGCGACTCGTAGACTTCGAGGGCGGCATCGTAGTCGATGTTGTTGTTGCCCGTCACACCGTAGGAGGCCCTCAGCTTGAGGTTCGAGACGCCATGATGCCCGCGCAGGAAATCCTCCTCCGAGATGCGCCAGCCCGCCGACACCGAGGGGAACCAGGCGTTGCGGTGGCCGCCGGCGAAGAGCGACGACGAATCGAGACGGATCGACCCCGACAACAGATAGCGGTTGTCATACGCATAGTTCACGCGCGCGAGGAACGACTGCAGCACCACGTCGGGATAGCGGAACGTACCCGTGCCGGCACCGTTGCCGTTGTTCGCCGACGCGAGGTTGAAGACCGTGGCGGCGTTCAGCGTCTTGATGTCGTCGGTCGGGAAGCCTGTGCCCGTCAGTGCCACGCGCTGCACGCGCGTCGTCTCGGCCGTGTAGCCGGCCAGCGCCTCGAAGTCGTGGCGGCCCCACGTGCGGTGGAAGTCGAGGGTGTTCTCGGTCAGCAGGTCGACGTAGAGCGTGCTGAAGAAAGTGGCGTTGCTCGCCTCGCCGTCCTTGGTGGCGTTCTTCCGCGCATAATAATAGGAGGGCGAGTACTTCACGTTGAAACCGTTCGAGGTTTTGAACGTAAGTCCCTTGACGATGTCCACCGTCAGATAGATGTTGCCCAGCCCCGAGAACGACTCGTTCCAGCGCTCGGTGTTGGCCATCACGCTGCGGGGGTTGTTGTTGGCCGACGAGAAAGGATTGGCCGTCTCCCAGCGGATGCCGCCGCCGTCGGAAGGCGCCGTCGGCACCGAAATGGAGTTGAAATGGCTGCCGCGGGCGAAGCCCTCGTAGCCGGTAAGCGCCGTGGTCCAGGCGTTGTGGCGCACGGGCATGAACGAAGGGGTGCGGTAGAAGTCGATGAAGTTGTTGCGCGGGCGCGACGCCTGCTGATAGGTGCCCGAAAGGTTGACGCCGAACTTCACCGAGCGCGAAAGGTCGACGTCCATCTTGGTGCGGAAGTTGGCCTTCTGCACCTCGTTCTGCAACATGATGCCCTGGTCCTTGGTATAGGCGCCCGAAGCATAGTAGCGGAAAGCCTTTTTGCCGCCCGTGAGCGAGAACTGCACGTTGGTGATGCCCGCCAGGTCGCGCAGGGCCTCGCGCTGCCAGTCGGTCGACCCGATGTTGCGCTCGATCCACGACGCGGCGCGGTAGTTGGCGCCCGGCACGAAGTTGGACCCCGAAGCGCCCAGCGACTCCTGCCACTGCAAGAGACCGAGGTGCTCGGTCGAAGTCATCAGGTCGTGGAGCCGGTAGGCCCATTTGAGGCCCTGCGAAAATTTCACGGAGTACTTCGCCTTGTCGGCCTGGCCGCTCTTGGTGGTGACCATGATGACGCCGTTGGCCGCGCGCGAACCGTAGATGGCGGCCGAGGCGGCATCTTTCAGCACCTCGATCGACCGCACGTCGGAGGGGTTCAGGTCCGACAGACCGTCGGGCACGGGATAACCGTCGATGATGACCAGCGGTGCGCTGTCGGCCGAAATCGACCCCGTGCCGCGCACGCGGATCGAGGGCGAGACGCCGACCTCCGAGGTGACGTTGTTGATGTTGAGACCCGAAATCTGGCCCTGCAACGCGGTGGCGATGTCCGACACGGGGCGGTCGCTCAGCACGTCGCCCCCGATTTTGGAGATGGCGCCCGTGAGGTGCGACTTCATCTGCGTGCCGTAGCCCACCACGACCACTTCGTCGAGCGCCAATGCGTCGGACTCCATCTTCACGTCCACGACGCTGCGGCTGCCGACTTCGATTTCGACCGTCTTGTAACCCAGGAACGAGAAGACCAGCACGGCCTTGTCATCGGGCACTTCGAGCGCATAGGAGCCGTCCAGGTCCGTCGCCGAACCCGTCGGGGGGGGGGTCGCGCAGCACCACGGTAACGCCTACGAGAGGCCCGCTATCGTCCGTGACGACACCTCTTACCGTGCGTTTCTGCGCAAAGGCTGTCGTCGCACCGAGCAACAGCACGAGCGCGAGCAGCGACTTTCGCAAGTTGATTTCAATCATGGAAGTTTCAGGTTTTATTAGGTTGGTTTTCATGTCGTGTTTTCCCAGCTCGGCATAGCCCGAACAAATTCGGCCCTGCACTCGGCTTATCGAAAACGTTCAATTTCTTGCACCTTTTCTCGCCTCGGCATAGCTCAAGCAAGCTTGGCTCTGCACTCGGCTTATCGAAAACGTTCTCTTTTCGGGCAGGTTTTCTCGCGCGGCGCATTCCGGCTTTCGTCGACAGCTTCGTCGACAGGTCCGGGAACCGTTCGGGGAGCAACCGGAATTTTCAGCTCCGATTGTTCCGGCTTCCGCCTCAACTCGGGAAAAATATTGGTTTTCATCAGGTTCTCAGGGTCGGTTCGGCCTTATCGGCCGGCCCAAAGTGGTTCGCCAATCTGGTTAACCAATTTCGGGCGTGGACAAAGTTAATGTAAAATCCGGGACTTTCGCAAATCTTACGGCATATTTTTCGGCCCAGGAGTAATATTTTCTTGTTCACGCGCCTCCAGCACGGTTTCAGGCCCGCCCATTTTTTGTTTGCCCGGCACCGCAATTGTCTTTTCCTTGTTGCCCGGCTCGCACTTTGCGCGACCACCCCCAGCCGGGCAACGAAGAATCGTTTCATCATTCAGAACAGATATTTGCCGCTTTTTGTACCGGCAAAAAGCGGCGGAAAAACCGACGCTCGCAGCGAGCGCAGAGGCCGCTTGCGGACTATGCCTCGCAAGGAGGAGGAAAACAAGCGAAGCGCGTTAGCCTCTCCTTCCGATTGTCTTCGCCTGCTGCGGAGGGCCTAACGCTGCTTCGGGCGCCTATTCGCGGGTTTGTAAACAAACCGGCCCCTCCGCTCACGCTTTTAGTCCCTCCTCCGCTGACGGCTCAGACATCGGGGCGGAACTATTTTATAATTCTGATAAGGAGAGAAGAGCAGCTGACTATTCCAGTCTGACGCAGAGCCGGATTATCAATAAATAATGAATAATTTTCTGCGAGAGAGGGACGAAGAGCAGGGGCGCAGCCTGTTCTGTCATTCTGAGCGAAGCGAAGAATCTGTTTTCTTCTCCCGTCATTGCGAGGAGCACAGCGACGCGGCAATCTGAATAGAAGTCGTAACTTTTAATGTTTATCCGTCCAAACACCCCTCTTCTATTTCTTCCAGCTCCCGCCTTTCAGGCAGGCGGGCCGGAGCCTCCCCCCCCCGCGGAGGCCCGCAGAATTTACAAAACCCCGTTCTTAACGGGGCTCGCCTCCGCTGGCTTCGGCCCGAATACTCATTTATTTGTACAGATTCTTCGCTCTGCTCAGAATGACAAGTGCGACGCTGTCAAGAATCTGTCTTCTCTTTTCTAACTCCCGCATCTTTGCCATACAGGCCGCAAAATAATAAAACCCCCGTTCTTAACGGAGCGGGCCGGAGCCTCCCCCCGCGGAGGCCCGCAACTATCCGGCTGACGCCGGGCGTGCCCCGCAGGCCCCCGCCCGAAAACCTGGCCTTGTCATTCTGAGGAGCTCAACGACGAAGAATCTTGCCCCTCATCCCGACTGCGCGTCAAGAACCGCCACCCCAAAGAATTCATCTCGTTACTTCCGCTGACGTTCCCGAATCGCTGTTTTTCCCTCGGGGGCGGCTCGCACCATAGGTGCGACCCCCGCAGCCGCCCCCGAAGAGCCTTTCCGTCCGGTGCGACATCCCCGACCAGTCAAGAACGGAACTCTATAATTTTACGTTCCAGCGCAAGGCTATTCCACCCGTTCGATTTCCGTCATCTTGGCAAACCGTAACATTCCGAAAAGACGGAAAAGATAAAATTTTTATTGATTTTCGATAAAAATAAATTGTTTTTCGAACAATAATTACTACATTTGCTCCGTCGGACGCCTGCAATAGGTTACGGATTCCAACTTCCGCAGCAGCAAAAGAGGGGCAGGAGGGCAGCAAGAAAGCCGCAAAAAGGGCAGCAAAAAAGCAACGAAAAAGCTGCAAAAAGGCAAAAAAGAAAGCAACGAGAAAGCGGCAAAAGCCCCCAAAAGAAGAAGCGCAAACAGAACAGAGAGATGATAAAACTGGAACAAATCCACAAAACCTACAACAACGGCTCGCCGCTGCACGTGCTCAAAGGCATCGACCTCGAAGTCCGCCGCGGCGAGCTGGTGTCGATCATGGGCGCATCGGGTTCGGGCAAGTCGACGATGCTCAACATTCTGGGCATCCTCGACAACTACGACAGCGGCAGCTACTACCTGGCCGGGCGTCTTATCCGCAACCTGAGCGAGACGCAGGCCGCCGAGGCGCGCAACAACATGATAGGCTACATCTTCCAGTCGTTCAACCTCATCAGCTACAAGAACGCCGTGGAGAACGTCGCCCTGCCGCTCTACTACCAGGGCGTCTCCCGCCGCAAGCGCAACGCCCTGGCGCTGGAGTATCTCGACATGCTCGGGCTGAGGGAGTGGGCCTCGCACATGCCCAACGAGATGTCGGGCGGCCAGAAGCAGCGCGTGGCCATCGCCCGGGCGCTCATCAACAAGCCGCAGATCATCCTGGCCGACGAACCCACGGGCGCCCTCGACAGCGCCACGTCGCAGGAGGTCATGAATCTGCTGCGCAGCGTCAACACCGAAATGGGCATGACCATCATCTGCGTGACGCACGAGCAGTCGATCGCCGACCAGACCGACCGCATCATCCGCCTGCGCGACGGAGTCATCGATTCCATCACCTCCACGGGCCCGGGACGATGAAAGGCCCGGCCGCAACCCCCGTCCGACACGCAAAAAGAGCCTTGCCATGAGAGAGCTGCTGCTGGAAATATGGACTTCGGTGCGCCGCAACAAGCTGCGCACGTTCCTCACAGGCTTTTCGGTCGCCTGGGGCATCTTCATGCTTGTCATCCTCCTGGGTTCGGGCAACGGACTCAAGAACGGCGTGCTCTCCAACTTCGGCGACTACGCCATCAATTCCATCGACCTCTACGGCGGCCACACCTCCCGGGCCTACATGGGCTATCAGAAAGGGCGCCGCATCCGCATGCGAAACAGCGATTTGGAAATCCTGCGCCGCGAGTTCCCCGAAATCGACCGGGTCGCCGCCAATTCGTGGTACGGCACCCGCACGGTCACCTGCGACGGCGAGTTCACCACCGCCTGGATTCGCGGTTCGCTGCCCGCAATCGCCGACATCGAGGGCATCCGGCTCTCGGCCGGCCGCTTCGTCGACCAGGTCGACATCGCCGAGTGCCGCAAGTCGATCATCATCGACGAGCCCATGCGCCGTCTGTTCTTCAAAGGCGTCGACCCGCTGGGCCGGCAGGTCAACGTGGGCGGTTCGATATTCACGGTCATCGGCGTGCTCGAAGGCGACGCCCAGCGCAACAATTCTTCGTGCTACATTCCGCTCAGCACCGGACAGCTCCTTTTCAATGCCAACAATCCCGAGGTCAACAACGCCATCATCACCGTGCAGGGCATCGAGACCGACGAGGCCATGGCCGACTTCGAAAAACGGCTGCTCCGACGGCTCGCAGCCGAGCACCGCTTCGCCCCCGACGACGAGAGCGCCATCTGGATCGACAACACCCTGGAGCGCTACAAGAACATCATGGTCGTCTTCACGGGCATCAACCTCTTCGTGTGGATCATCGGCCTGGGCACCCTGCTGGCCGGCATCGTGGGCGTGAGCAACATCATGCTCGTCACCATCACCGAGCGCACCGCCGAATTCGGCATCCGCAAGGCGCTCGGAGCACGCCCGGCGTCCATCATCCGGCTGATTCTCACCGAATCGGTCTTCGTCACCGCCCTCTTCGGCTACATCGGCATGGTCTTGGGCGTCGCCGTGATGGAGGTCGTCAACCATCTGCTCGGGCAGGCTCCGGAGCATTCGTCGCAAGGCATGGGCAGCATCTTCCTCAACCCCACCCTCGACCTCGGCATCGCCGTCAGCGCCACGGTCGTGCTGGTCATCGCAGGACTCGTCGCCGGCTACGTCCCCGCCCGCCGCGCCGCCCGCCTCAAAACCATCGACGCACTGAGATACAACAAGTGATTCACAATTCACAATTCACAATTCAAATAAAAAAACAGGAACAGAAAACCTATACGAATCCAAACGTTTTCGATAAGCCGAGGGCAGAGCCAAGCTTGCTTGAGCTATGCCGAGGCGAGAAAAGGTGCAAGAAATTGAACGTTTTCGATAAGCCGAGGGCAGAGCCGAACTTGCTTGAGCTATGCCGAGGCGAGAAAAGGTGCAAGAAATCGAACTTTTTCGGTCTGTGCCGCCCCCTGCGGCAGAGCCGCACGGCGCAGAACCGGCCAAGCCAAGAAACACGATTATGAATTATGAATTGTGAATTTTAAAATTTGAATTTTCGATGACCCGTTTTTTCGACAGCGACCGTTGGGCCGAGATATGGCAGACCATCTCGCGCAACCGCAAACGCAGCATCATGACGGCGCTCGGCGTCTTCTGGGGCATCTTCATGCTCACCGTGATGCTCGGCGCCGGCATGGGCCTGGGGCGTCTGTTCCGCGCACAGCTGGGCGACATGTCCACCAACACCGTCCTGCTCCAGCCCCAGCAGACCTCCGTGCCCTACAAGGGCATGCCCAAAAGCCGGTGGTGGCGCATGACCAACAGCGACGTCGATGCCGTCAAGCGGCTGCCCGAGGTGCTCTACGCCTCGGCCACGTTCTGGGGCGGCGAGCTTCATTGCAGCCGCAGCGAACGCAAGGGCGACTATTCGCTGATGGGTTATTCGCCCGACTACCAGCGCATCAACCCGCAGAAAATCATCTTCGGACGCTTCATCAACGACGTCGACATGCAGCGCAAGCGCAAGGTCTGCATCATCGGCACCCAAGTGTGGAAAGATCTCTTTCCCGGAGGCGAGGACCCCACGGGCAAGGTTATCAAGGTCAACAACAGCTATTTCACCGTCGTCGGCGTCATCCGCAAGCAGAGTTCGGCCATGTCGTTCAGCAACGTCGAGCGCACGATCGTCGTGCCCGTCTCGCTGGCCCAGCAGATGTTCGGCCGCGGCGACTTCGTCCACATGATCGCCCTGGCCGGCCGCAGCGACATTCCCAGCAGCCGCGTCCAAAAGGCCTGCAAGGAGACCCTTTTCGCCCGCCACCTCATTGCTCCCGACGACGAAAAGGCCGTCTGGACCATCGCCGTCTCGGAGATGCTCGACAAGGTGCAGGGGCTCTTCCGCGGCATCGCGCTGCTCACCTGGATCGTCGGTCTCGGAACGCTCCTGGCCGGCATCGTGGGCGTGAGCAACATCATGCTCGTCACCATCCGCGAGCGCACCCAGGAGATCGGCATCCGCCGTGCCATCGGAGCACCGCCGCGGGCCATCCTCTCGCAGATACTGAGCGAAAGTTTCATCCTGACCTTCATCGCCGGCACGCTCGGACTCACGGTCGCCGTAGGGCTGCTCTCGGTCGTCGATTCGGTCTACTACCAGGCTGTCGTCATGGCGCAGGAGGGCATGGAAGTCTCGTGGCAGGTGTCGTTCGGCACCGCCGTCGAAGCCCTGGCCATCATCGTCGCCGGCAGTCTGCTGGCCGGCGTCCTCCCCGCATTCCGGGCCCTGAAAATCAAGGCCGTCGACGCCATACGCGAAGAATAGAAATCGAACAATAAACCATCGCCATGAAAAAAATCCTCAAAATCGCCCTCGGCGTGCTCTTCGCAGCCATGCTCGTCGGCATGTTCTGGTTCCTGTGGCAGAAGACCCGCCCCGTCAAGACGGTCTACGAAATCGTGCAGCCCAAGGTCGACACCCTGCGGCAGTACGTCATCGCCACGGGCAAGGTCGAACCCCGCGACGAAGTGCTCATCAAACCCCAGATTTCGGGCATCGTCTCGGCCGTCTACAAGGAGGCCGGGCAGAGCGTCCGCCAGGGCGACGTCATCGCCACCGTGAAGGTCGTGCCCGAAATGGGCCAGCTGTCGAGCGCCGAGTCGCGCGTATCGACGGCAGAAATCGCCCTCGCGCAGACGCGCCGCGAGCACAACCGCACCTCGGCGCTCCACGACAAGGGCGTGGTCTCCGACGAGGAGTTCGAACAAAGCCGCGCCGCCCTCGCCAAGGCCGAAGAAGAGCTGCGCAGCGCCCGCGAGAACATGGAAATCGTGAAGAACGGCATCACCAAGCGCTACAAGGATTTGAGCAACACGCAGATACGCTCCACCATCGACGGCATGATCCTCGACGTGCCCATCAAGGTCGGCAATTCCGTCATCCAGGCCAACACCTTCAACGACGGCACCACCATCGCCACGGTGGCCGACATGACCAAGATGCAGTTCCAGGGCAAGGTCGACGAGACCGACGTGGGCAAGCTCCGCGAAGGCATGCCCGTCAAGCTGACCATCGGCGCCCTGCAGGACGTGGAGCTCGACGCCGAACTGGAGTACGTGGCGCCCAAGGCCACGGAGGACAACGGCGTCATCATGTTCGAGGTCAAGGCCGCCGTGCGCATCCCCGACGACGTCTTCGTGCGCGCCGGCTACAGCGCCAACGCCAGCATCATGATTCAGAACCGCGAAGGGGTCCTCGCGCTGCCCGAAAGTTGCGTCGAATTCGAGGGCGACAAGACCTACGTCCAACTGCTCACGAGCCCCGAGGATGCCGACGAACAGACCTTCGAACGCCGCGAGGTGACCATCGGACTCTCCGACGGCATCGACATCGAGATTGCGGAGGGCCTCGCCGAAACCGACCGCGTGCGCGGCGCCAAACAGGAGAACAAGCAGTAACCCCCAACGACCCAAGGCATGAAACCCCTCTTTCTCACCGCCGTCCTGTGCGCCCTGCTGGCCGCACCGGCGCAAACCCGGGCGCAGGAACTCCCTGCCGAGCCCCTCTGGTCGCTCGACGACTGCATCCGCTGCGCCCAGCAGAACAACATCGAGGTGCGGCAGCGCACCCTCTCCGTCGAACAGCAGGACGTCGAGCTCTCCACGGCCCGCTACAGCCGCCTGCCCGACCTCAACGCATCGGTCGGCTACAATGCTTCGTTCGGCTGGGGCACCTCGGCCGACAACACCCGCAAGAGCGAGACGCTGCAAACCGGGTCGTTCGACATTGCGGCGTCGATGCCGCTCTTCGCGGGGCTGCGCATCAACCGCCAGATCCAGGGCGGCAAACTCGACCTCGCGGCCGCTGTCCAGGACCTCGAACGCGCCAAGGAAGATGTGGCCGTCAACATCATGACGCGCTATCTCGAAGTGCTCTACTGCAAGGAGCTGGTCGGCGTGGCCGAACGGCAGCTGGCACTGAGTTCCGCACAGGCCGAGCGCTCGCAACAGCTCGTCGCCAGCGGCAAGCAGCCCGAATCGGCCCTCTACGAAAGCAAAGCCCTCGTGGCCAACGACCGCCTGGCGCTCACCCAGGCCCGCAACAATCTGCGTCTGGCCCTTGTCGACCTGAGCCAGGCGCTCAACCGTGAGAGCGCCGAGGGCTTCGACATCGTCACGCCCGTACTGGACAGCGTGGCCCTGGCCTCGCTCCGCCGCCTCGGTTCGGCCGAAAGCATCTACGACTACGCCGTCGACCACCGTCCCCGCATCCGCTCGGAACAACTGCGGCTCGAAAGCACCGAAAACGCCGTACGCATCGCCCGCTCCTACCTCTACCCCTCGCTTTCGCTGCGCGGCGGGTTCGGCACGGGCGTTTACAGCAGCATGGAAGCGGCTTTCGGCACCCAGCTCGACCGCAACCGCAACGAATTCGTGGGAGTCTCGATGAGCATCCCCATCTTCAACCGCCGTGCCACGCGCAACAACGTCCGGACGGCCAAACTCGCGGTCCGCAACCAACAGCTCGCCCTGCTCAACGCCGAACAGACCCTGCGCAAGGAGATCGAACAGGCCTGGGTCAACGCCGACGCCGCCTATGCCAAATACTGCGCCGCCGAACAAGCCCTGGCTTCGGCCCGCATCGCCTTCGCCTACGAGGAACGCAAGGCCGAGGCGGGACGCTCCACCGTTTTCGACTTCAACGATGCCCGGACGCGCATGCTGAAAGCCGAATCGGAACTGGCGCAAGCCCGGTTCGAATTCGTCTTCCGGCAGAAGATTCTCGACTTCTACCGCGACGAACCGCTGACGCTGTAGCCGCACGAAGAGCCGAAAACCGGGGCGCAGCACCCCGCTTCGCGAACCGGGGCTGTCGGATGTGCGACAGCCCCGGTCGTTGTGTTGCCGTTCCGGAATTTTTACCTACTTTTGTAGCCATAAACATGCTGCCATGGATTGGATCCGCACCATACTCGTCGAACACTCGGCCCTGCAGGCCGTCGTCGTGCTCTCGCTCATCTCGGTGATCGGCATCGGGCTGGGCAAAATCCGGTTTTTCGGAGTTTCGCTCGGCGCCGCCTTCATCTTCTTCACGGGCATCGTCGCCGGCCACTTCGGACTCACCGTCGACCCGGCGATGCTGGCCTTCACCGAGAGCTTCGGACTGATACTCTTCGTCTACGCCCTCGGACTGCAGGTGGGCCCCGGATTCTTCAGCTCCATGCGGTCGGACGGCGTGCGGCTGCTCGTCCCCTCCATCGCCGTCATCCTGCTCGGCACCGGAGCCGCCGTCGCCCTGAGCTACGCATGCGGCATCCCCATGCCCGAGATGGCGGGCATCCTCTGCGGCGCCACGACCAACACCCCGGCCCTCGGCGCCGCGCAGCAGACGCTGCAATCCATGGGCGTCGCAACGTCCGGAGCCGCCCTGGGCTGCGCGCTGGCCTACCCGCTGGGCGTGGTGGGCGTCATCCTCGCCATCATTGTCATCCGCAAACGGTTCGTCCGGCCCGGCGACCTGGCAGGACCCGACGCCGAACACCGCCGCAGCGTCTTCATCGCCAGCTACCGGCTGACGAATCCCGCGCTCTTCGGCAAGAGCCTCCACGACATCGCCGCCGAGAGCCAGCGCCACTTCGTCGTCTCGCGTCTCTGGCGCGACGGGCATGTCTCGATTCCCACGTCCGACAAGACCTTCGAACAAGGCGACGTGGTCCTGGTCATCACCAATCCCGACGAGGCCGACGCCCTGCGGCTGCTCTTCGGCGAACAGGAACACAAAGACTGGAACCGCGAAAACATCGACTGGAACGCGGTCGACAACCAACTTATCTCGCAACGCATCCTTGTCACGCGGCCCGAAATCAACGGCAAGCGCCTTGCCTCACTGCGCCTGCGCAACAACTATGGCATCAACATCAGCCGCGTCTACCGCTCGGGCGTGCAGCTGCTGGCCACCCCCGACCTGCGGCTCCAGTTAGGCGACCGTCTGACGGTGGTGGGCGAAGCCCAGGCCATCCGCAGCGTGGAGAAAATCCTCGGCAACGCCGTGAAGACCCTCAACGAACCCAACCTGGCGGCCGTATTCATCGGTCTGATTCTCGGACTGGCGCTCGGAAGCATCCCCGTGGCCATCCCCGGCATCTCCATCCCGGTCAAGCTGGGACTCGCGGGCGGCCCCATCGTCGTGGGCATTCTGATAGGCACCTTCGGGCCGCGGCTCCACATGATTACCTACACCACCCAGAGCGCCAATCTGATGCTCCGCGCGCTGGGTCTCTCGCTCTACCTGGCCTGCCTGGGACTCGACGCCGGCGCCCACTTCTTCGAGACCGTCATGCGGCCCGAAGGGGCCCTGTGGCTCGGCACGGGCTTCCTGCTCACGTTCGTGCCGGTGGTGCTCGTCGCACCGCTGGCCCTGCGCTTCTTCCGCCTCGACTTCGGGTCGGTCGCAGGTCTGCTGTGCGGCAGCATGGCCAACCCCATGGCCCTGGGCTACTCCAACGAAACCATCGAGGGCGACAACCCCTCGGTCTCCTACGCCACGGTCTACCCCGTCTGCATGTTCCTGCGCGTCATCATCATTCAGCTCGTTCTGATGCTGACGCTGTGACGCTCTCTTCCGGCGGGACTTCGCCGCCGGCCGAAGCACCGGCTGACCCGGCCCCGGTTGCAGGGGTCGCACCGGAAGCGCCGGAAGCACTCCGCAGAGCCGCCGTCCACGCTCTTATGTCGTCGCCCGACGGCGACTGGAACACCCGCAGCCCGAACTCGGGCAACACGCACAGCATGTGCTCGAAAACGGCGAGCTCCACCTGCACGTAATCGACGAAATAGATCGACGTCGTATAGAAATAGAGTTGGATGGGCACCCCCGTGTCGGTCGGCGGCAGCATGCGCACGGTGAGCTTCATGTCGTGGCGGGCCGAAGTTTTCTCCTGAAGATAACGCATCATGTAGGCCCGAAACACCGCCAGGTTGGTCTGCCGCAGCCCGTCGACCGGCGAATCGCCGGCACCGATTCCTGCGGCCCCGTTGAGCCGGGCATACTCCTGCTCCGTGCGGTCGACATAATCGCCCAGCAGGCGGATTTTGCGGAAGCGTTCGAGCATCCCGGGCGTACAGAAACGAACGGTGGTCATGTCGACGAGCAGCGACAACTCGATGCGCCGCCCGCCCGAGAGCTGCATGGCGTGCCAGTTGACGAACGAGTCGCTGACCAGCTGGTAGGGCGGCAGCGTGACGATGGTATTGTCCCAGTTGCGTATTTTCACCGTCGTGAGCGACACCTCCTCCACGGCGCCGTCGGCATCGAACTTGGGCACCGAAATCCAGTCGCCCACCTTCACCATGTCGTTGGCCGAGAGCTGGATGCTCGACACGAAGCCCAGGATGCTGTCGCGGAAAATCAACATCAGCACCGCCGCCGAAGCGCCGAGGCTCGTCAGCAGGATGGTCGGCGACTTGCCCACCAGCACCGACACGGCCAGGATGGCGCAGACCAGCAGGGCGAATCCCTGCGCCGTCTGCCGCAACCCTTTGATAGGCTTGTTCTGCCACGCAGGGCTCGCCGCCACGATCTGGAACGAAGCGTATATCAACGCACTGACGAACCGGAAGACCGAGACGATGACGTAGACGTTCAACAGCCGCAGCACCGCCTCGCGCACCGCATGCTTCTCCTCGAAGACCACCGGCAGCACCACCGCTATGAGCACGGCGCTCACCAGATGGCAGCCGCAGCGCAGCACGCGGGTGCTGAACAGCATGTCGTCCCACTTCATGCGCGTGTGTTCCACCACCTTGCGCACGACCGGCACGATGGTCCACCGCAGCAGGCAGTCCGCAAGCACCGTAAAGCCGACCACCAGCCCCAGTGCGACCCAGCTCTCCCACATCTCGTGGGCCGCCGACTCCACACCCAGCCGGTCGAGCAGGGAATCGGTCCAGTTCTTCAACAGATGGCGCATGCGGACCGAATCCGCAATTTCCGCGCCGGGCCTGCGCTATGAGAGAAGGGTTTCGAATTCGTGTTCGAAGTTGGAGGTAAAAACGCCGCGGCCCAACGACCGGCGGATCTCTTCGCGGATCCAGAAGCGTCCGCCGTCGAGTTCGTCGCTCGGCGTCACCGGCCCCTCCCACACCGTGCGGAAGACATGCACCAGCTCGCACTCGCGCGACGAACGGAACACGTAACGCCGCACCTCCTCGGCCCGGAACCCCACGATGCCCAGCTCCTCGCGCACCTCGCGGCGCAGGGCCTCTTCGATCGTCTCGCCGCAGGCCACGTGTCCGCCCACCGCCGTATCCCAGCGGCCGGGCTGGATGTCCTTCCATGCCGGGCGTTTCTGAAGATAGAGTCCGCCCTGCGCATCGAACAGGTGCAAATGCACCACCGGATGCAGCAACATCGACCCGCCGTGGCACTCGGCGCGCGTCGCCCGCCCTACCGTATGCCCCTCGGCATCGACGACGGGGAAAAGCTCCAGCCCGTCATCGCATTGCATGGCGGCGGGAATATTTGACGACGAACCACGCACTCACAAGGAATCCGACGAAGGCGAAGAAGATGCCGGGCAAGGCGGCCCACTCGCAGCCGTGCCCCCGGTCGATGGGCAAGCCGCCGCAATAGGCACCCAAGGCATTGCCGAGATTGAAAGCCACCTGCACCAACGCAGCACCCAACAGCTCGCCGCCCCGCGAATTTTCGAGAATCAACAACTGCTGGGGCGACGACACGCAGAACAGGCAGGCCGTCACCAAAGGCATCAGCCCCAAGGCGAGCCAACCGACGTGCGCACCGAAGAAGATGCCTGTCAAGGCGGCGGTGGCGACGAACAACGTGGCCCGAACGACCTTCTCGGGGGTGAACCGGTCGGAAAAATGACCTCCGGCCAGGTTGCCGACGAACATGCCGAACCCGGCCAGCATGATGAGGAGGGTGAGCGTCTCCGGAGCGAATCCCGACGAACGAATCATCGAAGGCCCCACATAGCTGTACCAACAGAAGATGCCGCCGTTGCCGAGCATGACCGAAGCCAGAATCAGCCACGGTGCTCCGTGCCGCAAGAAGCGGAACTGGCCTTTCAACCCTGTGTCGGGCAGGGGCGGCAAGACGGGGACCCAACGCCGGATGAGCACGAAAGCCACCACGCCCCACAGGGCGACGATACCGAACGCTGCGCGCCACACGAGGGTGCTGCTGATGTAGGTGCCGAGCGGCACGCCGAAGAGATTGGCCACGGTCATTCCCACGACCATGATGGAGACCGCCCCGGTCCGGTGCCCCTGGTCGGCCACCTTCTCGGCGACGATGGAGCCGGCACCGAAAAAGGCGCCGTGGGGCAAACCCGACACGAAACGCATGGCCAACAGCGTCCAGTAACCGGGTGCAACAGCCGCGCAGGCGTTGCCGATGACGATCAAGGCGGCGAGGGCCGACAAAATCCCTTTCAGGGTTCTTCTGCGGGCGACGAGGACCATCAGCGGGGCGCCGACGCAGACACCGAGGGCATAGGCCGAAATGAGATGTCCGGCCTGCGGAACGGAGACCCCCAGCGAACGGGCTATGTCGGGCAGAATGCCCATCATCACGAACTCCGACATGCCCAGCGCCAACGTTCCGAACGCCAGCGCTATCAAACTTTTCTTCATGACAATCGAAAAACAACAATGCTTATCCGCCTGCCGCGGGCCGCTTAATCCGAACCGCGGCCGCACCTACCGCAAGGAAACCGCCGCAGAGAACCACCGAAAAATCAGGGGAAGCTGCGGACCTGAAACCGTGGGGAACCACCGAGAAACCAAGAGAGGCTGCGGAGACGTTGCGGACCTAAAACTGCGGAGACGTTGCGGACCTAACCAACGGACTAAAACTGCGGGCCGTCGGTGCGGGGCTGCCCCACCTCGAAGCCCAGGGAGCGCATCCACTCGGCCGTATGGGGATCCACCTGGTCCACGCGGTCGGCCCAGCGCCGCTGCTCGACCAACTCCTTGCGGTGCGCATCGATGCGGCGCTGCAACGGGAAATCGGGATGCTCCAGCGCCTCGCGCTCCGTCCGCTCCGAGGGACGGATGCGCCGGTCGAAAACGTCGTCCAGCGCCGGCCGCCGCGCTCCCTCCCACTTGAATCCTTTGAGATAGAGTTCGCGGTCGGGCGGGAGCTTGTCGATGGGGTCGATCGTATAGCTCGGCTCGTTGGTCCACACCATGCGCACCACCTGGTTGTCCTCGACGTAGAAGTCGATGCCGCCGCTCTCGATGAAGAAGAGGCCCGTGATTTCGGGCGGCTCGCCGTCCTGGTTGTAGTAGAGCGTCCGGGCATTGCCCTTGACCCGGTTGAGCCAGATGCGGTTGTCGCGGAAGTAGGCCGTCATCTCCTTGCCGGCTATCTGGTTGTAGTGGATGCTGTCGAGCCGGTTGGCCATCATCGGGGTGCCCACGAAATCGGCATGTTCGAGCTCCTGGTTGCGCGTGTAGATGTCCATTTTGTCGGATGTAATCTGGTTCTGCTCGTTCCACAGCACCGGGTCGATGCGCAGACGGATGGTCGAATCGGTGCTCACGACGGTCATCGAATCGCAGACGCTCTGGAAGTCGGAACGGTAGATGCGCACGTTGCGGTATCCCTGGAGCAGGCGGAAGACGGAATCGTGCATCAGCGGCAACGAATCGCTCCCCATTGCCAGGCTGTCGCTCCGCCACTCCTCATAGAGCAGGCGGAAGGCCGAATCGCGCCGGGCCGCCGCACGGGCCATACGCACGGAATCGGAATCGGGCGTCGCCGCCGAATCGGCCGTGGACAGGAGCTTCCCCTTGCGGGCGGCACGGGCCTGGCGAGCACGCAGTTTCGATTCGGCCTTGAGACGCTGTGCGGCCCGGCGGGCTTCCTCGCGCTTTTTCTGTTTTTCCAGCTTCGCCGTAGCCTTGGCCTGGCGTCGGGCGGCAATCTCGGCCAACAGCCTCTTTTTCTCCGCGGCTCTGGCTCTTTTTCTTGCCTCCGCGGCCTGGCGGGCCTCCTCCTTCTGCCGGGCCTTGAGCTCGGCAGACGTCAGCGTACGGACGCTGTCGGCCACGGCCAACGAATCCACGGCCAGCGAATCGGGCACGACGGCCTGCCGCAACGAATCGGCGGCCGCAAGCTGGCCCAACGAATCGACCGCGACCCGACGCGGTCCGGCGGCATCCATGGGAACGCCCGGCACCTGCGGCGCCTGCGCCACCGAATCCTTTCCGACGGACTTCCCCTTCTGCGCGACCTCCTCGCCCCAACGGAGCGTGTGCAGCAGAATCGAATCGGCCCGCATGAAGAGCGAATCGCCCTGCGAGAGATCGTAGCTGACGACCGCGGGACGCCGCGCGAGCAAGGCATTGCCGGGCACCTTCCAATACTCGCCGTAGTCGCCGAAAGCCAACACCTTGTGCGGCACGTCGTCGAGCTGAATGTTGCGGCGCAGAATCACATGGTTGCGGGCCCGGAAGAAATCGATGCTGTCGCTCCACATCTCCTGCCCGGCGGTGAGGACGTAGCCGCTGCGCGTGACGACGTAGAGCGTGTCGGCCTTGCGGTACTCGCCGCGGTCGGCATAGAGGTAGTCGCCGTCGCGGCTCCAGATGTTGGTGCGGTCGAAGAAGTAGGCGTTGTCGGAATCCATGTTGTAGACCACCGAATCGCCCTTGAGCTCGTACTCCTCGCTGCGCATCTCGACCTGCCCGACGGCGACCAGGTCCTTGGTGTCGGCATAGAAATACCCGCGCTCCGATTCGAGGACGTTGTCGCGGTTGGTCAGGACGCCGCCCCCGGCGAACTCGCCGACGTTGGCCTGCGTATCGAACCGGAACTCGTAGGTGTAGAGCGTGGCGTCGCCGTCGACGACCTTGATGATGGGCGAATAGATGCGGGCCTCGTTGGTCTCGCCGTCGTAGTCGGCGCGGTCGCCGGAGATGTAGGTGGGGTTCGTGGTGATGAGCACGTTGCCGAAGAACGCGATGCGCTTGGCGG
>JAIDUZ010000056.1 GCA_029059935.1 Alistipes sp.
GGCGAGAAATACGGACTCGAAACCATCGACATCTTCAACGACGACGGCACCATCAACGACAAGGTGGGCATGTACGTGGGCGAAGACCGCTTCGACGTGCGCCGCAAAATCGAGGGCGACCTCGCAGCGGCGGGTCTGCTCGAAAAGACCGAAGACTACACCAACAACGTGGGTTACTCCGAGCGTACGGGCGTGGCCATCGAGCCCAAGCTCTCGATGCAGTGGTTCCTCTCCATGTCCGAGCTGGCGAAGCCGGCGACCAAGGCCGTCATGGAGGACGCCATCCGCTTCGTGCCCGAGAAATACAAGAACACCTACCGCCACTGGATGGAGAACATCAAGGACTGGTGCATCTCGCGCCAGCTGTGGTGGGGCCAGCGCATCCCGGCCTACTACCTCCCGAAGGGGGGCTTCGTCGTGGCGCTCACGCCCGAGGAGGCGTTGGAGAAGGCGCGTGCCAAGTCGGGCGACGCTTCGCTGCAGCTCTCCGACCTGCGGCAGGACGACGACGTACTCGACACCTGGTTCTCGTCGTGGCTGTGGCCCATTTCGGTTTTCGACGGCATCCGCAACCCCGACAACGACGAAATCCGCTACTACTACCCCACCGACGACCTGGTGACGGGCCCCGACATCATCTTCTTCTGGGTGGCCCGCATGATCATGGCCGGCTACGAATACCGCGGCGAGAAACCTTTCGCCAACGTCTACTTCACGGGCATCGTGCGCGACAAAATCGGCCGCAAGATGTCGAAGCAGCTGGGCAATTCGCCCGACCCGCTCGACCTGATCGACAAGTACGGCGCCGACGGCGTGCGTCTGGCCATGCTCATGTCTTCGTCGGCCGGCAACGACGTGATGTTCGACGAGGCCCTCTGCGAGCAGGGCCGCAACTTCGGCAACAAAATCTGGAACGCCTACCGGCTGGTCAACGGTTGGACGGTCGACGACAAGGCCCCGCAGAGCGAAAACGACCGACTGGCCGCGGCCTGGTTCCGCCAGGCGCTGAGCCGCACGCTGCGCGAGGTGGCCGACGACTTCCGCTCCTACCGCATCTCGGAGGCCTGCACCACGCTCTACCGCCTCTTCTGGGACGACTTCAGCGCCCAGTATCTCGAAATGGTGAAGCCGGCCTACGGCCAGCCCACCGACCCCACGACCATGGCGCAGACCCGGGCGTTCTTCGACGCGCTGATGCGCGCCCTGCACCCCTTCATGCCGTTCGTCACGGAGGAGATATGGCAGGACCTGGCGCCCCGCGCCGAGGGCGAATCCATCTGCGTGGCCCCCATGCCGGAGCCCGAAGCCGAGGATGCCGCCCTGCTGGCCCGCTTCGAGCTGGTAAAGGAGATCGTCTCGGCCGTGCGCAACATCCGCAATCAGAAGAACCTGCCGCAAAAGGAGGCCCTGACGCTCCAGGTCATCGCCGACGACAACTACCCGGCCGAATACGCCCCCGTCATGATGAAGATGGCCAACCTGTCGGCCATCGAAACGGTCTCGGAGAAAGACCCGGCGGCCGCCGCGTTCATCGTCAAGACCACGCAGTACTTCGTGCCGCTGGCCGGGATGATCGACACCGACGCCGAGCGCAAGAAGCTCTCCGACGACCTGGTCTACTACGAAGGCTTCCTCGCCTCGGTCATGAAGAAGCTCTCCAACAAGCGCTTCGTACAGTCGGCCCCCGAAAAGGTGGTGGCCAACGAACGCGCCAAGCAGGCCGACGCCGAAGCCCGCATCGCCGCCATCAAGGAGCAGCTTGCGGCACTGGAATAAGGTGAAAGCCGAAAGGTGAAAAATGAAAGGGGTTTCCGACAAATCTTCTTCATTTTTCACCTTTTTCTTCGTTCTTTCGCCCATGCACCGGGATTCGTCCGGGACACCTTTCACTTTTCACCTTTAATTTTTCATTTTGCCCGAAATCACCATCTACACCGACGGCTCGGCGCGCGGCAATCCCGGGCCGGGAGGCTACGGCATCGTCATGGTCTCGGGGCCCCACCGCAAGGAGTTGTCGCAGGGTTTCCGTCTGACGACCAACAACCGCATGGAGCTCATGGGCGTCTGCGTGGCGCTCGAAACGTTGAAATTCCCCGAATCGGAGGTAGTGATCTACTCCGACTCGAAATATGTGGTCGACTCGGTGGAAAAAGGCTGGGTGTTCAGCTGGGAGCGGAAACTTTTCCGCGGCAAGAAGAACCCCGATCTGTGGATGCGTTTTCTGCGGGTCTACCGGCAGCACAAGGTCCGCTTCGTGTGGGTGAAAGGACACGCCGAGACCGTGGAGAACAACCGGTGCGACAAGCTGGCCGTCGAGGCGGCCGGCGGCGCGAACCTGCCCGAGGATACGGGCTACCGGCCGGAATAAAGTGAAAAGGGAAAGGCGGAAGGATTTTGCGGCTCTTTTCAGTCTGTTATCCGCGGCATTGCAAACATCCGCCTTGTCGCAAGAAAAAAATCGGTATTGTTCGCGCCGAACAACAATAAGGGGTGGGTGGAACCTTTTCACTTTTCACCTTTCCCTTTTCACTTTCGACGAATGACTTTCTGCTAAACGAAATGTTTTTGTTGCAGGGCAGCTGTTGCGGGTTCGGGCGAAATGCCTAATTTTGTAGGAAACCAAACCCGAACCCACCTATGAAACGACTCTGCACGGCTTTGGCGGCACTTCTGCTGCTGGCCGTATCGATGCATGCGCATGCCGCAGTGCGCATGCCGGCAATCCTCTCGGACAACATGGTGCTGCAACAGGAGAGCCGCGCTGCCGTATGGGGCCAGGCCGACCCGAAAGAGAAAATCGAGGTCTCGGCCTCGTGGAGCGAGCGCGTCTACCGCACGACGGCCGACCGCAACGGCCGCTGGCGCGTCGACATCGAGACTCCGGCCGCCACTACGGGCCAGCAGCTCACCGTAAGCGGCAAGGACGGCAGCATCGTCATCCGCAACATCCTCATCGGCGAAGTGTGGCTCTGCTCGGGCCAGTCCAACATGGAGTTCCCGGTGGCCCGCCACCCCAAGAACAAATGGATGACCGGCATGGTCGACTGCGACGAGCAGATGAACGACGCCACGTTCGACAACCTGCGTCTGTTCCATGTCGAGCACCAGCTGGCCCCCGACGGCGAACGCGACGACTGCACGGGCCGCTGGGTGGTCTGCACGCCAGATAATCTGAAAGAGTTCTCGGCCGTGGGCTTCGTCTTCGGACGCGAGCTGCACAAGGAGCTGCAACAGCCCGTGGGCCTTATCCAGGCCACGTGGGGCGGCACGCACGCCGAGTCGTGGATGCCGCGCTCCGTGATGGAGAAAAACAAGCTCTACGCCGACGTGCTGAAGCAATACGACCCCGCCAACATCAAACGTCAGAAAGACTGGTGCAAGGTGCCGGCCACGCTGTGGAACGGCATGATCCGCCCCATCGTGCCTTACACGCTGAAAGGCTGCGTGTGGTACCAGGGCGAATCGAACGCGGTGCGGGCCGAAAAGTACCAGCAGGTCTTCACCCAGCTCATCGCGTCGTGGCGCAAGGCGTTCGAAACGCCCGACATGCCGTTCTATTTCGTGCAGATAGCCCCCCACTACCAGCAGCCTGCCGCCATCCGCGACGCCCAGTTCCGCACATGGCAGGCCGTCGCACACACGGGCATGGCCGTCATCACCGATGCCGGCGACTCGCTCGACATCCACCCGCGCAACAAGCGCATCCCGGGCGAGCGTCTGGCCCGCTGGGCGCTCAACCGCGACTACGGCCGCAGCGTGGCGTGCGAAAGCCCCTACTACCTCTCGCACCGCACCGAGGGGCGGACGCTGGCCGTGAAGTTCGCCAACGCCGAGGGATTGCACGCCGCTTCCGGCAGCCGCATCGAGGGTTTCCTCATAGCGGGCGCCGACCGCCGTTTCTATCCGGCCGAGGCGGTCGCAAAGGGCGATGAAGTCCTGCTCACGGCACCGCAGGTCGAGCAGCCCGTCGCCGTGCGCTACGGCTGGGGCAAGTGGTTCTGCGTCAACCTGGCCAACGGGGCCGGACTGCCGGCCGTGCCGTTCCGCACCGATTCCTGGGCGCCGGAGAGCTACGCCCGGTGGTTCGCCGACTCGGAGATGCGCCGCTTCCCCGAAGCCTGGCAGCTCGACCACGGCAAGCGCCTCTTCTTCGGCTATGCGCAGGGCGTAGGCTGCTGCGCCATGCTGCGGATGTGGAAAGCCACGGGCGACCGCCGCTACTTCGACTACGTAGAGCAGTGGGCCGACTCGCTCGTCGACGACCGGGGCGACATCCACCTCTACGACCTGGCGTCGTACAACATCGACTTCATCAACTCGGGCAAAGTGCTCTTCGACTGCTACCGCGAAACGGGCAAGGCCAAGTACCGCAAGGCGATGGACCGCCTCGTAGGGCAGATGCGCAACCATCCGCGCACGTGCGACGGCGCCTACTGGCACAAACTCATCTACCAGCACCAGATATGGCTCGACGGGCTCTACATGTGTTCGCCGTTCCTCTCGCAGTACGGCTCCGAATTCGGCAAGCCGGAGTGGATCGAGGAGGCCGTCAGACAAATCAAGCTCTGCCACCTCCACACCCACGATGCCGCCACGGGGCTCTACCACCATGCGTGGGACGAGAGCCGTTCGCAGCGCTGGGCCGACCCCGAAACGGGCCATTCGCCCAATTTCTGGGGCCGTTCGATCGGCTGGTGGATGATGGCGCTGGTCGACAACCTCGACTACATTCCGGAGGAGCACCCCGACCGCACCTATATTATATCGTTGATTCGGGGTTTGGCCGACGCTCTGCCCAAATACCAGGACAAGGCGGGTCTGTGGTACCAGGTCATCGACTGCCCCACGCGCAAGGGCAACTTCCCCGAAGCCTCCGTCACGGCGCAGCTCATGTACGCCTATGCCAAGGCGGTGAACAAAGGTTATCTCGACGAGAGCTACCGCCAGTATGCCGAAAAAGCCTTCGAAGGCCTGCGCAACAAGCTCCTGGGCGAGAACGCCGACGGCACGCTCACCCTCACGCGCTGCTGCCAGGTGGGCGGACTGGGCGGCACGCCCTACCGCGACGGCAGCTTCGAATACTACATCGGCGAACGGATGCGCGACAACGACGCCAAGGCCACGGGACCCTTCATCATGGGGTGCCTGGAGCTGGGCAAATAACCGACAACCTTAAAACTCCCTACGACCATGAACCGACTGCTACTGGCCGCGCTGGCGCTGTGGAGCGCCGCGCTCCCCGTCCGGGCGCAGGACCCCCGCGAAAGGGTCTACAACTATGAAATACTCACCCCGAGCCACGCCTCCAAACCTCCGGTGGAGGGCTTCGCGTCGCAGCGCATCCGCGAACGTCTCGGACGCTCGCTGACGGCCCGCCTGACACCCGACGGCAAAGGGGTGCATCTGAGCTGGCGTCTCTTGGAGACCGACCATCCGGAGATAGGCTTCGAAATCTACCGTACGGCCGACGGGAAGACCGAACTGCTGAACCGCAAGCCGGTCATAGCCACGACCGACTTCACCGACCCGGCACCCGTTGAAAAGGCCCGTTACCGCATCGTGCCCCGCTACGGCGACGAACGGCTGGAAGCATCGGGCGAAATCGAAGTCGACCTGGCGGCCTTGCAGGCAGGCAAGCCCTACACGGCCATCCCCGTCACCGGGCGCGTCGGCAAGCTGGGCGTGGGCGACCTCGACGGCGACGGCGAGTACGACTTCGTGGTGCGCACGCCCGACACCAACGTCGACCCCGGCGTGCAGGGACGCCACTACGACTCGGTCTACACCATCGCAGCCTACCGCCGCACCGGCGAAAAACTGTGGGAATACTCCTTAGGCGAGGGCGTCGAACCCGGCGTGTGGTACTCGCCCTTCGTGGTCTATGACTTCGACGGCGACGGCCGCGCCGAGGTGGCCCTGCGCATCTGCCCCGACGGCAAGCGCGACGACCGCCACCGCGTAGGCTCGGGGTCGGAATACCTGGTCGTGCTCGACGGCCTGACGGGCCGCGAGATAGCCCGCGCGCCCTGGATCGAACGCACGCCGCGTCTGGGCGATCTCAACCGGCAGAACCGCCATCAGATAGGCATGGCCTACCTCGACGGACGCACGCCGGCCATCATCGTGGCGCGCGGCACCTACCGGGCGATGCTGGCCGAAGCATGGCAGCTGCACGACGGCCGTCTGACGCGTCTGTGGCGCTGGGACGGCGACGAAGAGAATCCCGTCGTCCGCAGCCAGGGTTCGCACAACATGGTGGCGGGCGATGCTGACGGCGACGGCCGCGACGAAATCCTGCTGGGCGGCTGCATGCTCGACGACAACGGCACGCTGCTGTGGTCGGCAGGCATCGGCCATCCCGACAAAATCTACATGACCGACATCGACCCCCGGCGGCCGGGCATGGAGGTGCTGCTGTGCGGCGAAATCAGCAACGACGCCGGCCGCGGCGTCTGCTGCGTGGATGCCGCGACGGGCGCGCAGGTGTGGAACATCGGCACCCCCACCACCCACGTGGGCGACGGCATGGCGGCCGACATCGACCCGAAGCACCCGGGGCTGGAGTGCTTCGCCAAGGAGGACCGCAAGGCGGGCAGCGAATGCCGCTATCTGCTGACGGCCCGCGGCAAGCAGCTCGACAACCGGCCCATCCCCGACTGCCGCAACTGGGTGTGGTGGGACGGCGACCTGCTGCGCGAGACGATACGCGGAACCGGCATCGTGAAGTGGCCCGACGAGACGGTAGCCGAAGGCATCGAAGGGGCGATTCTGCTCATCGCCGACCTGACGGGCGACTGGCGCGAGGAGATCGTGACCTCCGTCGACGGCGAGCTGCGCATCTACGGCACCAACCTGCCGGCCCGCGACCGCCGCACCACGCTGATGCAGGACCCCGTCTACCGCAGCTACGTGGCCGAACGGAGCCAGGGCTATCCCCAGAGCCCCGTACCCTCCTACTACCTGGGAGAGAAGTAGATTCAATTCAAAATTCATAATTGCCATTCTTGCATATGAAACGACTTACGACCCTGCTGCTGGGCATGCTGGCGCTGGCGACCGCCGCGGCGCAGGCACCGGGCAGCAACAGCCTCGACGAAGTGCCGTTCGAAATGCCGCAGGTGGTGCTCCCCGCCATTCCCGAGCGGGAAGTGACCATCGCCGACTTCGGCGGCGACCCGAGCGGCGCACGGCTCTCGACCGAAGCCTTCGCCAAGGCGATCGGCCATCTGGCCGGTCTGGGCGGCGGCACACTGCGCGTCCCGGCCGGCATCTGGCACACGGGGCCCATCGTCCTGCGCGACAACATCCGCCTGGAAGTCGAACGGGGCGCCGTCATCCTCTTCTCCAACGACAAGAGCCTCTATCCGCTGGTCGAAACCTCGTTCGAGGGCTACGACAACACGCGCCGCTGCCAATCGCCCATCTCGGCGCGCGGCGCCCGCAACATCGCCATCACGGGCCAGGGCGTCATCGACGGCAACGGCGAATACTGGCGCCCGCTCAAACGCGAGAAAGTCAACGAAAGCACATGGCGCCGCATCACCGCCCGCGGAGGATGCTACAAACGCCCCACCTACTGGTTCCCGAGCGAGCAGGCCCTGCGGGGCGACGCCGTGGCCGACATGAACGTGCCGCGCACGCTGACGACCGACGAGGAGTGGGCCGCGGTGAAGGATTTCCTGCGTCCGGTGATGGTCAGTCTGATCGACTGCGAGAACATCCTGCTGCAAGGCGTCGTCTTCCAGAATTCGCCGGCCTGGAACATCCATCCGCTGCTGTGCCGCCACCTGACGGTCGACGGGGTGACGGTGCGCAACCCGGCCTATGCCCAGAACGGCGACGGAATCGACATCGAGTCGTGCAGCAACGTCATCGTCCGCGACAGCCGCTTCGACGTGGGCGACGACGGCATCTGCATCAAGAGCGGCAAGGACGAAGACGGCCGCCGGCGCGGCGTGCCGACCGAAAACGTGGTGGTGGAGGGCTGCACGGTCTTCCGCGGCCACGGAGGGTTCGTGGTCGGCAGCGAGATGTCGGGCGGCGTGAGGAACGTGCTCGTGCGCCGCTGCAACTTCGTCTCGACCGACGTGGGGCTGCGTTTCAAAAGCCGCCGCGGCCGCGGCGGCGTGGTGGAGAACATCCACGTCTACGACACGGCCATGTCGGACATCGCCACCGAGCCGCTGCTCTTCGACCTCTTCTACGGCGGCAAATCGGCCGTCGAGGTGCTCGAATCGGGCAGCGAGGAGCGCGCCGCAACCACGGTGCCGCCCGTCGACGAAACGACGCCGGCATTCCGCAGCATCCGCATCCGGGGTCTCAACTGCCTCGGAGCCCGGCGGGCGATGTTCTTCAACGGCATACCCGAGATGCCCATCGAGGGAATCCATATCAGCGACACGCGCATCCGTTCGACCCTGGGCGGCGAAATACGCCACGCCGAGAAAATCATTTTGGACAATGTAGCCATCGAGGCGGCCGAAGGTCCGGCGTTGAAAATTGCAAATTGCGAAAAAATCGACCTGCAGGGATTCACCGGAGAAGTAGCCCGATAGCGCGCGGTCAAAAAACATATGATTTTCACACAGAAAAGCCCTTGGAGCAATTCCAAGGGCTTTTCTTACGGCCATGCCGGAAGCAAAAAGCGCAGATATATTCAAAAAATTTAGATTTTTCTTCAAAAAAATCACTATCATTGCATGCAGTCACAAAATCATTTTTCCGGTCCGCATTCCGCCGAAAACTCACTACTTTTGAAAAATTTGAAAAATCAATCCATCGCTAACCCGAAATTTATGAATCGCATCGCACGCATCGTCGCCCTCTGCGCGACATCATTTTTCGCAGTCTCCTGCACGCCGACCGCCGAGCAGGAGAACCCCTTCCCCGAGCTGGAATGGATCGCCCAGGCCGGTGCCCGCACCTTCCCCTCGGACCGAACCGTCTTCCGCACCAACGACTACGGTGCCGTGGGCGACGCCGTCACCGACTGCACCGAAGCCGTACAGGCCGCCATCGAGGCCTGCAAGGCCAACGGAGGCGGCCGCGTGACCTTCGCGCCGGGCATCTACCTGGTGGGCTCGCTCTTCATCGACGGCGACAACATCAACTTCGAGATTCCGCGCGGCACGACCCTCATCGGCAGCCAGCGGATCGAGGACTACCGCATCATCCGCACGCGCGTGGCCGGCGTGGAGATGGAATGGCCGGCGGCCCTCATCAACCTGGTCGGCTGCTCGAACAGCGCCATCACGGGCTCGGGCACCGTCAACGGCCGCGGCAAACCTTTCTGGGACAAATACTGGTCGATGCGCAAGGACTACGACCCGCGCGGCCTGCGCTGGATCGTCGACTACGACTGCCAGCGTCCGCGCGGCATCCTCGTCTCGGAGTGCAAGGACGTCACCGTCCGCGACATCGTGCTCTACCAGCCGGGCTTCTGGTCGCTGCACATCCTCTACTCGGAGCATGTGACCGTCGACAACGTCATCATATCGAACAACATCGAGGGCCGCGGCCCCTCGACCGACGGCATCGACATCGACTCGTCGCACCACATCCTCGTCGAGAACAGCCACATCAACTGCAATGACGACAACTTCTGCCTCAAGGCGGGCCGCGACAGCGACGGTCTGCGCGTCGGCCGGCCGTGCGAATACATCGTCATCCGCAACTGCGTGGCGGGCCACGGCGACGGGCTCTTCACGTGCGGCAGCGAGACGTCGGGCTCCATCCGCCACATCGCCGCCTACAACATGACGGGCCTGGGCACCAAATACGGCCTGCGCTTCAAGTCCACCTGCCAGCGCGGCGGCACCATCGAGGACATCTGGCTGGGCAACGTGGAGATGCGCGGCGTGCGCGATCCCTTCGTGGTCGATCTCAACTGGCACCCGGCTTACAGCACCTCGCGCCTGCCGGCCGAATACGAGGGCAAAGAGCTGCCCGAGCACTGGCACAAGATGCTGGCCGAGGTGACCCCCGAACAGGGCACGCCGAAGTTCCGCGATGTCCACTTCCGCAACGTAACGGCCACCGACGCCACGACCTGCATGAAGGTCGGCGGCATCGAACGCTCCACGGTCGAGGGCTTCACGTTCGAGAACGTGACCTTGCAGGGTCTCAACGCCGGCTCGGTAAGCTGGGCCGAGAACTGGCTCACCGACGGGCTCACCGTCGAGGCGAGCGAGAAACCGCTGAAGGTCGAAAACTGCATCGGCACCTCCCTGCACTGACACCCCGCCGGACCACCATGGAAACGAAACATTTCATCGCCGTCGACCTGGGCGCCACGAGCGGCCGGGTGATTCTGGCAACGGTCGGAGCGGAGAGCCTCGGAATGGAGACCCTGCACCGGTTCCCCAACCGGCTGGTCTGCCTCGGCGGCAAATACTTCTGGAACATCTACGCCCTCTACGAGGAGATCGTCGAGGGGCTGCGCCTGGCTTCCCGCCGCGGCGTGCGCATCGAGTCGATAGGTATCGACACCTGGGGCGTCGACATGGCTTTCGTGGCCGGAGACGGCACGCTGGCAGGATTGCCGCGCGCCTACCGCGACCCCTACACCGAGGGCATCCCCGAAGAGTTCTTCCGCAAGGTGCCGCGCCGCGAGGTCTACGACCGCACGGGCATCCAGTTCATGAACTTCAATTCGCTCTACCAGCTCTGCGCCGCCCGCAAGGAGGGGTGCGCAGCACTGGAGCATGCGAGCCGGATACTCTTCATGCCCGACGCGCTGTCGTACCTGCTCACGGGCGAGGCCGTGTGCGAATACACCGCGCTCTCGACTTCGCAGTTCATGAATCCGCACACGAAGCAGCCCGATGCCGGCCTGCTCGCCGCCACCGGCGTCGATGCGTCGCTCTTCCCCCGCGTGGTGATGCCGGGCGAGCGTATCGGCGTGCTGAACGACACCGCGGCACGCGAAACCGGACTGGGCAAGGTGCCGGTAATCGCCGTCGCAGGCCACGACACGGGTTCGGCCGTAGCGGCCGTTCCGGCCGAAAACGAGCGCTTCGCCTACCTCTCCTCCGGAACGTGGTCGCTCATGGGCATCGAGGTGCCCGAACCCGTCATCGACGACCGCACCTACGCACTCAACTTCACCAACGAGGGCGGCGTCGACGGCACGACGCGTCTGCTGAAAAACATCACGGGCATGTGGCTCCTGGAGCAGTGCCGCGCCGCATGGGCCCGGGAGGGCAAGGAGTACTCCTACCCCGACATCATGCGGATGACCGAAGCGGCGGCCCCCTCGGCGGCCGTCATCGACCCCGACGCCCCGGAGTTCGCGGCGCCCACCGACATGCCTGCGGCGATCCGCGCCTGGTGCCGGGACCGCAGCCTGGCCGAACCGGCCGACGACGCAGCCATGATGCGGCTGATATTCGATTCGCTGGCGGCCAAATACGCCGAGGTGCTGCAGAAGCTGCAAAGCCTCGCACCGTTCCCCATCGAGTGCCTGCACGTCATCGGCGGCGGCGCACAGAACGACCTGCTCAACCGCATGACCGCCGCGGCGTGCGGCATTCCCGTGGTGGCGGGCCCCTCCGAGGCCACGGCCCTGGGCAACGTCATGGTGCAGGCCCGCACGGCCGGCCTCGTCGGCTCGCTGGCCGGGATGCGGGAGTGCATCCGCCGTTCGACGACAACCAAACGCTATAACCCCGAAAAACGATAACCCATGAAAAACGAACTCATCGAAAAGGCCTACGCCATAGCCAAGGAACGCTATGCCGCCGTGGGTGTGGATACCGACGCCGCGCTGGCCCGCCTGCGCAACATACCTGTTTCGCTGCACTGCTGGCAGGCCGACGACGTCACCGGATTCGAGAACCGCGGAGGCGACCTCACGGGCGGCATCCAGGCCACGGGCAACTACCCGGGCAAGGCGCGCAACATCGACGAACTGCGGGCCGACATCCTCAAGGCGCGCAGCTACATCCCCGGCACGCACCGCCTCAACCTCCACGAAATCTACGGCGAATTCGGCGACGAGCAGGTCGACCGCGACCAGGTCGAGCCGCGCCACTTCGCAGGCTGGATAGCCTGGGCCAAAGAACACGGACTGAAGCTCGACTTCAACTCCACGTCGTTCTCGCACCCCAAGTCGGGCGACCTTTCGCTCTCCAACCCCGACCCCGCCGTCCGCCGCTTCTGGATCGAGCACACCAAGCGCTGCCGCGCCATCGCCGAGGAGATGGGCAAGGCGCAGGGCGACCCCTGCATCATGAACGTGTGGGTCCACGACGGTTCGAAGGACATCACGGTCAACCGCATGGAGTATCGCCGGCTGCTGAAGGAGTCGCTCGACGAGATTTTCGCCACCAAGTACGACCACATGAAGGATTGCATCGAGTCGAAGGTCTTCGGCATCGGACTCGAAAGCTACACCGTGGGGTCCAACGACTTCTACATCGGCTACGGCGCCTCGCGCGGCAAGATGGTGACCCTCGACACGGGCCACTTCCACCCCACGGAGAGCGTCGCCGACAAGCTGTCGTCGCTGCTGCTCTTCACGCCCGAAGTGATGCTGCACGTCTCGCGCCCGGTGCGCTGGGATTCCGACCATGTGACCATCATCAACGACGAGACGCTCGACCTCATGAAGGAGATCGTGCGCTGCGGCGCCCTCGACAAGGTGCACATCGGTCTCGACTACTTCGACGCCTCCATCAACCGCATCGGCGCCTACGTGGTGGGTACGCGGGCCACGCAGAAGTGCCTGTTGCAGGCCCTCCTCGAACCGCTGGCCAAGCTGCGCGAATACGAAGCCGCCGGGCAGGGATTCGAGCGCCTCGCCCTGCTGGAGGAGGCCAAGTCGCTGCCGTGGAACGCCGTGTGGGACAAGTTCTGCGCCGAGTGCGGCGTGCCCGTCGGCGAGGAGTTCATCGCCGAAATCCAGCAGTACGAACGCGACGTGACGTCGAAACGCGTCTGAGGCCATGAATACGCTTTTCGGACTGCTGATCATCGCCGCCGGCTCGTTCTGCCAGTCGAGTTCCTACGTGCCCATCAACAAGGTCAAGGAGTGGTCGTGGGAGAGTTTCTGGCTCACGCAGGGCCTCTTCGCATGGCTCATCTTCCCGCTCCTGGGCGCCCTGCTGGCCGTCCCGGAGGGGAGTTCGCTGGGCGCCGTCTTCGCAGCGGCACCCGCCGCCGCACTGAAAGCCGCCGGCTACGGCGTGCTGTGGGGCGTGGGCGGACTCACGTTCGGACTCTCGATGCGCTACCTGGGCGTGGCCCTGGGGCAGTCGATTTCGCTGGGCACCTGCGCCGGATTCGGCACGCTGCTGCCCGCGCTCTTCGGCGGCACGAACCTGCTGGAGGGCAAGGGACTGATTCTGCTCCTGGGCGTCTGCATCACGCTGGCAGGCATCGCCGTCATCGGCTATGCCGGTTCGCTGCGGGCCCGCAACATGACCGACGAAGAAAAACGCGCCGCCGTGAAGGAGTTCGCCCTGACCAAAGGGCTCCTCGTGGCGCTCCTCGCAGGCATTATGAGCGCCTGCTTCAGCCTCGGACTCGACGCGGGACGCCCGTTGCAGATTCCGGGCATGAACCCGCTCTTCGCCTCGCTCCCGGCAACGCTGGCCGTCACCCTGGGCGGTCTTGCGACCAACGCCGCCTACTGCCTCTTCCAGAACGCCAAGAACCATACTTTCGGCGACTACGGCAAAACGCGGCTGTGGGCCAACAACCTCCTCTTCTGCGCGCTGGCCGGCGCACTGTGGTACTCGCAGTTCTTCGGACTGGCCGTCGGACAGAGCTTCTTCGAGGCTGGTTCGGTGGTGGCGGCTTTCGCCTGGTGCATCCTGATGGCGCTCAACGTCACCTTCTCCAACGTCTGGGGCATCCTGCTCGACGAGTGGCGGGGCGTCGGACGCCGGACCGTCGCCGTGCTGGTCGCAGGCCTGGCGCTGCTGATTTTCTCGCTCGTATTCCCCAACTTATTCTGAATAAAGATGAAATCGATACTCGACAACCGCCCGGCGCTGGCCGCCGAGGTGGACAAGGTGGCCGAAGTGGCCGGTTATCTGTGGCAGAAAGGATGGGCCGAACGCAACGGCGGCAACATCACGGTGAACATCACCGAACATGTCGACGACGCCATGCGCCGCATGCCCGCCATCTCGGAGCGCTTCCCCATCGGCACGGTGCTGCCCCGCCTGAAAGGGTGCTGGTTCTTCTGCAAGGGCACCAACCGCCGCATGCGCGACCTGGCGCGCCGTCCCATGGAGAACGGCTCCGTCATCCGCATCGCCGACGACTGCGCGTCGTACGAAATCGTGGCCGACGCCCCGGTCAAGCCCACTTCGGAGCTGGCCTCCCACCTCTCGATGCACAACAAGATGGTGGCCGACGGCAAAGGGTACAAGGCGGCCATCCACACCCACCCGATCGACCTGGTGGCCATGACCCACAACCCGGAGTTCCTCAAAAAAGACGTGCTCACCGACCTGCTGTGGTCGATGATTCCCGAAACGCGGGCCTTCTGCCCCAAGGGGCTGGGCATCGTGCCCTACAAGATGCCGTCCAGCGTAGAGCTGGCCGAAGCTACCATTCAAGCGCTCGCGGAATACGACGTGGTGATGTGGGAGAAGCACGGCGTCTGCGCCGTGGGTCCTGACATCTTCGAGGCCTTCGACCAGGTCGACGTACTCTCCAAGTCGGCGCAGATCTATCTCACAGCCAAGTCGATGGGATTCGAACCCACGGGTACGACCCGCGAGCAGATGGACGAACTCAAACGGGCATTCAACTTGTAGGAGCAAACCCGGAAAACCCCTGCGAACCATGAACGAAGTGACGACTCCCCGCCGTTCGAGCGCCCTGTTCTACTATCTGATAGCCAACGACAACGACCGCGGCCTCAATGCCGTGGTCAATGCCGTGGGCTCGCAGGAGATCGCTCCGGGCGACGAATATCCGCTGCGGGTCCACCCGGCCGACTACTTTTTCGACACGCAGAAAGGACGCGTGCTGCACGAATACCAGCTGCTCTACGTCACGCAGGGCAAAGGCACTTTCCGTTCGTCCGGAACGCCGCCCGAGGGGGTGGCGGTGGAGAAAGGCACGATGATTCTGCTGCGTCCGGGCGAGGTGCACTCCTACTCTCCCGACCCGTCGACAGGCTGGAGCGAATACTACATCGGGTTCGAGGGCAGCGCTTTCGGCCGGATGCTCGACCGCCTGGGAATGGGCAAGGGACAGCAACTCTGGACCATCGGACTCCACAGCGAGCTCACGCAGCTCTACCGCCGGGCCATCGAGGTGGCCGCCGACAACAAGACGGCACCCCAGCCCCTGCTGGCAGGCATTGTCCAGCACATGATCGGACTGCTCAACTACCTGCTCCGCAACCGCACGGGCCACGCGACCGACCTGCTGGAGCAGAGCGTCGAAAAGGCCAAAATCATCATGGACGAAAACGTCAGCGGCGAGATAGACCTCTACGAACTGGCTTCGCGGCTCAACCTGAGCTACTCGTGGTTCCGCAAGACCTTCAAGGAGTACACCGGCCATTCGCCCGCGCGTTACTTCCAGCTCCTCAAGCTGCGGCGGGCCCAGCGTCTGTTGTCCGACACCGAACTCTCCATCAAGGAGATCGCCTATTCGCTGGGCTACAAGTCCACCGAACACTTCTTTTCCATCTTCAAGAAGCACACGGGCTGCACCCCCACGGCCTACCGCAACTACGGCCGCGAATAGCCCTTCCCGGCCCGCGGTCCGAACACGCCGGACGGAACGGACGGAACAGAACGGCGACGAAAAACCGCATAAACGCCATCGCGAACATTCGAACCGCCATTTTGCGCAGTCTACGCCAAGTCAAAAGTTTTTATTTTTGTATTATCCTCACGGATAGATAAAAAACCATTCCTATCATTTTTCATTTTCAACCCAACTAAAACCCTAACTTATGAGAGCAACTTTACAACGCTTCGCAATGCTGGCTCTGACCGCATTGCTCTGCGTCACGGCAAGTGCCGTATCTGCTCAGAACCGTACGATCACAGGACGGGTCGTCGGACCCGACGACGCCCCGGTCATCGGCGCCACTGTTTTCGCAACGGACGGTCAGCACAAATCCTCGCCGCTGGCCGGCGCAACGACCGACGCCAACGGCAAATATTCGTTGAGCGTCCCCGCCAATGCCGCCGAAATAACGGTACAATTCATTGGTTACGAGACCCAAACCCAGAAAATCGGGGGGGGGAGAACAGCCTTTGACTTCACGCTGAACGACTCCTCCGTCATGATGGAGGAGGTCGTGGCCATCGGCTACGCCAAGGTCAAGCGCAAGGACCTGACCGGTTCGTCGGTTTCGGTCATGGGCGACGACCTCAAGAACACGCCCGTCGCCACGGCGGCGCAGGCCCTCACGGGTAAGGCCGCCGGCGTGAACATCGTCACCCAGAGCGGTGCGCCGGGCGCCGACATCAACATCACCGTCCGCGGCGGTTCGTCGATTACGCAGTCGACCACCCCGCTCTACATCGTCGACGGCTTCGCCATGGAGAACGGCTTGCAGAACGTCGACATCAACGACATCGCCACCATCGACGTCCTGAAGGACGCTTCGGCCACCGCCATCTACGGTGCCCAGGGTTCGAACGGTGTCATCCTCATCACCACCAAGTCGGGCAAGGCCGGCAAAACTTCCGTACAGTACAACACCTATTTCTCGTTCGAGAAGCTGGGCAAGAAACTCGACCTGCTGGGCGTCGCCGACTACGTGAAGTATCAGTACGAGTTCCAGACCTATGCCGGCAACGTCGACAAGTGGACCGGCATGTTCGGCGGCGACATGACGGCCGCCGACTTCTATACGGGAGCTTACGACCGCATCGCCCGCGAATACGGCAACCGCGCCGGCATCGACTGGCAGGACGAGGTCTTCGGCGGCTACGCCCTCACGCAGAACCACAACGTGAGCATCACGGGCGGCACCGACAAGACACAGTTCATGCTCAGCTACAACTACAACGACCAGGACGGCATCATGGCCAAGCACGGCTACAAGAAGAACTCCGTGCGCGCCAAAATCAACCACGAACTCTGGAAGGGCGTCCGCCTGGACTTCAACACCAACTTCCAGTCGACCAACATCGAAGGCGGCGGCTCGATGGGCGGCATGCTGAAGAAGACGATTCTCCAGCCCGTCACCGGCGGTATCCGCTACACCAACGACCAGATGCTCCACACCGACCTGGGCGACGAAATGGCCGCAATCGACTCGCAGTACGACCTCAACAACCCCATCCTGGAGAACAACGCCGTACAGCAGAACAAGATCACGCGCCAGTACTCCGTCAACGCCGGCATCGAGGCCGACCTCTACAAGGGGCTGACGTGGCGCACGGCCGGCAGCTACATCTGGTCGCAGACCCGTGAGGACTACTGGGACGACGGTACGACCAAGACGGCCGAGACCTACAAGACGGCCGAACAGGACGACATCCATCCCTGGGGCCGCCGCTACAACTCGGAGAAATACTCCTACCAGATCACCAACACCCTCTCCTACGGCAACACCTTCGCCGACAAGCACACGCTCAACCTGCTGCTCGGCCAGGAGACCCTCTACACGGAGTCGATGAACACCAAGAACACCTACTACGGGTTCCCCGAGAACAATTTCGGGCTGAACGACCTCTCTATGGCGCAGTCCTACGAACGCAAGTCGGGCATCAGCAAGAACGCCATCGTCTCGGTCTTCGCCCGCGCGATGTACAACTACGACAACCGCTACCTGGTCACCGCCACGGTCCGCGGCGACGGTTCGTCGAAGTTCTCCAAGGGCAACAAGTGGGGCTTCTTCCCCTCGGCTTCGGCTGCCTGGCGCATCTCCGAGGAGCGTTTCTGGAAGGACAACGGCGTCGCCGACATCATCGAGAACCTGAAGCTGCGCGTGGGCTACGGTACGTCGGGTAACTGCAACATCGACAACAACATGTACGCCACCGACTACGGTTCGGGCCACTACGCCATCGGCGGCGCCGACGTCTCGACCCTCAAGCCGGGCGACACGGTGGGCAACCCCAACCTCAAGTGGGAGACGACCACCAGCACCAACGTCGGTCTCGACCTCTCGATGCTCCGCAACCGCATCAACCTGAGCGTCGACTGGTACAACAACCAGTCCAACGACCTGCTTATCAAGAACAACATCCCCACCTCAACGGGTTACAAATATCAGTATCAGAACATCGGTTCGGTCCGCAACCGCGGTTTCGAAATCGTCCTCAACACCATCAACATCAACGCAGGCGGCTTCCGCTGGACCACCGACTTCAACATCTCGTTCAACCGTTCGAAGGTGCTGGCCATCTACGGCGAAAGCGGCGACGACTACTTCACCAGCAGCCAGGAGTCGGGCCACTGCATGTACATGATCAAGGTGGGCCAGCCCATCGGCCAGTTCTACGGCTACCTCTACGACGGCGTCTACACCACCGACATGTTCGACCAGAACCCCGACGGCACCTATACGCTCAAGTCGGGCATCCCCTACGACAAGAACCGCAAGCGCACCGACATCCAGCCCGGCGACATGAAGCTCAAACGCCTGAGCGATGCGGTCGACGCCGACGGCGAACCCGTCTTCAACTCGACGGCCAACGACGACCGCACGGTCATCGGACAGGCCCAGCCCAAGTTCACGGGCGGTTTCCAGAACACCTTCACCTACAAGGGATTCGACCTCAACGTCTTCATGAACTTCTCCTACGGCAACAAGATTTTCAATCTCTCGTCGCAGCGCTTCATCGGCCCCTACCTGCCCAACCAGAACACGCTGGCCGTCATGAACTCGCGTTTCACGCTGATCGATCCCGCCACAGGCAAGGAGACCAAGGATCTGGCACGCCTGGCCGAGCTCAACCCCGGTCAGTACGACCGCCGCGCCATGTGGAGCATCAAGTCCGACAACAAGCTGGCCATCACCTGCCCGATGGACTACTACCTGGAGGACGGTTCGTTCCTGCGTCTGAACACCATCACGCTGGGTTACACGCTGCCCAAGAAGCTGCTCACCCGTGCGCACATCAATTCGCTGCGCGTCTACGTGACCCTGAACAACATCCACACCATCACCGGCTATTCGGGCTACGACCCCGAGGTTTCGTCGACGGCCAGCATCCTGACCGCCGGCATGGACTCGTCGTCCTATCCCCGTTCGAAGAGCTACGTGGTAGGTCTCAACCTGACTTTCTAACAACCTGAGAATACATCCCTATGAAAAGGACAATGATATATCTGGCGGCAGCGGTTCTCTCGCTGGGCGCCACCTCGTGCGAGGATTTCCTGGAGATTCCGTCGGAAACCAAGTTCGACAGCAACTCGATTTTCGAAACGACAGGGCGTGCCGAAATGGCCGTTCTGGCAGCCTACCACGCCGGTTACAACCGTGAGATGTGGTACCAGCTCGGCATGGGCACCGACGAGGTGATCTCCACCGAGGGCGACACCAACTCCAAGAACCAGATCGGCAACTACCTCATGAGCGGCAGCGTCACCGGTTCTTCGCTCTACACCGCTTCCTACACGGCCATCGAGTATGCCAACGTCTGCATCCGCGGCATCGAGGCCATGGCCCAGACCACCGAGAACAAGCGCCTCCTGGGCGAGGCTTACGCCATCCGCGCCGCCGCGTTCCTCAACCTGGTGCGTTACTGGGGCGACGTTCCCTATCCGACGGTTCCCGTCTCCGAGATGGGCACGTTCCTCTCTTCGCGCGTCAGCCGCGACGTGATTCTTGACGGTTGCGTCGAAGACTTGCAGAAAGCCACGGAGCTCATCCCCTGGAAGAGCGAGATTTCGGGCTTCACCCCCGAGCGTTACTGCAAGGAATCGGCCTACGGCATCCTGGCCCGCGTGGCCCTCTATGCCGCCGGTTATTCGCTGCGTTGGAACCTCGACACCGTACCCTACGATGCCGGTACGCTCCGCATCGCCAAGCGCGACGATGCCGCCCGCGTCAAGGAACTCAACAAGATTGCCGCCGACGCCTGCGCCGAAGTCATCGCCCGCGCCTCGTTCGAGCTCAACGACAGCTACGAAGAGATTTTCCGCGACCTGTTGAACGGCGAATACAACAAGGAGTCGATGCTCGAACAGGGCCAGTACGGCACCAACGTCAACGTCGAGAACGGCTACACCAACGGTATGTTCAGCCACACGAGCAGCATGTTCGGCAAGGCCCAGCCCGCCATGATGGTCAATCCGGCGCTCTACTTCGACTTCGAGGAGGGCGACACGCGCCGCGACGTCACCGTCTGCCAGTATGCCGCCGACAACAAGAGCATGTTGCAGCTGCTGCCCTACGGTTCCTACCAGATCGGCAAGTTCCGCGTCGTGTGGAAGTCGGAGATCGGCACCGCCGCCAACAAGCGCGACATCAACTGGCCGTGGCTGCGCTACTCCCACATCCTGCTGATGTATGCCGAGGCGCTCAACGAGTACCACGGTGCTCCCAACGACGAGGCGAAAAACGCCCTCAAGGAGATCCGCAAGCGCGCCTTCGGCGGCGACGAGAGCAAGGTCGGCACCATTCCGAGCGACCACGACGGCTTCCTCACGGCCCTCATCAAGGAAAACAAGCTGGAATTCGCCTGCGAGGCATGGCGCCGCACGGAGCTCTGCCGCTGGGGCATCCTCTACGAGACGCTCACGCAGAACAAGCAGGACCTCATCGACCTGGCTGCCTGCACGCCCGGCACGCGCTTCGAGAACATCGACTGCTACCGCGCCTACATTCCCGTCAAGGGCGAATTCGAAGACCCGCACGTAACCTTGGAGTGCATCGCATTCAAGAGCAAGCCGGCCTCCAGCGAAGTCCCCGAAGGCTACACCCTGATCGAGATGCACAACAACAAGGGAGCCGCCAACTCCAACCTCAAATACCAGACGGCTGCGTTCGACTCGGAGACCGGCGAGAACCTGGGCAAGGAAGGTTTCACCAACTTGTCGTGGTACAAGTCGCTCTTCCGCGGTCTGGTGAAGAACAAGTCGGAAATCTGCCCCTTGTCGCAGACCGCCGTGCTCGACGTCAACGCCGGCATCCGCGACCAGCAGTGCCCCGCCTATTAAACCGCATCGCCATAAGGGCATAACCTGATAGCAAGGCCCTTTGCCGGAGTTGTTCGACTGCCAGCAAAGGGCCTTTTTTCACGAGACGTTTACATACTATGGATGTACCGACGGTTCGAGGATTCGAATCCTTTCGGTTCTCCGACCGAAGTCCCTCCCAAGGGAGGGGTGCGGGGTGGGGTCCAAGACTGAATACGACGCCAAAGGCAGCGAGCCGCGACGCTCGGATTCGAAATGCGGTCCTCAGACGCCGGTACATCAAAGTATATAGATAGGTTTCACAAATTCCGCAACCATGAAACGATTGCTGACACTGTTCCTCGCTTCGGTCGGGTTTCTGACCTCGCAAGCCCAGTCCCTCGCCTTTCCCACGGCCGAGGGCGGCGGACGCCATGCCACGGGAGGCCGCGGCGGACGGGTCATCAAGGTCACCGACCTCTCCGACGACGGCCCCGGCACGCTACGCCAGGCCTTGCGCGAAAAAGGGCCCCGCACCGTGATTTTCGAAGTTGCCGGCACCATCGAACTGAAAAGCCCCCTCGTCATCCGCGAGGGCGACCTCACGCTTGCAGGCCAGAGCGCCCCGGGCGACGGCATCTGCATCAAGGGCTATCCTGTGCGCATCGCCGCCGACAACGTCATCGTCCGTTACCTGCGCTTCCGCATGGGCGACATCGCCGGCATCGTCGACGACGCCCTCGGCGGCCGCAAAATCCGCGACGTCATCATCGACCACTGTTCCTGTTCGTGGTCCATCGACGAGTGCGTCTCTTTCTACGAGACCGAGCGTTTCACCCTCCAGTGGTGCCTCGTGTCGCATTCGCTCTCCAAGTCCAAGCACGAAAAGGGGGCCCACGGCTTCGGCGGCATCTGGGGCGGCAGCAACGCCACGTTCCACCACAACCTGCTCGCCCACCATTCGTCGCGCAACCCGCGCTTCGGGTCCGACGGCTTCGCGCCCGTCTCGTTCCGCCACAACGTGGTCTTCAACTGGGGTTTCAAGGCGGCTTACGGCGGCGGACGCCACGGCCGCATCGACATGACCGACAATTATTACAAGCCCGGACCCGCTACGCGGCCCGAGAAACGCAGCTGCCTGATCGACGCTTCGGAGGACGGCACGTCGCGCTGCTTCCTGGCGCGCAACATTCTGGAGGGATGCGACGCCGTCACCCGCGACAACGGACTGGGGCTCTGCGAAAACCGCCGCGACTCCACGCTGAGCGACCGGCCTTTCACGGCCGGAGCCGAATACGACGAGGACGCCTTCACGGCCTATCGCCGCGTGCTCGGCCAGGCCGGCTGTTCGCACCGCCGCGACGCCTACGACCGGCGCGTGATAAAAGAGGTGCGCCAAGGCACCTTCAAACCCTACGGCGCTTCGTTCGATGGCGGCGGCAACGGCATCATCGACTCGCAGGACGAGGTGGGCGGCTGGCCGGTCCTGCGCGGGGGCAAGGCCCCCAAGGACAGCGACGGCGACGGCATCCCCGACCGCTGGGAGCGCCGCCACGGACTCGACCCGGACGACCCGGACGACGGTGCGCTTCGTTCGCTGAGCGCCGACTACACCAATTTGGAGGTCTATCTCGAATCGATATTGCCCAAAAATCGCTAACTTTACCGACAAACAAAACGAACCCCAAATGTCAAGATTCCGCACGATTCTGTTAACCCTCTGTCTGGCAGCCGGCTGCACCGCAGCCCGCCAGGAACCCATCGACCGCGAGGCGCTCGTCGCGCGCAACAGCCCCACGGTGACGAGCCTCGATTCGCTGGCGTCGCTCTCGGTGGGCAACGGCGAGTTCGCCATGACGGTCGACGCCACCGGACTGCAGACGTTCCCCGAACTCTACAGCAAGGGCGTGCCCCTCGGCACGCAGAGCCAGTGGGGCTGGCACAGCTTCGCCAACCCTGAAAAATATACGCACGACGAGACGCTGCGCGACTACGACTTCGGCCGCGGCCGCACCGAACCCTACGCCGTGCAGTTCAACGAGGCGGGACGCCCGAAGAGCGCCGCCGACTGGTACCGCGTCAACCCCCACCGCCTGCACCTGGGCATCATCGGCTTCGACAGCCTCGCACCCGACGAGGTGAGCGGCATCCGCCAGCGGCTCGACTTGTGGCAAGGCCGCATCGACTCGCACTTCGCCGTTGGCGGCAGGGAGGTCGACGTCGTCACGGTCTGCCATCCCGAAAAGGATATGATCGCCGCCGACATCCGCACCGCGGCCATGCTGCCCGTCATCGTCCGCTTCCCCTATCCCACGGGCGGCCACTGCGACGACGCATGCGACTGGTCGCGCGACGAAGCGCACAGCTCGGAGCTCGTGGAGCAAACCGCGGGGCATGCGCTGATTCGCCGCACGCTCGACGCCACCGCCTATTACGTGGTCCTCGACTTCGAGGGTGCCGAGCTGGCGCAGACGGGGCGCAACCGCTTCGTGCTCACCCCCACGGCCGAACACTACACCCTGCGCGCCGGCTTCTATGGCAGCGCTCCCACCGAAGCGCAGCCCGACACCGATGCCACCCTCGCCGCCGCGGCCGATTACTGGCGCAGCTACTGGACCGAGGGCGGCGCCGTCGACTTCAGCCGCTGCACCGACTCCCGGGCCGCCGAACTCGAACGCCGCATCGTCTTGTCGCAGTATCTGTTGGGCATCCAGTGCGCCGGCAGCTGCCCCCCGCAGGAGACGGGCCTCACCTACAATTCGTGGTTCGGCAAGTTCCACCTCGAAATGATCTGGTGGCACCAGGCGCAGTTCGCGCTGTGGGGCCGTGAGAAGCTGCTGGCCCGCACGCTCGACTGGTACCCCTCCGTGGAGCCCGTCGCACGCGAAATCGCCCGCCGGCAGGGCTTCGAGGGCATCCGCTGGATGAAGATGACCGATCCGTCGGGCATCGAGGCCCCCTCCAAGGTGGGTTCGTTCCTCATCTGGCAGCAGCCCCACTACATCTACCTCGCCGAACTGGTCTACCGCGCGGACCCCTCGGAGGAGACGCTGAAAAAATATTACGACCTGGTGCAGAAGACGGCCGAATTCATGGTCTCGTTCGCCGAATACGACGGACTGGGCAACCGCTACATCCTGCGCGGCGCCATCCCGGCGCAGGAGACCCTGCGTGCCGCCGAGACGGTCAATCCGCCTTTCGAACTCTCCTACTGGCACTTCGCCCTCTCCACGGCCCAGAAATGGCGCGAGCGCATGGGACTGGGGCGCAACCTGCAATGGGACGAGCTGATCGACAAGCTCTCGCCTCTGGCGGCCAAGGAGGGGCTCTACCTCGCGGCCGAAACGGCGGAGGACACCTACCGGGACATCCGCTTCACCTCCGACCACATGGCCGTGCTGGGCGCCCTGGGCATCCTGCCCCAGTGTCCGCTCGTGCGCACGGACCTCATGCACAACACCTTCGACTGGATCTACGACAACTGGAACTGGGGCCGCACCTGGGGCTGGGACTACCCCATGACGGCCATGAACGCCGTGCGCCTCGGCGAGCCCGAAAAGGCGCTCAACGCCCTGCTCATGGACAAGCGCACCAACACCTACCTCGTCAACGGCCACAACTACCAGGATGCGCGCCTGCGCTGCTACCTGCCCGGCAACGGCGGTCTGCTGACGGCCGTGGCGCTGATGTGCGCCGGCTGGGACGGCTGCGATGTCGAAAACCCCGGATTCCCCAAGGACGGCACGTGGGACGTGCGCTGGGAGGGTCTGAAACCGATGCCCTGATACCGAACCTACGATGCGACGGACCATCCTCCTCATCGCGGCCCTGCTCACGAGCGCGGTGCCGGCCGCGGCGCAGAGCGTGAAGCCTGCGGCGGTCAACGAAGACTATAGCTGGAACACCGCAGCGGCCACCCCGCGGCCGCTGCACTACCGACCCGCAGGCAGCGGCGCCGAGACCACCGACGGCACGGCGCGCTTCAACCGGGCGCTCTACGGCGCCCACTCGGGTTTCCGCCTGGAGTGCAGCGACATGCCCGAATTCGGGCTCTACCTTCCCCGCATGGGCGGCAACCTGCGCTTCGACATCCCCTGCGAACATTGCACCGCCCGCTACGAGGCCGGGCGCATGCTCTACCGGCTCGACGACCGGGTCGAGATCGAGGCGCAGGTGCTCCGGTCGGAGGATGCGGCGCTGTGGCGGCTCACCAACACGGGCGATGAGGCCATCCGCGCCGGACTGCGGTTCGGCGGCGTGGCCGACGTGAAGTTCTACCGCGAGGGCGACCTCGGCGTCGACAAGCCCGACTGCTTCGACTTCAAGCCCGAATACTGTGCGGGCAACCTCTACACCGTCGACGGCCGCACCGCCACGGTGGAGTACGGCCGCAAGGAGCGCGCCGTGCTGCGGCTCACGCTGCCGACCGACCAGATCGTCATCACGGAGCATCCGGCCTTGCAGGCTTCGCTGACCCTCGCTCCGGGCGAAACACGCTACATGGCCGTTTACCCCGCAACATCGCAGGGCAGCTTCGCTCCCGACGCCCTCCCCGCACGCTTCGCCGAGGCGGAGGCCGCACGGGCCGATTTGGCCGGCGCCCTGACAATCCGCACGCCCGACCCCTGCATCACGCCCATCGGCGAAGCGCTGGCTCTGGCGGCCGACGGACTGTGGAGCGGCGAGGTATGGCTCCACGGCGCCGTGGGCTGGCGGGCACCCTACAGCGGCTGGCGCGGCGCCTACGTGGGCGACGCCCTGGGCTGGCACGAGCGGGCCCGCAGGCATTTCGACACCTACGCGGCCAACCAGGCTGTCGGCATCCCGCCCGTCTACGCCCATCCGCGCCAGGATTCGACACTCAACCTCGCCCGGGCCGAAAAACGGTGGGGCACACCGATGTACAGCGACGGCTACATCGCCCGCCGCCCCGGCAAAAAGGAGGAGATGTCGCACTACGACATGAACCTCTGCTACATCGACGAGCTGCTGCGCCACCTGGCATGGACCGGCGACCGGGAGTACGCCCGGCGGATTTTTCCTGTCATCGACCGCCACCTGAAGTGGGAGAAGCGCAACTTCGACCCCGACGGCGACCACCTCTACGACGCCTATTGCTGCATCTGGGCCAGCGACGCGCTCTACTACACGGGCGGCGCCGTCACCCACTCCACCGCCTATAACTACTATGCCAACCGCCAGGCGGCCCGCATCGCCGAAGCCATCGGCATCGACCCCGCGCCCTACCGCCGGGAGGCCGACGCCATCCTCGCGGCCCTGCGGCGCGAACTGTGGCTGTCCGACAAGGGACACTGGGCCGAATACCGCGACAAAATGGGCCACCGCCGCCTGCACGAGAACGCCGCCGTGTGGACCGTCTACCACGCCATCGACTCCGAGACGGCCGACCCGTTCGAAGCATGGGCGGCGACCGAATACGTCGAGCGGCATATTCCGCACATCCCCGTCGTATCGCCCGACCTCGAAGAGGGCTACGCCGTCGTCTCCACCACCGACTGGAAGCCTTACTCGTGGAGCATCAACAACGTGGCCGTGGCCGAAGTGATGCACACGGCTTTGGCCTATTGGCAGGCCGACCGTCCCGAAGAGGCGTTCCGGCTGATGAAAAGCGTGGCGCTGGACAACATGTATCTCGGCGCTTCACCGCTCAACTTCGGGCAGATCAGCCACTACGACGCCGCACGGGGCGAATGCTACCGCGACTTCGGCGACCCGGTGGGCGTGTGGTCGAGGGCGCTGGTCGAAGGACTCTACGGCATCCGGCCCGACCTCTTCGGCGGCCGCGTGAAGCTGCGACCGGGCTTCCCGGCTGCGTGGGACGAAGCCTCCGTCGACATGGCCGACCTGAGCTATTCGATGCTCCGCGACGCACGCGGCGTGCGTTACTCGGTGGAGAACCGGTTCCCGGCCGGCACACGCATCGAGCTGACGGTTCCGGTCTCTGTCGACGGTGTGAAATCGGTGAAAGTCAACGGCCGCCGCACCGCCTGGCAGCTCGTCGAAAATTCTGTCGGCATGCCCCGCATCCGCATCGACGCGGGCGACGCTCCCCGGCTTGAAATCGAAATCGCGTGGCTGCCGGCCCGCAAACACCGGGTGGAAACAGGCATCCGCGAAACCCGTACGGTAGGGCCCGTCGACTTCGTACGCATGGAGCAGGCCAACGTCGCCTGGTGGCAGCCTTCCTGCCGCCCGGAGACTCCGCAGCCGGCGCCCGACAACGGCTTCGACGACATCCGCCGCGAGGCCTGCCGCACGGTCGACGTGCCGTTCAACGCTTCGGTGACCGACATTTTCCGCAACCGCTACCTCTCGCCGCGACCCGACTGCACGACCTTGCAGATACCCGTGCAGGGCATCGGCGAGTGGTGCCACCCCAAGCAGACGGCCGAAATCGACGACAGCGGCCTGCGGGCCCTGGCAGGCGACGCGGGCGTCATCGAAACTTCGCTCGGCATCCCGTTCCGCACCCCGGCCGAGGGTCCCAACATCCTCTACACCTCGTTGTGGGACAACTATCCCGATACTGCGACCGTTTCCCTCGAAGGACGCGCCGCGCACGCCTACCTTCTGCTGGCCGGCTCCACCAACCACATGCAGTACGACATCGCCAACGGCGTTGTCACGGTGGTCTACGCCGACGGTACGGAAGAACGGTTCGAACTTGTCAACCCCACGACCTGGGCCCCCATCGAGCAGGATTTCTACTTCGACCAAGGAGCTTTCGCGCTGCCCGAAGGGGTGCTGCCGCCCTACCGGCTCCACCTCGGGTCGGGACGCGTCAGCCGCCGTCTGGGCGACGAGCTGGGCATCGAGGGGGTCTACGGACGCCTTATCGACGGGGGCGCCGCAACGTTGGTCGACCTGCGGCTCGACCCCGAGAAAGAGTTGCGCGAACTGCGTCTCGAAACCCTGTCCAACGACGTGGTCATCGGTCTGATGGCCGTGACCCTGCAAAACGAATAACCATGCGCAAACTCCTCTGCATACTCTGTCTCGCCGCCCTCCTGCCGGCCGCCGCACCTCCCGCAGCCCCCGCAGCCCCGGCCCGGCCCGAGCACAAGCCCTACGTACGCTGGTGGTGGCTCGGCAGCGCCGTCGACCCCGAGGGGCTCGACCGCAACCTCTCCGAGTTTGCCCGCAAGGGCATCGGCGGCATGGAGATCACGCCCATCTACGGCGTGCGCGGCAACGAGGCCAACGACCTTACGTACCTCTCGCCCGCATGGATGGAGGCCTACAAGCACACCGTGACCCGGGCCGCCAAGCTGGGGTTGCAGGTCGACATGAACAACGGCACGGGCTGGCCTTTCGGCGGACCGTGGGTAACGACCGACCGCAGCGCACAGAAATACATCCTCGAAACGCGGGTTCTCCCCGCCGGCGGGCGTCTCGCCGAACCCCTGCTGCCTGCCGAGGAGAAACAGCGCCCCGTGGCGCAGCTGCAAGCCCTGCAAGCCGTCTGCGGAGACCGGCGCATCGACCTGATACCCCGCGTCGCGGCCGACGGCACGCTCGACTGGCGAGCCCCGGAGGGCGAATGGAGGCTCTACGCCTTGTGGGCGGGCCGTACGTTCCAGAAAGTCAAGCGCGCAGCGCCCGGCGGCGAGGGACTGGTGCTCAACCACTACAACCGCGCGGCCGTCGAGCACTACCTGGCCCGCTTCGACGAAGCCTTCGAAGACGCGGGAGCACCATGGCCCGACACCTTCTTCAACGATTCGTTCGAGGTCTACGGCGCCAGCTGGGACACCACTCTTTTGGAGGAGTTCGAGCGCGACCACGGCTACCGTTTGCAGGACCGCCTGCCCGAATTCGCCGCAGCAGGGGCCGACGACCTCTCCCGGCGCGTGGTCCACGACTACCGGCAGACGCTCGCCGGCATGCTCCTGCGCAACTTCACCCAGGTGTGGACCGTCTGGGCCCATGCCCGCGGCGTGCGCATCCGCAATCAGGCCCACGGGTCGCCGGGCAACATCTTCGACTTCTACGCCGCGGTCGACATCCCCGAATGCGAGTCGTTCGGCCGCACGGCGTTCGACATCCCCGGCCTGCGGCCCGACCCCGACGCCAAGGCGAGCGATGCCGACCCGGCCGTCCTGAAGTTCGCTTCGTCGGCCGCCCACGTCACCGGCAAGCGGCTCACTTCGTGCGAGACTCTCACGTGGCTGACCGAGCACTTCCGCACTTCGCTGGCGCGATGCAAACCCGAGATCGACCAGATACTCGCTTCGGGCGTCAACCATGTCTACTTCCACGGCGCCCCCTACTCGCCGAAGGACGAACCGTTCCCCGGCTGGCTCTTCTACGCCTCGGTCAACCTCTCGCCCACGGCCACGCTGTGGCGCGATGCCGAGGGGATGTTCGGCTACGTGGCCCGCTGCCAGGAGTTCTTGCAGGCCGGCACGCCCGACAACGACCTGCTGCTCTACATCCCGATGGACGACATCGGCGACGCCCAGCGCGGCAAGAACCTGCTTCTGTTCGACATCCACAAAATGGAGCGGACCATGCCCGGACTCAAACACACGATGAACGCCATCGTGCGCGGCGGCTACGACGCCGACTACATCTCTGACCTCCACCTGCAAGAAGTGCGTGCCGAGAGCGGCGCGCTCGTCGCCGAATCGGGCGCCCGCTACCGAGCGCTGATCCTGCCCGACTGCCGGCTGATTCCGCACGAAACGCTCGACAAGGCGCTGGAGCTGGCCCGCCGCGGCGCCACCGTGGTCTTCCTGGGCCGCTATCCCGAAGACGTGGCAGGTCTCGCCCGCCTCGACAGCCGCCGCAAGGCTCTCGGCAAACTCCTCCGGCAGCTTCCTGCCGCCGACTTCGGCACGCTTGCCGAGCATCGCTTCGGCCGGGGCCGCATCCTCACGGGCAGCGACCTGCCGCAGCTGCTGGCGGCGACCGGCGCCGCATACGAAGCGCTCAAAGCGGAGGGTTGTCAGCTCGTCCGACTGAACGACGGCGCAGGCAAACGTTATTTCCTTTGGCTGACCCGGGGTCCGCGTCTCGACGGCTGGTACGAACTCGGCACCGCAGCCGCCGAAGTCGTGCTCACCGACCCGCTGACGGGCCGGCGCGGCACGGCGGCTTCGCGTCCAGCCGGCCGCGGCACCACGGAGGTCCGGCTACAACTCGAACCCGGGCAGTCGCTGCTGCTCGAAACCCATGCCGCTCCGCGCGCCGACACCCCCGACTGGCTCTACGCCGGTGCGGAGGGCGCCGCCATCGAGGGCTGCGGCTGGACGCTCTCGTTTCCCGACTCGGAGCCGGCCGTCGCCGCGACTTTCCGTCTCTCCCGGCCCGGCATTTGGAACGACCTTGCTCCCGAATTGTCCGAGCTTTGCGGCACAGGCCGCTACACGGCCGTTTTCAATGTACCCGATCCCGCCGCGGCCGACAGCTGGGTCCTCGACCTGGGCACCGTCTGCGAATCGGCCCGCGTACGCGTCAACGGCCGCGAGGCGGGCATCGCCTGGTCGGTGCCGTTCCGGCTCGATGTCGGGAAATGGCTGCAAGCCGGCGCCAACCGCATCGAAATCGACGTCACCAACCTGCCCGCCAACCTCATCGCCGCCTACGACCGTCGCGGCGCGGAGTGGCGCAAGTTCAAGGACGCCAACATCGTGAGCGCACAGAACGGCCCGCTCGACACCTCGGCCTGGTCTTCGGAGCCCTCGGGACTCGCAGGGCCGGTACGGCTCATCCCCGTAACAACGCAAACCATCCGATAAGAAAAACATCCGATAACATGAAAAAACTTCTCGCTCTGCTGCTCTTCGCGGCCACGCTTCCGTCCATCGCTCCGGCACAGGAGCTCCCCGACCGCAAGCAGACCCTGGCCGCCCTGGTGCGCGCCAACGACTACTTCATGCGCAAATACGCCGACCCCACGGCCGTCATGCCCTACTACTCGCGCAAGAAAGTCTACGAATCCAACATCTGGACGCGCGCCGTCTACTACGAAGGACTCATGGCCCTCTACGCCATCCACCCCGAAAACCGCTACTACGACTATGCGTGCCGCTGGGCCGACTTCCACAAGTGGGGCATGCGCCGCGACGACACTCCCACGCGCAACGCCGACAACTACTGCTGCTCGCAGACCTACATCGACCTCTACGAGCTCTGCCCCGAGCCGCACCGGCTGACCAAGACCCTCGGGTCGATGAACATGCTGGTCAACACGCCGCAGGTCGACGACTGGACGTGGATCGACGCCATCCAGATGGGCATGCCCGTCCTCACGAAGCTGGGCCGCGTGAAGAACGACCGGCGCTACTTCGACAAGGCGTGGGAGATGTACGCATGGAGCCGCAACACGCTGGCCAGGGGCCTCTACAACGCCAAAGAGGGGCTTTGGTGGCGCGACAAGGATTTCGTACCGCCCTACAAGGAGCCCAACGGCCGCAACTGCTACTGGTCGCGCGGCAACGGCTGGGTCGTGGCGGCTCTGGTGCGCGTGCTCCAAGACATTCCGGCCGACGAGGCGCACCGCGCCGCTTACATTGCCGACCTGCGGGCCATGTGCAAGGCCTTGAAAGCCTGCCAGCGCGAAGACGGATTCTGGAACGTGAGCCTGCACGACGAATCCAACTTCGGCGGCAAGGAGAGCACCGGCACCGCCCTCTTCGTCTACGGCATGGCGTGGGGCATCAACAACGGCCTGCTCGACCGCAAGGAATATCTGCCCGCCGTCGTCAAGGCCTGGAATGCCCTGGTCGGCGAAGCGCTCCACCCCAACGGCTTCCTGGGCTACGTGCAGGGCACCGGCAAGGAGCCCAAGGACGGGCAGCCCGTGCGCTACGATTCGATGCCCGATTTCGAGGATTTCGGCCTGGGCTGCTTCCTGCTGGCCGGTTCGGAGGTCTACAAACTGCAATAACGACATGATGCGCCGACTGCTCCTCCTCTTGCTGCTGCTTTCGGGCGGTTCTGCCGCCGCGCAGGCGCCCCATCCCGAACGCATCTACCTTTCGGGCTGCGGCATCGACGACCCCGCAACGTGGCAGTTCCGCTGCTCGGCCGGGCAGAACAGCGGTGTGTGGCGCCCGATAGGAGTGCCCTGCAACTGGGAGCTGCAAGGGTTCGGCGACTACACCTACGGCCGCTGGTATACGGTCAAAGGCGCCGAGCCGAGCACCGAGGAGGGCATCTACCGGCTGCGGTTCGACGCCCCGGAGACCTGGCGAGGACAACGGGTGAAGATCTTCTTCGACGGCGTGATGACCGACACCGAAGTGCTGGTCAACGGCCGCCGGGCGGGCGACATCCATCAGGGCGGCTTCTACCGCTTCAGCTACGACATCACCCCACTGCTCCGCCTCGGACACCGCAACCTCCTGGAAGTGCGGGTCGCCAAGCACTCGGCCAACAAGAGCGTCAACGCCGCCGAGCGCAAGGCCGACTGGTGGCTCTACGGCGGCATCTACCGCCCCGTGTGGCTGGAGGTCGTGCCGCCGACCCACATCCGCCATTATCTGCTCGACGCCTCGCACGACGGACGCCTGCGGGTGCTGGCCGAAACGGAGGGCGACACGCAGAGCCATACCCTGCGGCTCTCGCTGCGGAAACTGGCGGACGGGGCTCCGGTCACAACGACGGACGGCGCGGCGAGCGTCACGGTGCCCGTCGCGGACGCCGAAACCCTGCTGGAAAGCGCATGGGCAGCCGTCCGGCCCTGGACTCCGGAGACTCCGGACCTCTACACCGCGCGGCTCGAACTGCTCGACCCCGCAGGTCGGACCATCCAGCAGCGCGAAACGCGCATAGGATTCCGCACGGTGGAGTTCGTGCCGCAGGACGGCATCTATCTCAACGGCCGCAAGCTTGTCATGAAAGGCATCAACCGCCACTCTTTCTCGGTCGACGGCGGCCGGGCGACGAGCCCTGCGCTGAGCCGGCTCGACGCCGAGCTCATCCGTTCGATGAACATGAACGCCGTGCGCTCGCACTATCCGCCCGACGAACATTTCCTCGACATGTGCGACTCGCTGGGACTGCTCTACATCGACGAACTGGCGGGCTGGCACGACGCCTACGACACCGAAACGGGGCGGCAGCTCGTGCGCGAGACGGTGGAGCGCGACGCCAACCACCCCTGCATCGTGCTGTGGAGCAACGGCAACGAGGGCGGCTGGAACACCAAACTGGATACGTTGTTCGCTCATCACGACCGTCTGCAACGCCGCCGCGTCATCCATCCGTGGGCCGATTTCGACGGCATCGACACCCACCACTACCCGGCCTATCTCACGGGTGTGGGACGCTTCACCAACGGCTACAAGGTCTTCCTGCCCACCGAGTTCATGCATGCCATGTACGACCAAGGCGGCGGAGCCGGACTGCGCGACTTCTGGGAGCGGTGGCTCGCATCGCCTTATTTCGCCGGCGGCTTCATCTGGGCTTTCTGCGACGAGGCGCCCCGGCGCACCGACCGCGGCGGCATGCTCGACTCCGACGGGTCGAACGCCCCCGACGGCGTGGTGGGGCCCCGGCGCGAAAAGGAGGGGAGCTTCTACGCCATCCGCGCACAATGGTCGCCCCTGCGCATCGAACCGTTCCTTGCCGCCGGGCGCTTCGACGGTTCGTTCCGCGTGCGCAACGAATATCTCTTCACCAACCTCTCGCGATGCCGCATGACCTACACCGTGCGCACCTGCCCCTCGCCGCTGCGGGGCGCCGACACGCTCAGCCGCATCGTGGCCAGGGGCGAAGTGACGCTTCCCGACGCCGGACCCGGCGAGACGCGACGCGCCCGCTTCCGGCTCCCGGCCGGTTTCCGCGACGGCGACCTGCTCGAACTGGAGGCTTTCGGTCCCGACGGCCGCAGTCTCTGCACCTGGAGCCGCCCCATACGGCTGGCCCGGGCCTATTTCGAACGCGAAAAGAGCGCCGCGCCCCGGGCCGCCGCATCGCAGCCCGAAGCCTTGCGGACGGCCGACGCCGTGGTGCTGCGCAGCGACAAGGTGGAGGCGACGTTCGACCCCGCCACAGGCATGCTCCGAAGCCTCCGGGCCCACGGCCGCACCATCCCCCTCACCGACGGCCCCGTAGCCGTGGGCATGAAGATGGTCTGCCAGCCCGAGCGGAGCACGGTCCGCACGGCGCCCGACGGCGCCCGCTACTGCGCCCGTTACCGGGGCGGCGTCGACTCGATCGTCTGGCGGCTCACGCCCGACGGACTGCTGGAGATGAAAGCCCTGCTGCTCAACCGCGCTTCGGGCGGCGGCGGTTTCGACGATGCCTTCACCGACACCGAAGTCTACAACCTGGGGCTCACCTTCTCCTATCCGGAGAGCGCCTGCACGGGCATGCGCTGGCTGGGCCGCGGACCTTACCGCGTGTGGAAAAACCGCATCGAAGGTACGCGCCACGGCATCTGGCACAAGGCATACAACGACACCGTCACGGGCGAGAGCTACGACGCACTGCAATATCCCGAGTTCAAAGGCTACCACGCCGAACTGTACTGGGCCACGTTCGAGGGTGCTCCGGCGCCATGGAGCATCCACGCCCTCTCCGACGGCATCTTCCTGCGGCTCTTCACGCCCCGCGAACCGACCGGGGGCACGGGCGACACGATGCCGGCCTTTCCGGAGGGCGACATCTCGCTGTTGCTGGACATCCCGGCCATCCGTTCGTTCAAGCCCATCGAGCAGCAGGGCCCCAACAGCCAGCCCGGCAACATCCGCATCAAAAAGGGCGACGAGGGGCTGCACATCGACATAGCGTTCGACTTCGGAAAGTGAGAGGTGAAAAGTGGAAGGTGAAAAGTAGAAAATAAGCAGGTGTTCCGGCCGCGCCGATAATCGCGTGCCGGACACCCATCCGCAAAACCTGCACCGGCAAGCCGGCAAGCAAAAAGCCCCAAGTAGCCGATAACTGCACCTTGCCGGACAAACCATGTTCGCAAAAAGCCGAAAAAGGCAGAGCAACGTTTCGCTTTTCACCTCTCCCCTTTCACTTTTCACCTTTCACTTTATTTTCGTATCTTCGCAGCCACAAAACCCCGACCCGGATGTTCAAGACATATTTGCGGCTCTTAGGATTCGCCAAGCCCCTCGGCCGCTATGCCGTGCCCTACTTCTTCTACTCGCTCCTCTACGCGCTCTTCAACTCCTGCACGTTCCTGCTCATCATCCCCATTCTCAACACGATGTTCAGGCCCGACTACACGTTCGAGACGGTAGACCGGCTTCCGCCCGTGGAGTTCGACTCGGCCTACCTCGAAACGCTGTTCAACTATTGCTACGGCCGCATCTTCACCGAATTCCGGGTCGAGAACGTGCTCATCCTGCTGGCCGCCATCGCCGTGGGGTCGAGTTTCCTGAGCAATCTGTTCCGCTACCTGGGCTCGTGGACCGTCGAGCAGCTCCGCACCCGCACCCTGCAACGCATCCGCAACGAGATGTTCTCCCGCGTCATCGGCATGCACGCCGGTTATTTCAGCGACCAGCGCAAGGGCGACATCATCTCGAAAATCACGTCGGACGTCAACGTCGTGCAGTTCTGCATCACCAACACCTTGCAGGTGGCTTTCCGCGAGCCGTTTCTCATCATCTTCTACCTGGTGATGATGGTCGGAATTTCGTGGGAACTGTCGCTTTTCTCGCTTTTCTACCTCCCTGTCGTGGCGCTGCTCATCGGCAGCATCGTCAAGCGGCTGCGACACCCGGCGCTGACGAACCAGCAGCGCATGGGCGAGCTGGTCTCGGCGCTCGACGAGTCGCTCTCGGGCATCAAGGTCATCAAGAGCTACAACGCCACCGACTACATCAGACGCAAGTTCTACGCCATCAACGCCGACCTTTCGCGCATCACCCTCTCCATGGCCCGGCGGCAGCAGCTGGCCTCGCCCATGAGCGAATTCCTGGGCATCATGGCCGTAGGCGTCATGCTCGTCTTCGGCGGCGCCCTGGTCGTCCGGGGCCTGCTCAACGCCGGAGGATTCATCGCCTTCATCGCCATGTTCTCGCAAATCACGCGCCCGGTGCGTACGTTCATCGACCAGTTCGCCAACATCAACCAGGGCATCGCCGCCGGCGAGCGCATCTTCTCCATCATCGACACCCGCAGCGAAATCGAGGATAAGGCCGAGGCGCTGGAGCTCCGCGGCCTCAAGGACAAAATCGAGTTCCGCGACGTGCACTTCTCCTACGACGGCAGCCGCGAAGTCATCGGGGGCGTCTCGTTCGAAATCCGCCGCGGCGAGACGGTAGCCCTGGTGGGTCCGTCGGGCGGCGGCAAATCGACGCTCAGCGAGCTGATTCCCCGTTTCTACGACCCCTCGGCCGGCGACATCCTCATCGACGGGGTGCCTCTGCGCGACTACCGGCAGGAGAGCCTGCGCGCCCACATGAGCGTCGTCTCGCAGGACACCGTGCTCTTCAACGACACCATCGAGGGCAACATCGCCCTGGGACGTCCCGACGCCACCCATGAAGAGATCGTCGAGGCAGCCCGCGTCGCCAACGCCGACGACTTCATCCGCGAGGCTCCCGAGGGCTACGCCACCAACATCGGCGACCGGGGTTCGAAGCTCTCGGGCGGCCAGCGCCAGCGGCTCTCCATAGCCCGCGCCGTGCTGAAAAACCCCGACATCCTGATTCTCGACGAGGCCACCTCGGCCCTCGACACCGAGAGCGAGAAGCTGGTGCAGGAGGCGCTCAACAAGTTGTTGGTCGGGCGCACGTCCATCGTCATCGCCCACCGCCTGTCGACCATCCGCAGCGCCGACCGCATCATCGTCGTCGACCACGGCCGCATCGCCGAGCAGGGCACGCATACCGAGCTCATGGCCAAGGGCGGCATCTACGCCAAACTCATCGAGATGCAGTCGTTCGAGTAAGCACCGAAGCGCAATCATGAATTAAGAATCGAGGAGGGCATGGCTCTCCTCTTTTTGTTCCGGCAAACAACAAGAGGAGAACAACAAACGCAGCGCAGTCAAGAATCTGCTTCATCCGCATCTCTTCTACAGCTCCCGCCTTGTATTCAGAGGAGCACAGCGACGAAGAATCTACCCCTCCCCTCCAAGGGCCCCGGCTCTCCCCATCTTTACTCGCACTGCACAGCATTCGCCTTTTCTTCGTTGCCCGGCTGGGGGGGGTCGCGCGGAGCGCGAGCCGGGCAACGAATAATCTGCGACTGCAATATTAAACCCCGTTCTTAACGAGGCGTCATTCCGACTGCACCGTCAGAATCGCCGTCCCAAAGAATTTATCGTGTTGCTTCCGCTGACGTTCCCGAATCGCTGTTTTCCCTCGGGGGCGGCTCGCACCATAGGTGCGACCCCCGCAGCCGCCCCCGAAGAGTCTTTCCGCCCGACGTGACATCCCCCGCCCCGTTAAGAACGGGGTTTTGCTATATTTGCATTCCAAGCAAACAATATCTCGGGAATAATCGCAAAACCCTGCTTTCAGCAAGCCGCCGGAGGCTGCGGCCTGCAAGTCCGCTGCCCTCCGTCGCATGAATTTGTCAATCGCGGATTGTGAATTTTGAATTCTTCTTCTTATCTTTGATTGCATCTTAGATACTCACGTTCGGCAAAATGCAAGTAAACTTGCTTTTGCCCTTACTTATTCGTATCTTTGCAAATTGTCGGACCACCGACACGAAACAGCCTATACCGCTATGAAATTCAAGGAGTACAAAGGTCTCGATCTGGCCGGGCTCGCCGCCGAGGTTCTCGGCGAGTGGGATGCCCGCGACACATTCTGCAAAAGCATCTCCACGCGCGAGGGACACCCGTCGTTCGTCTTCTACGAGGGTCCCCCGTCGGCCAACGGACTGCCGGGCATCCACCACGTCATGGCCCGCACCATCAAGGACGTCTTCTGCCGCTACAAGACGCAGCAAGGTTTCCGCGTGCACCGCAAGGCCGGGTGGGACACCCACGGACTGCCCGTCGAGCTGGGCGTCGAGAAGAAGCTGGGCATCACCAAGGAGGACATCGGCCGCAAGATTTCCATCGAGGAGTACAACCGCACCTGCCGCGAGGCCGTCATGGAGTTCACGGGCGTGTGGGAGAACCTCACGCGCAAGATGGGCTACTGGGTCAACATGGACGATCCCTACATCACCTACGACAACAAGTATATCGAGACGCTGTGGTGGCTCCTCAAGCAGCTCTTCGACAAGGGACTGCTCTACAAGGGCTACACCATCCAGCCCTACTCCCCCGCCGCCGGCACGGGTCTTTCGACCCACGAGCTCAACCAGCCGGGCTGCTACCGCGACGTCAAGGACACCACCTGCACGGCGCAGTTCCGCATCATCCGCAACGCCGAGAGCGAGAAGCTCTTCGGCAGCGACGACTGCCCGCTCTACTTCCTGGCCTGGACGACCACTCCGTGGACGCTGCCGTCCAATACGGCGCTCGCCGTCGGCCCGTCGATCGAGTACGTCAAGGTGCGCTGCACCAACCCCTATACCGAGACGCCGCAGGCCGTCATCCTGGCCCGCGACCTCGTTCCCGCCTGCTTCACCAAGAAGATGGAGGGCACCTACGAGCTTACCGGCGAGAGCTGGCGCGGCGACGAACTCGTCGGCATCCGCTACGAACAGCTGATTCCGTGGGTCAAGCCCGACGGCGATGCGTTCCGCGTCATCGCGGGCGACTACGTGACCACTTCCGACGGTACCGGCATCGTCCACATCGCCCCCACGTTCGGCGCCGACGATGCCCGCGTGGCCCGCGCCGCCGGCATCCCGCCCCTCTTCATGGTCGACCGGGCCGGCAAGAACCAGCCGATGGTCGACCGGACCGGCAAGTTCTTCCTCCTCGACGACCTCGACCCCGACTTCGTGCGCACGCATGTCGACACCAAGCACTACGCCGAATATGCCGGCCGCTACGTGAAGAACGCCTACGACGACAAGCTCACCGACGCCGATTCGACGCTCGACATCGACCTCTCAGTCATGCTCAAGGCCGAAAACAAGGTCTTCCGAATCGAGAAGCACACCCACTCCTATCCCCATTGCTGGCGCACCGACAAACCGGTGCTCTACTACCCGCTCGACTCGTGGTTCATCCGCACCACGGCCTTGCGCGACCGCATGATCGAGCTCAACAAGACCATCCGCTGGAAGCCCGAGTCGACCGGTACGGGCCGCTTCGGCAAGTGGCTGGAGGGGCTGGTCGACTGGAACCTCTCGCGTTCGCGCTTCTGGGGCACGCCGCTGCCCGTGTGGGCCACGGAGGACCACGCCGAACTCAAGTGCATCGGTTCGGTCGAGGAGCTGACGGGCGAAATCGAGAAGTCGATCGCCGCCGGCTTCATGCAGGAGAATCCCTACAAGAATTTCAAGGTCGGCGACATGTCGGCAGAGAACTATTCGACCGCCAACATCGACCTCCACCGTCCCTACGTCGACCAGATCGTGCTCGTCTCGTCCAAGGGCGAGCCCATGCGCCGCGAACCCGACCTCATCGACGTGTGGTTCGACTCGGGCGCCATGCCCTACGCGCAGGTCCACTACCCGTTCGAGAACAAGGAGGGATTCGGCGACGTCTACCCCGCCGACTTCATCGCCGAGGGCGTCGACCAGACGCGCGGCTGGTTCTTCACGCTGCACGCCATCGCTTCGATGCTCTTCGACTCGGTGGCTTTCAGAAACATCATCTCCAACGGTCTGGTGCTCGACAAGAACGGCAACAAAATGTCCAAGCGTCTGGGCAACGCCGTCGACCCGTTCGAGGTGCTCGACACCTACGGAGCCGACGCCACGCGCTGGTACATGATTTCCAACTCCCAGCCGTGGGACAACCTCAAGTTCGACCGCGAGGGCGTCGACGAGGTGCGCCGCAAGTTCTTCGGCACGCTCTACAACACCTATTCGTTCTTCGCCCTCTACGCCAACATCGACGGTTTCACGGGTCGCGAAGAGGAGATTCCCGTCGCCGAGCGCCCCGAAATCGACCGCTGGATCATCTCGCTCCTCAACACGCTCGTCGCCGACGTCACGCGCTGTCTGGAAGACTACGACCCCACGCCGGCGGCCCGCGCCATCCAGGAATTCGTGGGCGAGAACCTCTCCAACTGGTATGTACGCCTCAACCGCAAGCGTTTCTGGGGCGGCGGGATGACCGACGACAAGCTGGCGGCCTACCAGACGCTCTACACCTGCCTGGAGACCGTAGCGATGCTCTCGGCTCCGTTCGCACCGTTCATCTCCGACCGCATCTTCGGCGACCTGAACGCCGTGAGCGGCCGCCACAGCGACGAATCGGTCCACCTCTCGACCTTCCCCAAGGCCGACCCGACGCTCATCGACACCCCCCTGGAAGAGATGATGGCCACGGCGCAGCAGCTCTCCTCGATGGTGCTGGCCCTGCGCCGCAAGGTCTCCATCAAGGTGCGCCAGCCGCTGCAGAAAATCATCGTTCCGGTCCTCGATCCGGCCATGGCGGCCCGTATCGAAGCGGTGAAGAAGCTGGTGATGAACGAAGTGAACGTCAAGGAGGTCGAACTCATCCAAAACACCGCCGGCATCATCACCAAGCGCATCAAGCCCAACTTCAAGACCCTGGGCCCCCGCTACGGCAAATACATGAAGCAGATCGCGGCCCTCACGGCCGAATTCTCGCAGGAGCGCATCGCCGAAATCGAGGCCGCAGCCGAAACCGTGCTGGAGCTGGGTGCCGAGAAAATCACGGTGACGCCCGCCGACTTCGAAATCACGTCGGAAGACATGCCGGGCTGGCTCGTCGCCACGGAGGGCAAGCTGACCGTGGCGCTCGACATCACGCTCACCGACGACCTGCGTGCCGAGGGTGTGGCCCGCGAGCTGGTCAACCGCATCCAAAACATCCGCAAGGATTCGGGATTCGAAGTCACCGACCGCATCCGCGTCGAAATCGCCGACCTCGGCTTCGTGGCCGACGCCGTCGCCCGGCATGCCGACTACATCGCATCGCAGACGCTGGCCGACTCCGTCCGCCTGGCGGCCGCACCTACGGGCGAAGCGTGCGTCGATGCCGAAATCGACGAACAATCCGTCCGCATCGCTCTGACGCGCGTCTGACACGCCCGCCGGAGGGAGGGGCGAGAAAATACCGGCCCCGGCAAAAAAGCCGGCCAGCCACCCGACCCTCTCGCCAAAAGGTATCCGGTCTCCAACCCCAGTCCGGAAGTCCGCAGGTGCCCCGGCAGCTGCGAATCCGCATACGACCGACCCGTTACTCCCCCGCTCCGGCGGGGGATTTCGTTAGCCGGACGGAGCCCGGGCTTCCGGCCGAAAAAGCATCGGGAGGCGAAACGGAGACAATAAGGCGCAAAATTTGGTATTGTCGGAAATAATACCTAATTTTACATAAAACCTAATGCGACTAAGACTATGGCTGACGAGAAGAACAGATACAGCGATGCCGAACTGGAAGAATTCAGACAGGTCATTCTGAAAAAGCTGGAGAACGCGCGGGCCGACTACGAACTGCTGCGCGCGACCATCACCCATACGGCCGACAACGACACGGAAGACACCTCGCCGACCTTCAAGGTGCTGGAAGAGGGAGCCGCGACCCTCTCCAAAGAGGAGAGCGGACGCCTGGCCGCCCACCAGATGAAGTTCATCCGCAACCTTGAAATGGCCCTCGTGCGCATCGAAAACAAGACCTACGGCATCTGCAAGACCACGGGCAAACTGATTCCCAAGGAACGCCTGATGAAAGTACCCCACGCCACGGAGTGCATCGAAGCCAAAGAAAGCCGCCGCTGAAAAGGGGCCCGAGAGAGGGGCCAAGAGAGAGGGGCCGAGAGAGGAGCCGATGAAAGGCGCCCGAAGAGCGAAAGAGGGGCAAAAGAGGGGCAAAAGGACACAAGAAGGGGAAAAGAGCGGCACAAAAGCGGACACGGCCAAACGCTAAGAAACGCGAGAACCCAAGCCCCCGAAAAGCGGGAAAACCCGAGAAGCGACCGTCCCGAAAAACAGAAAGACCTGCCTTGCGGCAGGTCTTTTTTATGGAAAGAATCGCCTTTCCGGCCGCGGAACCCGGCCGCGAGCGGAGCGCAAAAATGGTATGCCTATCTGCCAAAACACTACTCGAACCCGATGATTTCGGGTCGCTCAGGCCGATAACGATACTGTTCGAGCCGAGTGTAGCTGGAGCAACGGAAATACTCGCTGCCGACCAACCCGTGCTTGCCGAACGCGAGCCCCAGGCGTATCTGCAACGTACTGAATATCAACCGCTCGTTGCGGAGCCGGATGCCGCCGCCGAGCGACGCGAAGAACTCGTTGCGGAACAGGTCGGGCGAATAGCCTATCGACCCGACGTCGGCGAATCCGAAAAAGGCGATGCGGAAACCCAGGGGCTGCCAGGGTGTGAAAAAGACCGTCTCGGTGTTCAGCACCGTACGGTTGGTGCCGATCGCGTGCTCCTTGAGCGCCTGCAAACCGTTGCGCCGCGTGAAACGCACGCTCTCGTCGTTACCCGTATCGCGGTTCCAGCCCTGGGTGTAGTTGAGCATCAGGAACTGGCGGATGCGGCTCCGCCGGAAGACCAGAAGGGGCGAAAACCACCGCAGGTCGACATCCACGGCGCTGCGCCGCCACCGGCCCGAACCCCGGTCGACGCTGCTCCCCAGTGTGAAACCGCCCATGATGTAGCCCGCCGAACAGAATCCGCCGGCCTTGAGCCCCGCACCGAGGTAGAGCCCCTCGTCGAACTCGCCCCACACATATCCGCCCACCAGCTCGGCCCTGTAGCCGGTGGCCAGATACTCGCGCATGCCGAATCCGTATATCATATTGGCCGTCAGAAACTTCTCGCGATAGAGTCCGGTTCCGAACAACAGGGCGTCGCGGTCGTGCAGCGCCGGATGCCGCGACGCCGAGACATCTTCGGGCCGCCGGACGAACCGCCGCCGGTTGTAATGCGCCGTGAGGAAGAGGCTCGACCCAATGGGCGCCAGATAGCGGGAGTAGCCGCCCCACACGTCGAAATTGCGCACCTTGACAAGCAGCGACGTATCCTGCTCGATCATGTATTGTTTGAACTTGAGGTCGCTGTACGACACACCCGCTTCGTAGTCGGTGGGCCGCAGGAACTCCCGGCTCAGCTTCATGTCGAGCGTCGATTTGTAGAAGTCGCGCCCGGCGGCGAAGTCGGCGGTGTAGAACGTACCCAGCAGGTTGGGAATTCCGTACTCGACAAGATTGCCGCCGTAGGAGAAATCCTTGCGGCTGAAATTGGTCTTCACGGCCAGCATGTTGCCCATGCCCAGGATGTTGGCGTCGGAGAGCCCTGCCATGGTGCGCCCTTCGGAGCGGAAGCCCATGTCGACGGAGACCGTCCAGCTGTCGCGCGTGCGGATGACCAGGTCCACGCATGCGGAATCGAGCGGATCGGGCCGCACCGCAAGGTCGACGCCGGCCATGTAGCGCCGCGAGCGCAGCAGCTGCATGCTGCGCACCGCAAGCTCCGGGTCGAACCGGTCGCCGGGCCGGAAAAGCAGGTCGCGGCGGATGACCCGCTCGCGCGTAAGGACATGGAGCTTGTTGCCCGTGCGTTCGAACCAGTTGCCGCCCGACGGGAACACCCGTTCGCGTTCGATGACGATGTCGCCGATGGTCCTGCCCTCGTAGGGGGAGAGCGCACGGCTTTCGTCCAGCACCCGGTCGTCCTGCAGGGTGTCGATCGTGGGCCGGGCCGAAATCCACCGGTAGAGCATCCGCGGCACGGCGTGGCGTCCGGCCTTGGATTGCAGGCTGTCGTACAGGCGGCGGTTGCGTTCTTCGGCAACGCGCGTAAGGCTGTCTTCCGGGAACCGCTCGCAGACCCATGCGTCGGGATGTGCGGCCATAGCCCGGCCGCCGACCGCAACCGCGCCGAACAACAGCAGCCATATGCACCCGCGAAGCACCATGATGTCCGTATAACGTATTTTTTGCGCAAAAACGTATCGGACATCCGTCCGCAAAGAGCGGGCCCGGCCGTTCGTTCCGAAATGAAAAATCAGGAATCGGCATCGCCGCCCTCCGTTCCCTGTTCCTCGCCCAAGATGCCGGACAGGGCAGATATGTCCACCCATCCCCCCAACCCTAAAAAATCGGCGGCCAACATTCATGTCGGCCGCCGAACAGGCGAAACAATCTGCCTGAAACGAACTTTTTCAATAAAAACCTAATACTTGCGGGCCTTGATGTCGACGGCACCGGCTGCGGCTGCGGGGCCGAACTTCCTGACGGCCGCCTCTCCCTTGTAAACGCTCATGCGGCGGATTTTGCCGGCTGGTATCTTCTCCATCTCGGCTTTGGTCGCACGCTTGCCGTTGATGAAGATAAGGCAGTCGTCGGGAATTCCGCTCGTGCCGGTCACCGAGACATGCCCCTCGGCGTGCATCTCGCCGTCCTCGCCCAGCTCCCACGACGAATCGCCGGAAGTCACGGACAGACGCCCGCTTTCGAGCCGCGCCCCGATTTCGGCCGCTTTTTGTCCGGCTTCTTCAATCCGCTTCTGCGCGGCTTTCCATTCGTCGCTTTCGAAGTAGGAGGTCTTCCCGGCCAGCTGGCGCTGCACCTCTTTCCATTCGTCGGAGCGGAAATAGGAGTCCGCCTGGGCCAACCGTTTGGTCGTCACCACAACCATGTTGTCGTAGCCCTGCTCCTTGTACTTTTCAGGCAGGGAGCGCTTGAGGACCGTGACGCTTTCAACCTCATCGGACGGCACCCGGTCGATGCCGTCGACTTGTACGCCGTCGACTATGACCACCGTCTTCGGGGCTCCGGCACGGGCCTCGTCCGACGAACCGCCAACGACAATCGTGGCATCGTCGATCTTGACCGAACGCCTGTCCGCCTTGACCGCACCCTCTTTCTTCAGCGTTATAACCACCACTCCGTTGCGCCCTTTGTCTCCGTAAACGGTCAGGGCATCGGGGTCCTTGAGGACTTCGATGGTCGCTATCCGCTCGGGCTCGATGCCGTCGAGCGAGGTCGTCTCCTCGCCGTCGACAACGTAGAGCGGAGCCGCTTTCACCGGCTTTTCGAACGTGCCGTAACCGATGACCGCTATCGAGTCGGTGCGGGGTGCGGCAGCATCCGCCGAAGCGTCGCCGTCCTTTTTCAGGGTGATGAGAACCGTACCGTTGCGGGCCTTCTCGCCGTAGGTTTCTACGGCCCGCTCCCCTTTGATAATCTGCATCGAAGCAACCCTGTGGCCGGGCACCTCCGTCAGCGTCGTCTCCTTGCCGTCGACCAGCACCAGCGGATCGCCGTCGAGACCCGTGAGCGAAATATTCGGACCCGAAACGTTGGCCGCAACGAATTCTTTGTTAACTTTGTCGTCAGGAACGACATAAGCGGTTTCGGCGAAGGCTCCGAGGGCCACGGCCGTAAGCGGCAGCAGGAAGAGCGCCCTGGCTCCCGCCCACCGCGACGATTTTTCACGTAACATCATGGTAATACGGTTTTTAAGTTTACTGTGATTGAAGCTGTTGGCAACGGAATACCACCTCCCGCCGACAGCTTTCCTTATAAGCAGCAATTGATAGTCGCGCGCATCGGCACCGCTCTCGATCACGGCGCGGTCGGCCTCGTACTCGTGGATGGCGCGCAGTTCGCGGCGCAGCAGCCACATGGCCGGATTGAACCACTGGAGACACCCCGCCAGGTCGGCCGCCAGCAGATCGGCCGAGTGGCGCAGCCGCAGATGGGCCTGCTCGTGGCAGAGAATCTCGCGACCGGCGGCGGCCATATCGTTCTCCGAAACAACGATGTAGCGCCACCAGCTGAAAGGCGCTGCGTCGCCCGGCACCCGCACGAGCACCGACCCGTCGTCGAGCCGCTCGCGCCGCCCCGAACGGACCGTGCGGACAACGCCGGCAAGCGCTCCCAGCGTCCGCAGCAGCATGCCGGCGGCCCCGGCGGCGAAAAGCGCCCCGAGCAGCGGCCGCCAGTCGAACGGGGCCTCCTCTTCCTCTTGCAGAACGACGGGCAGCTCCGCATCCTCCCGTACGACGGTCTCCGGCAAAGACGGCAGCTCGCGATAGACTGTCACCACGCACAACGGCAGGACGAACGCGAGCAGCATGCCGGCGAGGACCACGAAACGGTTGAAGCGATGGAAGGTCTCGCGGCTAAGCAACAACTTGAAGAACAAGTAGAAGACCGCAAGACAGGCCCCGGCCTTGAGACTGTATGTCAAGAGAGCGTACATGGCTACTTCCGGTTCCGGCGGTCGATGCGCTCCACGAGTTCCCGCAGTTCCTCGACCGAAATCTTCTCCTCCTCGACCAGCGCCGAGACGGCCCCGAGGTAGGAGTTTTCAAAATATTTGCGGATGACACCGCCCAGCGTCCGGCGCGAAAATTCGGCCTCGGAGACCGCAGGAAAATACTGGTAGGTGCTGCCGAAAGCCTTGTGCGCGACGTAGCCCTTGGCTTCGAGCGCCCTCACCATGGTGGAGAGGGTGTTGAAATGGGGCTTGGGCTCGGGCGACAAATCCACCAGTTCACGGACGAACAGCGGTCCGTGCTCCCAGAAACAGCGCATCAGTTCTTCTTCGCGCGGCGTAAGTTTTTCCATAACGAACAATTCGGCTATCGGTTATCGGAGCATTCGCATCGGCACCTCCCTGCACCTTATATATAATAAGGCCGGAACCCGCATTCCGCTGCGGCCGGTGCGCCGGCGTGCGACCCTCCGAATGCAAAGATAACTAAAAAATCTTCACGTGCAACTATTTTACATAGTTTTTCAACTAAAAAATTTAGTTCGGTATCCGGAACGAGGTTTGAAAGGTGAAAAACAAGGGGACGGATGCAGCGAAAACGCGAGAATAAACTATCTTTGTCCTCAGAAGAACCCGCCACCCCCGAATACCGAGACGATGAAACTTTTCACGGAACGCGAAATCCGCGCTGCGGCGATTTTCCTGCCGCTGGCCCTGCTGGTGCTGGTCGGGGCGATGCTGGCACGGCCGAAGCGCGACCCGCAGCCGGCGCTCGAAGCCGAACGGCGCGCGGCGGCACAGCAGCGCGACACGCTGCGCCCCAGGCCTTTCGACCCCAACACGGTGAGCTACGAAGAACTGCGCGACATGGGGCTGACCGCCGCCGAAGCGGCGGGCCTCATCGGCTACCGGGCGAGCGGCAAGATCTTCGCCATCCCGGAAGACGTGGCGACCTGCTACGCCATCGGCGACTCCCTCTACCGGCAACTGAAACCCTGCATCCGCATCCGCCGCCGCTATGTCCGGCAAGCGCGGAGATACGACAACGACCGGATGGTGACGCACCCCATAGCTCCGCAGCCGTTCCGCGTGGACACGGTGAGCGCACGCTATCTGCGGGCGACGGGACTGCTCACGCAACGCCGTGCCGAGACCTTCGTCAAGTGGCGCAACACCCACCCCATCAAGGACATGGACGAAGTGCGCAAATGCTATGCGATCGACGACTCGACGGCCCGGGTTCTGGAACCCTACCTGCTCTTTCCGGAACCGGCGGCCCGCCCGGACCCGCGCATCGGAATCAACGGAGCCGACTCGGCGACGCTCTGCACCATAAAAGGCATCGGCCCGAAAACCGCCGGCAGAATCGTTGCCTACCGCAAACGGCTGGGCGGCTTCGTGCGGGTGGAACAACTGGCCGAAGTGGCCGGCATGACGGAAGCGAACTACGAAAGAATTTTGCAACAAATTTACTGCGACAGTTGCGGAATTAGGAAAATTCATATTAACTTTGCCGCGCCGGAAGAATTCGGGGAACATCCCTACATGAGTTCGCGGATACTCCGGAAAATAATGAACCGAAGGCAGCAGAAAGGAGGTTGGATCACACCGGAAGCATTCTATGAAGAAGACATACTCAGTCCCGAGGAGGCCGCGCGAGTGGCCCCGTACCTGAGTTTCGGGCTTCCGGACCGCACCGACGACCGACACGAACAGCCTGCGGACATGGGGGATGACGCCAAAAACGAAGATTCCGCCGCCGCGAACGAAGACAACAACCACGAATCGTAAAATCAAAAAAAGCAGAATACCATGATTATCATGCAGGTAAAGGAGGGCGAAAACATCGAACGCGCCCTGAAGAAATTCAAACGCAAATACGAGCGCACGGGCGTTCTCAAGGAACTCCGCCGCCGTCAGTACTTCACCAAGCCTTCGGTCCAGAAGCGCGAAGCGATGATGCACGCCGTATACGTGGAGCACATGTACCGCAACGAAGACTGACAACCGCCGGCCGCGGGAAGCCGCGGGGGCAACGAAAAAGGGAGCCTTTCGAGGCTCCTTTTTTTCGTGCCCCGGAGCCGGCCCTGCACGAGGAAGGCACCGGCTTTCGCTCAGAACGACAAGGCGGAAAGAATCCGGCCCGGACGGCCCCGGAAACCGCATCCGGCGGCGAGAAGAAGTCGCGCAGAGAAAATTAAAGGGCCCGCAGAATTGCGGGCCCTATCGCTTGTTATGCCGGACAACTTACCTTTCCGGTACGATCATCACCTGCTGACGCCGCGCGTTGTCGGCACGCAAGGGACTCTTCGACTGCAGCTCGTTGATGAGCACATCGGCCACCTCGACGTCGGTGACGGTACCGTCGGTGTAGTCCAGGTCCTTGTAATTCTTATAGATGTAGTCGCTCATGGCCAGCGTGTAGACGCGGCCCTCGCGCAAGTCGTGGAACCGCACGTCGACCGCCCGGTCCAGCTCGTCGACCAGAATGGTGTAGGGGGTGGTGAGGATGATGTCGACGCGGTGTCCCTCGCGCGTATCCTCGTTGTATTTGGCGACAATCATGCGCCGCATCTGCCCGGGCGTCATGCGCAGCGTGGCGACCCGGGTGCCGAAAGGCTCCAGGTCGTAGACCCGGGCGCGGCTCACGTCGCCGGCGGCGATGCTGTCGAGGCGCACGCCGCCCACGTGGTAGACGCCGATGTCGGCCCCGGCATCCTCGGCGATGGCGCGGGCCATCCAGTTGGCCAGCCCCGCCTTGTCGGGCTGCACAGCGAACTTGCCGATGAAACGGTTGAGCTCGGAATCGGCATAATAACCCTCGACCTGCGCAGCGAACTCCGCATCGGGCGCGTAGGCGTCGAGCGGCACGATGCGATAATCGATGCTTTCAACCTTATGTCCGCGCATCCGCACGGTCGTGGCGCCCACGTTCTGCAGGTTCCTGCCCGACTGCGTGAGCAGCGTACCGTTCACCAACGTATCCAGCTCGACGTGCGTATGCCCGCCGATGACCAGGTCGAACAGCTGCGTTTTGCTCAGCAGCTCCAGGTCGCGGTCGTCGCCCATGTGCGAAAGAAGCACGAGCAAATCGACCTTGGGGCGCAGCTCCTCGGCATACTTCATCGCCTCGGCCTGCGGGTCGGGGAACTCCAGTCCGACGAACGACGCCGTATGGCCCGCCGGATGGCCCGGCCCCTCGTAGTTGGTCACCGCACCCACGATGCCGATGCGCAGACCGCCGCGCTCGACGACGGCATAGGGCACGACCTGCGGGAAGGTGCAGGTGTCGCTGATGCAGTTGGCGCAGACGATTTCGGCGGCAATGCTGTCGACCATGCGGCCCAGGAAAGCCTGACCGTGGTCGAACTCGTGGTTGCCGAAAGTCATGACGTCGTAGCCCAGGCGGTTCATCAGCTCGATCATCGGCTTGCCGGGAACGGGCACCTTGTCGACGAAGGCATTGCCGGTCCAGCGATCGCCCGCGTCGACCAGCAGGACGAGCTGCGCGGTGTCGCGGCATGCCCGGACGGCGGCGGCCAGCTGCGGAAAACGCTGTATTTTGGCATGCATGTCGTTGGTCGAGAGGATGACGAGCGTACGCTCGCGCGGCATGCAGGCCGCCGCGAAGAGGGCGACAGCCAGGAAGGACGCACGGAAGAAATGTTTCATATATGTCGGTTTTGTTGTCATAATCGGTTTGCGATGGTCAAAATTACAAAATAATTTCTATCTTTACGTGTTGTTTTGCGAATAATCGTCACCTCCTATGACCGACACCATCCAAATCGTCTGCGACGACCTCGGCGGCCCTGTGGAAGTGCCCATGGGCACCCCGCTCTCGGAACTTGCGGCGCGCATCGGGCCGCGCCCCCTGCCGCTGCTGGCGGCCGAGGTGGACAACCGCATCAAGGAACTGAGCTACAAACTGTATGCCCCTGCCACGGTGCGTTTCGCAGACATCGCGTCGTTCGCCGGCATCCGCGTCTACCAACGCACCGCGTGGTTCATTCTTCAGAAAGCGGTGGAGGACCTCTACCCCGGGCAGAAGCTCCACATCCGCCACTCGCTGGGCCGCAGCGGCTTCTACTGCGAAATAGAAGGGACGGACGAATTCACGGCCGCGGAAGCCGAAGCCCTGCGCCGCCGCATGCGCGAAATCGCGGACGCCGACCTGCCCATACGCCGCGTACGGGCCCTGACCTCGGAAGTCCGCGCCCGCTATGCCGCCCTGGGCTACGAAGACAAAATCGCCCTGCTGGACACCCGCCCGCGTCTTTACAGCGAATACCACACGCTCGGCGACACGGTGGGCTACTTCTACGGAGCGCTGGCCTCCTCGACGGGCTACGTCCGGCTGTTCGGCATCGAACCCTACTACGACGGATTCTACCTGGCGCTGCCGCTGCGCACGGCGCCCGAACGCATACACACCGACTTCTACCAGGAGAAGATGTTCGGCATCTTCCGCGAATACCAGTCGTGGGTGCGCATCATGGGCGTGCCCACGGTGGGCGACGTGAACGCCAAGGTGCTGGCGGGCGACGCCGGGGGCATGATCAAGCTGGCCGAAGCGTTCCACGAACGCAAGTTCGCCTGGGTGGCCGACTCGATTTACGAAGCCAACCTTACGCGCGGAACCCGCATGGTGCTGATTTCGGGCCCCTCGTCGAGCGGCAAGACCACGTCGGCCAAGCGTCTGGGCATCCAGTTAGGCGTGCTGGGGCTGAAACCCGTGATGATTTCGCTGGACGACTACTTCGTGGAACGCGAGAAGACCCCGCTCGACGAAAACGGCGAATACGACTACGAAGCGCTCGAAGCCATCGACCTGGAACTCTTCAACGACCACCTGCGCCGCCTGATGGCGGGCGAGAGCATCGACATCCCGCGCTACGACTTCGTGACGGGGCGCCGCACGAAGCACGACGCGCCCCTGACGCTGGACGAACGCTCGATACTGATAGTGGAAGGCATTCACGGACTCAACCCGCGGCTGACCCCCTCGATTCCCGACTCGCAGAAGTTCCGCATCTACATCTCGTGCTTCACGTCGGTGGCGATGGACAACCTCTCGCGCATCGCCACGACGGACAACCGCCTGCTGCGCCGCCTGGTTCGCGACTACGCACAACGAGGTTCCGATGCGCTGTCGACCCTGGCGCGCTGGCCGAGCGTGCGCCGCGGCGAAGAGAAGCACATATTCCCCTATCAGGAAAACGCCGACGTGATGCTCAACTCGTCGCTCTTCTACGAAATATCGGTCCTGAGACCCTATGCCGAGAAGATGCTGCGCGAAGTGCCCGACACGGTGCCGGAGTACGACGAAGCGCGCCGCATGCTCAAGTTTCTGGACAACTTCATACCCATTGCGCCCGACGAGATACCGCCGACGTCGATCCTGCGCGAATTCATCGGCGGAAGCAGCTTCAAATATTAAGTGAAAAATGAAAGGTGAAAGGTGAAAAGTGGGAAATATGGCAATTCACTTTCGGCATTATCATAGTTTGGTGTTGCAATTGCGGCTCGAAGAGCCTGCGGGCCGCAGCCTCCCCCGGCGGAAGCCTGCAAACGTGCTCCGCAGGCTGCGGCGGTTTCTGCAACATGAAAGTATCCGATTTTTCACCTTTAACCTTTCACTTTTAACCTAAACTTTTAACCCCTTGCCAAATATGTTCGACAAGTTTTCCGAACGCCACATCGGCGTCACCAACGAAACAGAGCTCCACGAGATGCTCGCCACGATCGGCGTCGGGTCGGTCGACGAACTGATCGCGCAGGTCATTCCCGCGTCGATCCGCTTGAAGAAACCCCTGGCGCTGCCCGAGGGCATGAGCGAATACGAATTCGCCGCGCACATCCGCTCGCTGGCCGACCGCAACCGCCCGCTGCGCTCGTTCATCGGCATGGGCTACTACCCCTGCGCCGTGCCGGCCGCCGTGGTGCGCAACGTCTTCGAGAACCCGGCGTGGTACACCTCCTATACTCCCTATCAGGCCGAAATATCGCAGGGCCGTCTGGAAGCCCTGCTGAACTTCCAGACCGCCGTCATCTCGCTCACGGGCATGGAAATCGGCAACTGCTCGCTGCTGGACGAAGGCACCGCCGCGGCCGAAGCGATGGCCATGATGCACTCGCTGCGCTCGCGCGAAGCGGTCAAGGAGGGGCGCAACCAGCTCTTCGTCGACCGCAACATCTTCCCGCAGACGCTCGACGTGCTGCTCACGCGCAGCGAACCGTTCGGCATCGAACTTATCGTCGACGACTACGACCAATATGAATTCACGGGTCGCGAATTCGGCGCCATCGTCCAATACCCGGCGGCCGACGGCACGGTGCGCGACTATGCCGGCTTCGCGGCGGCGGCCCACGCCGCAGGGGCTCTGGTGACGGCCGTCGCCGACCTGCTGTCGCTGGCCCTGCTGAAAGCTCCGGGCGAATGGGGCGCCGACATCGCCGTGGGTTCGGCCCAGCGCCTGGGCATCCCGATGGGCTTCGGCGGTCCCGGAGCGGGCTACATGGCCACGCGCGAAGCCTACAAACGCAACATGCCGGGCCGCATCATCGGCGTTTCGGTCGACCGTCTGGGCAACAAGGCGCTGCGCATGGCGCTGCAGATGCGCGAACAACACATCAAACGCGAACGTGCGACATCGAACATCTGCACCGCATCGGCCCTGATGGCCTCGATGACGGGCTTCTACTGCGTCTACAACGGACCGGAAGGCCTGCGCCGGGCGGCCGAAACAGCCCACAACGCCGCGCTGACGGCAGCCGAAGCGCTGAAAGCCCTGGGCTACGAACCGACGGCCGCGGAGTTCTTCGACACGCTGCAAGTGGAAGCCGAAGCGGCCGTGGTGCAGTCGCTGGCCCTGGAGTGCGGCATCAACTTCTACTACCCCTCCGAAGGCACGGTGCGCATGTCGTTCGACGAAGTGACCACGCCGGCCGAAATCGAAGAAGTAGTACGCATCTTCGCGGCGGCCAAAGGCAAGAAAATCAAGTCAGTGAAACCGGTGACGGAGAGCTGCATCCCGGCCGCGCTGCGCCGCACGAGCGCCTATCTGCAAGAACCCGTATTCAACGCCTACCGCTCGGAGAGCGCCCTGATGCGCTACATCAAGAAACTCGAACACCGCGACATCTCGCTGGCCGACTCGATGATTTCGCTGGGCTCGTGCACCATGAAGCTCAACGCTGCGGCCCTGATGCAACCCCTCTCGCTGGCGGGATTCCAGAACATGCACCCCTTTGCGCCGGCCGACCAGGCCGAAGGCTACATGCAGCTGATACGCGAACTGGAAGAAGACCTGGCGACCATCACGGGATTCGCGGCCTGCTCGCTGCAACCCAACTCGGGCGCCGCGGGCGAATACTCGGGACTGATGGTCATCCGAGCCTATCATCAGAGCCGCGGCCAGGGCTACCGCAACATCGTGCTGATTCCGGCCTCGGCCCACGGCACCAACCCGGCGTCGGCGGCCATGGCGGGGATGAAAATCGTGACGGTGGCCTGCGACGACAAAGGCAACATCGACGTGGCCGACCTTGAAGCCAAGGCGCAGGAACACGCCTCGGAGCTGTGCGGACTGATGGTGACCTACCCCTCGACGCACGGCGTGTTCGAGAGCCGCATCCGCGAAATCGTGGAAATCGTACACGACGCAGGCGGCCAGGTCTACATGGACGGGGCCAACATGAACGCCCAGGTGGGACTGACGAATCCGGGCTACATCGGTGCGGACGTCTGCCATCTGAACCTGCACAAGACCTTCGCCATGCCCCACGGAGGCGGCGGTCCGGGCGTAGGCCCCATATGCGTGGCCGAACACCTGCGTCCGTTCCTGCCCTCGCACCCGGTGGTGGCGACGGGCGGCGACGAAGGCATCACGGCCGTGGCCTCGGCACCCTGGGGCTCGGCGCTGCTGCTGCCCATCACCTACGGCTACATCAAGATGCTGGGCGAAGCAGGTCTGCGCCGTGCGACGGAAATGGCCATCGTCAACGCCAACTACATGTCGGCGGCCCTGGCGAAAGAATACCGCACCTACTACTCGGGCGAAACGGGTCGTGTGGGTCATGAGATGATACTCGACCTGACGAACTTCAAGAAAGACTACGGCATCGACTGCGGCGACATCGCCCACCGTCTGATGGACTACGGATTCCATGCCCCGACCCTCTCGTTCCCGGTGCACGAGACGCTGATGGTCGAACCCACCGAATCGGAACCCAAAGCCGAGATGGATCGCTTCATCGAAGCGCTCGTGGCGATCAAACGCGAATGCGAAGCAGCCGTCGGCCAAGCGGACAACGTAGTGGCGAACGCACCCCACACGGCGCCGGAACTGTGCGGCGAATGGGCGCACCCCTACACGCGCGAGAAAGCGGCGTTCCCGCTGGCCTGGGTGCGCGAAGCAAAGTTCTTCCCCTACGTATCGAAAATCGACAACGGATACGGCGACCGCAACCTGTGCTGCGTGAACGCGGAATAACCGTTCCGGGCAACGATTCTTCACAACCGCTCCGGACGTTCCGGAGCGGTTTTTCGTATCCGGGATGCAATCGAAAGACCGAAAATTTGGAGAATCCGCCTTTTTATGCTATCTTGCAAACACTTAAACTCAAAGAATCCATCATGAAACGACTTATCCAACTTACAGCCATCCTGCTCTGCGCAGCCGTATGCATTGCATGCGACAACGAATCCGGAGATGAAACGCCGCAGATTGCGCGTTACACCATTGCCTCCCACCGAATCTATACTCCGAATGTAGTCTCTACGCTCCCCGTGCTGTGCTACTTGGTCAAACCCGAAGGCACGACGAAGTGGCAATGTTTCTACAACCCTATCTCCGGTTTCACCTATGAACCCGGCACGGAATACGAAGTGGAGGTGGAAATCATTCCCATATCGAATCCTCCGATGGACGCATCGAACTGCGAATACCGGTTGCGCCGCATTCTCCGGCAAGAAACTACGACTTCGGACAACCTGCCCGACGGAGCCGTGAGCGAATAACCTTTTCAAGACGAAAGGCGAAAGGCGAAAGGTGAAAAGTCGGAACGACCCGCTTTTCACTTTTCTTCTCTTCCGGAAACCGGAACGGATTTTGAAAGACGGAGAATTTCGACTACCTTTGCAACTCTCTAACTGAAAAGACATGAAAGCAGAACAGAACAAAATGGTCGGCGTGGACTACAAGCTGACCGTAGACGGACAGATAGCCGACCAGTCGCGTCCGGGTCAGCCCCTCGAATTCATCTTCGGAGCAGGCATGCTGCTGCCCAAGTTCGAAGCGGCCATCGAGGGCAAGGAACCGGGCGACAAGGTGTCGTTCACCCTGGAGCCCAAGGACGGCTACGGCGAACTGATACCCGAAGCGGTGATCGACCTGCCGAAAAACATATTCATGGCAGACGGCAAGGTGGCCGAAGACATCCTTTTCGTGGGCTCGCAGGTGCCGATGAGCGATGCGCAGGGCAACCGCATGATGGGCATCGTCAAGGAAGTGGGCGAAGAGACCGTGAAGATGGACTTCAACCACCCGATGGCCGGCAAGACGCTGAACTTCGAAGTGGAGGTGGTGACGGTGCGCGACGTGACGCCCGAAGACCTCCAGGGCCACTGCTCGTGCGGTTCGTGCGGCGGAGACCACGACTGCGGCGGCGACTGCGGACACGACGACTGCGGCTGCGGCGACCACGACGGGCACTGCAACTGCCACTGACGAAGAAGAACCCTGCGGGGGCTTCAAACAGGCAAACGCAAAAGGCGAAAGGCGGAACGACAGACGTTTTTCCTTTTGCCTTTTCTGTTTTTTACGCTGCTGGCCCCGAACTTACAGACTCACCTTTAAACCCCCAGCGGGGCTTGACTTCGACTACGTCTTGAATGGGCGGCGCTCGGCCATATCCGAACAAGTTCGGCAAGGTTCCCGGCTTGCACCATCATCGCTCCCGCCCGGCACGGCCTGCCTGCAAAGCAGGCCTTCAACCTTTCGCCTTTAACTCTTCACTTTCCGCTTGTATTCTCTCCGCCAATATCTACTGACCCTCGAAGACCCGCACGGACTGACCCGCACGCTGGGCGAAGCGGAGCTCTGCCGCGACGGACGCGGCCGGCCTCTTTACAGCACGGGCAACAGTGCCGCGGTATTCCGCATCCGTCGCGGAGGAAAGACGTATGCCCTGCGCTGTTACTTCCGTCCGATGCGCCGGCTGGCGGCGATTTACGGAGAGCGCTATCTCCCCCGCGAACTCTACCTCTACACCACGCCCGAAGCGGGCGAATGGGTCGACGCGGTGCTCTGCGACTGGGTGGAGGGCGAGACGCTGCATGCGGCCCTTGCCCGGGCGGCGGAAGCGGGCGACGGCGAACGCCTAGCGCAGCTCTCGGAAGCATTCGACCGGCTGGCGCTGGAACTGGTGACCGACAACCGGGCGCACGGCGACCTGAAACCCGAGAACCTGATCGTGACGCCCGAAGGAGCGCTTGTCCCGATAGACTCCGACGCCTCGTACCGACCCGAATTCGCCGGAGAGACGAGCCCCGAAATAGGCACGGCGGCTTACCAACACCCGAACCGCACGGCGCAACATTTCGATGCCTCGCTCGACGACTATCCGGCGGCGTTGATTGCCACCGCACTGCATGCCCTGCGCCTTGACCCGACGCTCCATGCCCGCTATCCGGGCGACGGACTGCTCTTCGCGCCGCAGCGCATCGCTGCCGACCCGGCCCTGCGGGAAGTGCTGGACCTTTTCGAACGCCGGGGAATGGCGGCGGAGTACCGTCTGGCCCGCCTGCTGCTGTCGCCGACACTGCGTCTGCCCGGGCTGCCGGAACTCCTGCGCCGGCTGACGGCACCCGAAGAAGCGCCGGCCGAAACGCCCGAGCTGTTCGTGGAAAACGGGCTGTGGGGCTATCATTGCGGCAGGCGGAGGACGATAGCGCCGCTCTACGACGAAGGCTTCGACTTCACGGAAGGGCTGGCCGCCGTGAGGCTGGGCCGCACGTGGCACTTCATAGACACGGCCGGACGCACGGTGCTGAACTGCCCGCACTGCGAAGCCGTGAAACCCTTCCGCAACGGCCGGGCGCAGGTAATCCGTGCGGGACGGCGCACGGAAATAGACCGCTGCGGCCGCGAATTGGATATTTAGTTGCGAATCGCTATATTTGCACGAATCAAACGATGCAGATGTCCAACCTCAGAAAGATGACCGCCGCGGAGATAACCGCCGCGGAAGCGCGCGGCGCCACGGCGGAAGAGTGGTCGCAGGTGACGGTGGCCAACGACTTCACCCCCTCGCAACTGCTGCAATGCCGGCTGGAAGGGCGCGTGGAGATAGGCTCCGGTGCGCGCATCCATCGTTCGACGGTCCGCAACTACCGCCTCGGAGCGGGCACCCTTGTGGAAGGGGTGACGGCGCTGGAATGCCGCGGCCGCAGCACCTTCGGCAACGCCACGCAGGTGGCGACGATGAACGAATGCGGCGGCCGCACGGTGAAAATCACCGACCGGACGTCGGCCCAGACGGCCTATCTGGCGGCGGTATACCGTCATCGCCCGCAACTGATCGCCGCCCTGGAGAAGATGGCCGACGACCATGCCGAAGCGCGGGCGGACGAACAAGGCGAGACGGGCCGCGACTGCCGCATTATAGGCGCGCGCTTCGTACGCGAGATGCGCCTGGGCGACAACGTGACGATAGACGGCGCCTCGCTGCTGGAAAACGGCACCCTCTGCGCCGGCACACAAATCGGTGTCGACGTCAAGGCCCGCGACTTCATAACGGCCGAAAACGCCCGGATAGACAACGGCGCGACCATAGAACGCTGCTTCGTGGGCGAGAACTGCCGTCTGGACAAAGGCTTCACGGCCGTCGATTCGCTCTTCTTTGCCAACTCGCACTGCGAAAACGGCGAGGCCGCCTCGATTTTTGCGGGTCCCTACACGGTTTCGCACCACAAGTCGTCGCTGCTTATTGCGGGGATGTTCTCCTTCTTCAACGCCGGCAGCGGCTCGAACCAGAGCAACCACCTGTTCAAGAGCGGCGCCGTACACCAGTCGGCGCACCTGCGGGGCTGCAAGTTCGCGAGCGGCGCCTACATCATGTCGCCGGCCGTAGAAGGAGCCTTCACCATGGTGCTGGGCCACCATGCCGACCACCACGACACGGCGGCGTTCCCCTACTCCTATCTGATAGAAAAAGAGGGGCGCTCGATGCTGATGCCCGGCGCCAACCTGACGAGCTACGGCACGGTGCGCGACGTGGAGAAGTGGCCTGCGCGCGACCGCCGCACGGTGGGCCGCGACGTGATAGACTTCGCCGAATACAACCCCTACACGACGGGGGCCATGCTACGGGCCGTAGACACGCTCCACGCCCTGCAAGAAAAAGACCCCTCGGCCACGCAATACAACCATGGCAAGACCGTCATCCGCTCGACGGCCCTGGCGCGCGGACTGAAACTCTACAACAAAGCCATCGTGGCGGCGCTGGGCGCCATGCTCGACGGCGGAGCCCCGAACGACCGCTACGACGGCACGGGCCGCTGGCTGGACGTGGCGGGCCAATACATCACCAAACGGGAGACGGAAGCCATCATGGCCGACATCGAAGCGGGCCGCCTGCGGAGTTTCGAAGAGGCGGACAACCGGTTCCGGGTATTCCATGTCCACTATGCCGAATATGCCCGCAGCTGGGCCGAAGGAATCTATGCCTCGCTGCTGGGGCATGCGCCGACGGCCGAAGAGATGGCCGACGCCATTGCGGCGGGCCGCACCGCCCACGAAGCGATGCGCCGCACGACCGACGCCGACCGCGACCGCGACTGCGCCCCGGAACTGGCCGTGAGCTACGGACTGGACAGCGACGACCCGGAAGAGATAGGGGCCGACTACCGGGCCGTGAGAGGATTAAAATAAGACTGCCCATGTATACCCAAAGCATCACGCGGAACCATCGCGCGGCGTTCATCCTGGTCATCGACGGCTCGGGATCGATGGCCGAGACGCTCCGTTTCCGCGGCCGCACGACGACCAAGGCCGAAGCGGTGGCGGCCGTAGCCAACGACCTGCTGTTCGAACTCCTCGAACGGGCCCGCCGTGACGACGGCGTACGCGACTACTACGACCTGGCGGCGATAGGCTACTCGGGCGACGACGAAGTGGTGCCGCTGCTGCCCGGAGGCCGCAAGATGATGCGGGTGAGCGAACTGGCGGAGCTGGAGATGCCCGTACGCACCGAGACCGTGGAACACCGCCTGCCCGACGGCTCGATCGCCCTGCGCGAGATACCCTCGCCGGCCTGGATAGAACCCCGTGCGGCGGGACAGACGCCCATGTACCAGGCGCTGGCCGAAGCGCGCGACCTGGCGGCGGCCTGGTGCGCCCGGCGAGAGAACGCGGAGAGCTTCCCGCCTGTGATTTTCAACATCACCGACGGAGAAGCGACCGACTGCGACGGGGACGAACTGCGCAGGGTGGCGGAACAGATACGCGCCCTCGGCACGGCCGACGGCAAGGCGCTGCTTATCAACATCCACCTGGCGGCCGACGAGAGCGGCCGCACGATATTCTTCCCCACCGAAGAAGAAGCCGGCTACCCCAACCGCTACGCCCGGCTGCTCTACGACTGCTCCAGCCCGATGCCGGCGCTCTTCGACGCGGCGATCCGCGAAGTGAAAGGAGCCGGGGCGCTGCCGCCGTTCCGCGGCATGAGCTTCAACGCCTCGGCCACGGAACTCATCGCCATGCTGAGCATCGGCTCCATCAGCGTCAAAACCGAATAACGATGATTCCCACCCTCCCGATATTCCTGCGGGCGCTGCTGACGCCCGACCTCTCTTTCCGCACGCTGGCCGACGCCTGCGCCGAGACCGACGCCAAGGGAGTGCCCTGTCTGATGCGCACAACGCGCTTTGCCGAAGCCCGCATCCGCTGGCAGGGATGTTGCTGGCTGCTCTCCATGCCGCTGACCCCGGCGGCCCTGCCGCACATCGAACGCACGGTGCTGGCAGTCAAACGCCTCAACACGCCGGCCCTGACCGACTACCGCATACTGCCGAACGAACTGCGCTGGACGGACGCTGCGGGAGAAGAACGGACGTGCGACCTGGTGCTCCAACGCCTGCCCGAGGGGTGCGACTTTGCGGAAGCGCTCCTCCGGGAAAACCGCGGCACGCTGCTGCAAGCGCTCGACACGCTTGAAAAGGAACTGGCCGGACTGGACTTTGCGCACAACGGACTCAAGGCGGAGAACCTGCGCTGGAGCGGCGGCCGTTTCGTACCGCTGCGCTACCATGATGCGCAAATCGGCGGCGACCGCCGCCGCGACGCCGAAGCCCTCGAAACCCTGCGGCGCCGGATAGCGGAACAAGGCGAAACATCGGCGGCCCACGACGTGGCGGCGCCCTACGAACCGGTGCGGTCCCTGGAGGGACACCGCTGGACGAGCCACGTATTCGAGGGGCTGATCTGCGTGGAAGACGACACGGGATTCGGCTATGTGGACACGGACAACCGTCCGGTCATCGCGTCGCACTATCTGTGGGCCGACGACTTCCACGAAGGACGCGCCGAAGTGGAGACCCCGACGGGCATGGGTCTGATAGACCGCGAAGGCAACTATGTAATCCGTCCCGAATACGAAATAGTGGACTACAAACCCGCCCGGAGCGTGGCATATGTCCGCAAGGGAGGCCGGTGGGCGCTGTTCGACTACCTGGGACGGCAGCAGACCGAATTCGGGGCGATAAACGAATGCGAACCATAAAACCGACAGAAGATATGGAAATCGAAGAAGCAAAGGTACTCATCATCGGCAGCGGCCCTGCGGGCTACACCGCCGCCATCTATACGTCGCGCGCCAACCTGGGCCCGGTGCTCTACGAAGGCATCGAACCGGGCGGCCAGCTGACGACGACGACCGAAGTGGAGAACTTCCCGGGCTATCCCGAGGGCGTGGACGGCAACCAGCTGATGGCCGACCTGCGCAAGCAGGCCGAACGCTTCGGCGCCGACATCCGCACGGGCACGATCACGACGGCCGACCTTTCGTCGCGGCCGTTCCACATCGTGGTGGACGGCACGAAAGAGATACGGGCCGAGAGTCTGATCATCGCCACGGGGGCCACGGCCAAATACCTGGGGCTCCCCTCCGAGACGAAATACCGCGGCCAGGGCGTGAGCGCCTGCGCCACGTGCGACGGATTCTTCTACCGCAAGAAAGACGTGGCCGTGGTGGGCGGCGGCGACACGGCGTGCGAAGAAGCGACCTACCTGGCGTCGCTCTGCCGCAAGGTCTACATGATTGTGCGCAAACCCTATCTGCGCGCCTCGAAAGCGATGCAGGAACGCGTATTCGCCACGCCGAACATCGAAGTGCTGTTCGAACACAACACGGCCGAAGTGCTGGGCGACGAGACGGGCGTGACGGGAGCCCTGCTGCGCAAGAACGACGGCTCGGAGACGAAGATCGACATCGCGGGCTTCTTCCTGGCCATCGGCCACCACCCGAACACGGAACTTTTCGCCGACCAACTGGAACTGGACGCCGAAGGCTACATCAAGGTGGAGGGCGGCTCGTCGAAGACCAACATCGAAGGCGTATTCGCGGCCGGCGACGTGAAAGACCCCCACTACCGCCAAGCCATCACGGCGGCCGGCTCGGGCTGCGTGGCGGCGCTCGACTGCGAACGCTTCCTGCTGCGCTAAAATCCCGGAGCGTTGAGTTTCTCGGTGACGATACTGGGCTCGTCGTCGGCCAAGCCGACCGCAACGCGGCACCCGTCGGCGCAGGTGGTCAACGTACACGAGCAGCACTATCTGGTCGATGCGGGCGAAGGGACGCAGCGGCAGATGGCCCGGCTGGGCATCAACCCGCTGAAGCTGCGGGCCGTGTTCGTCTCGCACCTGCACGGAGACCATGTTTTCGGGCTATTCCCCCTGCTCTCGACGCTGGGACTCTACGGACGCCGCACGCCCCTGCCCATCTATGCGCCGGCGCCGTTCGGCGAGATGCTGGCCTGCCACCTGCGCTACTTCGACAACGATCTGCCCTACGAAGCGGAGTGGCACGAAGTGCGGACGACGGAACACACGCTGCTCTTCGAAAACCGCACGCTGGAGGTGTGGAGCATCCCGTTGCGCCACCGTATCCCGACGGCCGGCTTTCTGTTCCGCGAAAAGGAGCCGCCGCTGAACGCAGACAAGTTCAAGATTGCGAAATACGGCCTTTCGATAGCCCAGATTGCGGCGGCGAAACGCGGCGAAGCGGTGACGCTCGACACGGGCGAGGTGCTGCCCAACGCCGAACTGACCTACCGGCCCTACCGGCCCCGGACCTATGCCTACCTGTCGGACACGGCCTACTCGGCCAAGGCGGCGGAGCTGGTGCGGGGAGCCGACCTGCTCTACCATGAAGCGACCTACGCGGCGGCCGAACGCAAGACGGCCCGCCAACGAGGCCACTCGACGACGGAAGATGCGGCGAAAGCGGCGCTGCGAGCCGGAGCCGGACGGCTGGTGATAGGCCACTATTCGTCGCGCTACAAAGATGAGCGGGTGCTGGTCGAAGAAGCCCGCAAACTTTTCCCGGAGACCTATCCGGCCACCGAAGGGACCGCCTTCACGATAGAAAAACGCAGATGACCAAAGCCGAAATACAACTTGTCCGCTCGCTGGCCGACAAACGGAGCCGCACGGAACACGGGCTCTTCGTGGCGGAGGGCGAGAAACTGATCGGCGAACTGCGCGGCTCGCCGCTGCGCATACGCAAGATATTCGCCCTGGAAGGCGTATTCGAAGGCCCCGAAGTGGAGACCGTGGCGCCGCGCGACATGGAACGCCTCTCGCTGCTGAAAACGGCCAACAACTCGCTGGCCCTGGTGGAGATACCCCGCTACGACCTTGAGTCGGTGCACGGGGCCGGCAAACTGACGCTGGCGCTCGACGAAGTACAGAACCCGGGTAACGTAGGCACCATCGTCCGCCTGGCCGACTGGTTCGGCATCGGCGACATCGTCTGCTCGCACGGCACGGCCGACTGCTTCAACCCCAAGGTGGTGCAGGCGACGATGGGAGCCATCCTGCGCGTGCGGGTGCACTACACCGACCTGCCGCGCTTCCTCCACGACGCGGCACAGCGCGGCACGCCGGTCTACGGCACGTTTCTGGAAGGCGAAAACATCTACGACGCGCCGCTGACGCGGGGCGGAATCGTGGTGATGGGCAACGAGGGCCGCGGCGTGACGCCGGAGACGGCCCGCACGGTGACCCATCGGCTGTTCATCCCGCCCTACCCCGCCGACCGCCGCGGCTCGGAGTCGCTCAACGTAGCGATGGCCACGGGAATCGTCTGCTCCGAATTCCGGCGCCGCCGCTGAACCCGGCGAACGGGGAGGAGCACGAAAGGCGGGCGGATGGAGAACGAAAGGTCCGGCACGCACAAAACGGCCCCGGAACCTGCGGCGAGCCGGCGAACGAAACGAACCGGCGCCATCGGGACGGGCGGAAAAGCGCGGAAGCAGGCGCCGCAAGCCCCGGACCGGAACGACCCGGCCGCAAAAACCGCCCGATAAATTTGGCAATCCGCTTCCTACGCACTATTTTTGTAATAATAAAGCAAACGACATGTCCGAACATAGACTCAAGATAGGCATCACGCAAGGCGACCCGAACGGCATAGGCTGGGAGGTGATTCTCAAAGCCCTGGCCGACACGCGCATGACCGAACTGTGCACGCCGGTGCTCTACGGCTCGCCCAAGGCGGCGGAACACTACCGCCAACTGCTGACCGAGACGGAAGAAACGGGACTGAACGCAGTGGCCTCGGGCCGCGAAGCGCGCAACGGCAAGGCGAACCTGGTGGTCTGCGGCGAGGTGGAACGCATAGAACCGGGCCATGCGACGCCCGAAGCGGGCCGGGCAGCCGTGGAAGCGCTGCGCCGAGCGACGCAGGAACTGAAAGAAGGCCACATCGACGCACTGGTGACGGCGCCCATCGACAAGGAGACGGCACAGAGCGACGAATTCCGCCACACGGGACACACGGAATTTCTGGGAGCCGAACTGGGCGGCGAACCGCTGATGATTCTTTGCAGCGACATCCTGCGCGTGGGGCTGGTGACCAAGCACATACCTGTTGCGGAAATCAGCCGCAACATAACCAAGGAAAAGATTGTCCGCGACCTGGAAACGATGCGTCGCACGCTCAAAGAAGATTTCGGCATCGTGGAGCCCCGCATTGCGGTGATGGCGCTGAATCCCCATGCGGGCGACGGCGGCCTGCTGGGCACGGAAGAAGAAGAGATCATCCGCCCGGCCATTGTGGAAGCCTACGGCAAGGGCATTCTGGCATTCGGACCCTTTGCGGCCGACGGGCTTTTCGCGGGCGGCGGCTATGCCCGCTACGACGGCATACTGGCCATGTATCATGACCAGGGGCTGGCTCCTTTCAAGAGTCTGTCGCCCGACGGTGTGAACTTCACGGCGGGGCTCCCGCACGTACGCACCTCGCCCGACCACGGCACAGCATTCGACATAGCGGGACAAAACAAAGCCGATGCGCAGTCGATGCGCAATGCCATCTATGCGGCCATCGACATTACGGAACGCCGCCGCGCCTGGGCCCGCTGGTCGGCCAATCCGCTGCCCCGGGCCGAACGCGAACGCACCCACCGCGACGCGACGGCCAAAGAACAACCCCGGCCGGAAAAAGAAGCATGACGCAGGCAGCGTTTTCGACGACAAAGACGGCGGCAGGCGACCGACCGGAAGCATATCGCAACATCCACGGCAAAACAGCACCGCATTCATGGATTTCGAGAAATACCGGGTACAAGGAGAAGAGATGACCCTGCCCGTACCGCGCAGCTACCGTGACTGCGCCGAACTGATCCGCTCCGACTACTTCCGCCACAGCGGCAAGCGCCACAACCTGTTCCGCATCTGGCTGGGCGGACTGACGCGCACGTCGGTGGGCTTCTCGTTCTGGTTCCGCCTGTCGCAACACAAAGGCTGGCTCTATCCGCTGACGAAGATGATGGCCCATCGCTACAAACGCTACGGACTGCTCATCCCGCCGCGCACGCGCATCGGCTACGGATTCTACCTCCAACACTGCTGCGGCACGGTCATCACGCCGTGCGCCGTGATAGGCAACAACGTGAACATCGGCCAACTGACCACCATCGGCTCGAACGTCCCGGCACCGGCCGCCGTCATCGGCGACAATGTCTACATCGGCCCCGGCACCTGCATTGTCGACCGGGTGGAGATAGGCCGCGGCGCCTGCATCGGAGCCGGAGCCGTAGTCACGCGCGACGTACCGGCCGGAACGACCGTCGGCGGAGGCCCGGCGCGCCCCCTCGGAGTG
>JAIDUZ010000057.1 GCA_029059935.1 Alistipes sp.
TTCGACATGCTCGACCGCAACGACAAGCTCACCAAGACCATCATCTACAACCTCAATCCCCGCGACAACGAGTTGGTCGCCACCATGTTGGGCAACTTCCAGGACGGCCGTTACGGCGCCGGCAAAATCCAGTTCGGTTCGGGTTGGTGGTTCCTCGATCAGAAGGACGGCATGGAGAAGCAGATGAACGCCCTCTCTACGCTGGGTCTGCTGAGCCGTTTCGTCGGCATGCTCACCGATTCGCGTTCGTTCCTCTCTTATCCGCGTCACGAGTATTTCCGCCGTACGCTCTGCAACTTGCTCGGCAACGACATCGAGCAGGGTCTGTTGCCCGCGTCGGAAATCGACTTCATCGGCCGCGAAATCGTCGAGGGCGTCTGCTACCGCAATGCCAAGAACTATTTCAAATTTTAATCAAACTATCATAACCCTATGAAAATCGTTACTTTGGGTGAAATCATGCTGCGCCTTTCGACGCCCGGCAACACCCGTTTCGTTCAGTCCGATTCGTTCGATGTCGTCTATGGCGGCGGCGAGGCCAACGTGGCCGTCAGCTGCGCCAATTACGGCCACGACGCTTACTTCGTCTCCAAGCTGCCCAAGCACGAAATCGGTCAGTCGGCCGTCAACGCGCTGCGCAAGTACGGCGTCAAGACCGACTTCATCGCCCGCGGCGGCGACCGCGTAGGTATCTACTACCTCGAAACCGGTGCTTCGATGCGTCCTTCGAAGGTCATCTACGACCGCGCCCACTCCTCGATTGCCGAGGCCGACGCTGCCGACTTCGACTTCGACGCCATTATGGAGGGCGCCCAGTGGTTCCATTGGTCGGGCATCACGCCTGCCATTTCGGACAAGGCTGCCGAGCTCACCCGCCTCGCCTGCGAGGCCGCCAAGCGCCACGGCGTCACGGTTTCGGTCGACCTCAATTTCCGCAAGAAGCTCTGGACCAAGGAGAAGGCTCAGTCCATCATGCGGCCTCTGATGCAGTACGTCGACGTATGCATCGGCAACGAGGAGGATGCCGAGCTCTGCCTCGGTTTCAAGCCCGACGCCAATGTCGAGGGCGGCGAGACCAACGCCGAAGGTTACAAGGGCATCTTCAAGCAGATGGCCGAGACGTTCGGGTTCAAGTACGTCATCTCGACCCTCCGCGAGTCGTTCTCCGCTACGCACAACGGTTGGAAGGCCATGATCTACAACGGCCAGGAGTTCTACGAGTCGAAGCGTTACGACATCAACCCCATCATCGACCGCGTCGGCGGCGGCGACTCTTTCTCCGGCGGCATCATCCACGGTCTGTTGACCAAGCCCAACCAGGGCGAGGCCCTCGAATTCGCCGTGGCCGCTTCGGCTCTCAAGCATACCATCAACGGCGACTTCAACCTCGTCTCCGTCGAGGAGGTCGAGTCCCTCGCCGGCGGTAACGCCAACGGCCGCGTACAACGGTAAGTTCAATCAAGGTGAAAAGTTAAAGGTGAAAAGGGAAATCTCCGGTAGTCCCGGACGTATTTTCCCCGCATGAATGCAAATCACCTTTCACTTTTCACTCTTCACCTTTAACCTTTTACTTTGAAAAATGGCAAGATTCAATAAGTTGCAGGTCATGGAGGCCATCGGCAAGACCGGTATGGTCCCCGTCTTCTACCACGCCGACGCCGAAATCGCCAAGCAGGTCCTCAAGGCTTGCTACGAGGGCGGTGTCCGCGCTTTCGAGTTCACCAACCGCGGCGATTTCGCTTCGGAGGTCTTCATCCAGTTGGTGAAGTTCGCCGCCAAGGAGTGCCCCGACATGGTGTTGGGCATCGGTTCCATCGTCGACGCCCCCACGGCCGCCATGTACATGCAGTACGGCGCCAACTTCGTCGTCGGTCCCTACCTGAACCCCGAGGTCGCCAAGGTCTGCAACCGCCACCTCGTGCCCTATACCCCCGGCTGCGGTTCCGTTACCGAAATCGGCACGGCCCAGGAGTTGGGGTGCGACCTCACCAAGGTCTTCCCCGCCGGCAACGTCGGCGGCCCGTCGTTTGTCAAGAACGTCAAGGCTCCGCTGCCGTGGTCCAATATCATGGCTACGGGTGCCGTCGAGCCCACCGAGGAGAACCTCACCGCTTGGTTCAAGGCCGGGGTCTACTGCGTCGGCATGGGTTCGCAGCTCTTCCCCAAGGAGGTCATCGCCGCCAAGGATTGGAGGGCCATCGCCGAGAAGTGCCGCTTCGCCCTCGACGTCATCGCCGCCGTGCGGGCCAAATAGGCAAGTCGGACTTTCCGCGTCCCTTCCGGGGCGCGGAAGTTCTTCGTCGGGCGGCATGCCGCCGTTCCCGGTTTTTCCGAAACCTTAACCGAAACCTCAAATGACTGACATTAAGAAAAACATGACCAACTGGCGCTGGTGGATGTGCCTGTTGTTGTTCGTCGCCACCACGGTCAACTACCTCGACCGCCAGGTCCTTTCGCTCACCTGGAAGGACTTCATCGCTCCCGAGTTCCATTGGACCGATTCCGACTACGGTACCATCACCGGTTTCTTCTCCATCTTCTACGCCGTCGCCTGCTTCTTCGCCGGTAAGTTCGTCGATTGGATGGGCACCAAGAAGGGTTACCTCTGGGCCATCGGCATCTGGTCGCTCGGCGCCTGCCTGCACGCTGCCTGCGGATGGGCTACCATGCACATCGAGGGCTACGATTCGCTTCAGGCCCTGCGTGCGGTTGAGTACGGTTCCGATGCCGCCATCGCCATCGCGTCGGTCAGCGTCTGGTTGTTCCTCGTCTGCCGTGCCATCCTCGCCCTCGGCGAGGCCGGCAACTTCCCCGCCGCCATCAAGGTGACCGCCGAGTACTTCCCCAAGAAGGACCGCGCTTTCGCCACGTCGCTCTTCAATGCCGGGGCTTCGGTCGGTGCGCTCGTCGCTCCGCTGTCGATTCCCGTGCTCGCTTCGGCCTGGGGTTGGGAGATGGCTTTCATCATCATCGGTGCCCTCGGTTTCATCTGGATGTTCTTCTGGATTTACATGTACGACAAACCCGCCGAGTCCAAGCATGTCAATCAGGCTGAGCTCGATTACATGTTGCAGGATGAAAAGGAGCAGCCCGCCGAGGCCACGTCCGCAGACGACGAAAAGACCATTCCGTTCATCAAGTGCTTCGGTTACAAGCAGACATGGTCGTTCATCGTCGGCAAGTTCTTCACCGACGGCGTGTGGTGGTTCTACCTCTTCTGGGCTCCGGCCTACTTCTCCGAGTGCGGTTATTCGATGGAGACTACCACCGGCAAGATGCTCGTCTTCGTGCTCTATCTCATCGTCACCGTCATCTCCATCGGCGGCGGTTACCTGCCCAAGTTCTTCGTCGAGCAGAAACACATGGAGCCTTATTCGGGCCGCATGCTCGCCATGTTGATTTTCGCGTTCTTCCCCTTGCTGGCGCTCTTCGCCCAGCCGTTGCAGGGTCTCTCGGTGTGGTTCCCCGCCTTGATTATCGGCATCGCCGGCGCCGGACACCAGGCTTGGTCGGCCAACCTCTTCTCCACCATCGGCGACATGTTCCCCAAGTCGACCATCGCTTCCATCACCGGCATCGGTGCCATGGCCGGCGGCGTCGGGTCGTTCCTCATCAACAAGGGGGCCGGCGTGTTGTTCGATTATTCCGCCGCCCAGGGCGAGGCTTTCTCGTTCTTCGGATTCACGGGCAAGCCCGCCGGTTACATGATCGTCTTCTGCATCTGCGCCGTGGCTTACCTGTTGGCGTGGTTCATCATGAAGAGCCTCGTTCCCAAGTACAAACCTATCGTGTTGAAGTAATATCAAGTCCGTTACAATAATGATCAAAGAACTCAATAAGTCCGCCGTCGCCAAGACGGAGCGTCCCGTCCGCATCCTCCAGTTCGGCGAGGGCAATTTCCTGCGTGCGTTCGTCGATTGGCAGATCGACATCGCCAACGAAAAGGGCGTCATGAATTCGGGCGTGGCCATCTGCCAG
>JAIDUZ010000058.1 GCA_029059935.1 Alistipes sp.
CCGAAGACGCAGAGGAAGAGGAAGCCGACCCGGTCGAGGCAGAGGCTGAAGCAGAGGAAGAGGAAGAGGAAGAGGAAGAGGAAGAGGAAGAGGAAGAGGCAAGGGAAATGCTTCGGCAAAAAAATTGGTTGTATCGCGAATTATTCGTACCTTCGTTGAAACAAAGGCCCGTGCCATGAAAAAATTTCTGCTTGCACTCGCCGCCCTGTGTGCGGCAACCCCGGCCGCCCTGGCGCAAAACATCGCCCTGGACGAACGGGCCCCCGAACCCCGGATACAAAGCTGGCTCGACGACCGCGAACCCGCCCCGGCACCCCTGACCTACATTGAATTCTTCCACTCGTCGAACAAATCGTCGCAAGCCTCGCTCGACCGGCTGCAAGAACTCTCGGCCGAATACGGCGACCGGCTGCGCATCATCGTAGTGGTACACGAACCCCGGGAAAAAGTCGCGCAGCTGCTTGCGCCCCGCATCTCCGACCGGCTCGGCGTGGGTTTCGACCCCACGGGCCGCAACTTCACCGCCTACGGGGTGACCTATGTTCCGTTCGGCGTACTGCTCGGCCCCCGCAACCGCGCGCTGTGGATGGGCAACACCCTGCAACTGACACCCGAAATCATCGACCGCACCAAATAAACCCCGCGATGTCCTCCGCCAAAATCGACCACTACGAACACGAATACGCCGCCGCGCATCACGACACAGCACTGAACGTGGCGCAGGGCGTAGACGAACAACCCATCGTCAACCCCTACTTTACCCGACGCAAGAAACGCAGTCTGAGCACCGAAGAATATGTTGAAGGGATTCTTGCAGGCAACATTACCACCCTGTCGCAAGCCATCACGCTGATAGAATCGAACAACCCCGACCACTATGCCCGGGCGCAGGAAATCATAGAACGCTGCCTGCCCCACGCCGGAAAATCGATACGCATAGGCATAACGGGTGTGCCGGGAGCAGGCAAATCGACCTTCATCGAAGCTATCGGCAACACGGTGACGGCGCAAGGCCACAAACTTGCCGTGCTGGCCATCGACCCCTCGTCGGAACGGAGCGGCGGCTCGATACTGGGCGACAAGACCCGCATGGAGAGCATCTGCCACAACCCCGACGTATTCATCCGCCCCTCGCCGTCGGCGGGCTCGCTGGGCGGCGTGGCGCGCAAGACGCGCGAGACGATCGTGCTGTGCGAAGCGGCGGGATTCGACGTGATATTCATCGAGACCGTGGGTGTCGGGCAATCGGAAACGGCCGTGCACTCGATGGTGGACCTCTTCATGCTGCTGCAGATTTCGGGTGCCGGCGACGAACTGCAAGGCATCAAGCGCGGCATCATGGAGATGGCCGACCTGATGGTCATCACCAAGGCCGACGGCGAAAACGTGCACAAGGCCGAACTGGCACGCACGCAGTTCCAGGGAGCGCTGCGGCTCTTTCCGATGCCGGAATCGGGCCGCCGGCCCGAGGTATACACCTGCTCGTCGGTAGACCGGACCGGGCTGGAAGAAGTATGGAAAGGAGCGGAAGAATTTATCGACCACATAATTAAGAACGGCTACTTCAAGCATCACCGCAATGCGCAGAACAAGTACTGGATGTACGAATCGATAGACGAAGCGCTGCGCAACTCGTTCTACCGCAACCCGGAAGTGGAAGCCAGCATAGGCGATTTCGAAGCACGCGTACTGGAAGACCGGATTTCCTCGTTCATCGCGGCCCGGGAACTGCTGAACCTTTACTTCAAACAAAAATAAACAGCGAACTGGCTGTCAGAGAAATGAACCGCCCCGCATGAAGCAAGACTTCATACGGGGCGGACTGCATTTATTCGGGGAGAAGCTATTTCAGAATCGGCAATTTGAGACCGTAATGGACGGCGATGACGCGCACGACGATGACACTCGAAGCGGTGAACACCTCGGTAAAGCCGGCACTCAGGCCGACAGACTCGCACAACCAAAAGACCGCCCCGCCGCCGACACAAGCCAAGGCATAGATCTCCTTGCGGAAAATCAACGGCTCCTCGTTGATGAGGATGTCGCGCAGAACGCCGCCCGCGGCGCCGGTGATGGTGCCCATGATGACGCCGACCCACAAGGGGAAGCCGGCGGCCAACGTTTTCTCGATGCCCACGACCGTGAAGAGTCCGAGCCCGATGGCGTCGAAGATGAAAAAGGTGTTGTTCAACCGGATGAGGTAGGGTCCCAACACGATGACGATGGCCAAAGCCCCGGCCGTGACGACGAGGTAAGTGGGGTCCAACATCCAGAAAGGCGTGAGCGAAAGCATCAGGTCGCGCAACGTACCGCCGCCGATGGCCGTGGTGAATCCGACCACGTAGGCGCCGAACCAATCGAAACGTTTGGCCGAAGCGAGGCGGATGCCGCTAATGGCGAAAGCCAGCGTTCCCAGGATTTCGATAAAGGTGAAAAATGTCATGACTGAACAAATTCTTTCTTCAACAAACCGACCAACTCGGGCATGCCCTCGGCGGCCCGCTTAGGGATGAAAGTCAACGGATTGCGTATCCAAGAAGTATTGGGATGGCCGGGATCGACGACGAAGATGGGGATGTCGGTCCGCACGTAACGCACGAGCGAAGCCGCGGGATAGACGGCCAACGAAGTACCGACGACGACCATGATGTCGGCCCCGGCGGCGATGCGGGCTGCGGAATCGAACATGGGCACGGCCTCGCCGAAGAAGACGATGTGAGGCCGCAACAAAGAACCGTCGTCCGCGCGGGCGTCGAGCGGCTGCTCCCACCCGTCGAGAGACACGATCGACTCGGGGTTGCGCTCGGAACGCAAGCGGGTGAGCTCGCCGTGGAGGTGCAGCACATGCGACGAACCGGCCCGCTCGTGGAGGTTGTCGACATTCTGCGTAACGACCTGCACGTCGAAAAACTGCTCCAGGGCGGCGATGGCCCGATGGCCGGCATTGGGCTCGGCGGCCAACATTTCGCGGCGCCTTTTGTTATAGAATTCGACGACCAACGCCCGGTTGCGCACCAAGGCCTCGGGCGTACAGACCTCCTCGATGCGGTACTCGGCCCACAGACCGTCGGCATCGCGGAAAGTGGCCAGGCCGCTGTCGGCGCTCACACCCGCGCCGCTGAAAACCACGATCTTTTTCATGCAACAGACGATTTCGAGGGGTCAAACCTACCTATTTTCGCCCGAAAAACCAAACGAACGGAGCAAAAAGTAACCGGAGGCGGGGCTGTCGCGGCGAGTTGGCGGAACAAGATGTCGGCCGCAGCGGGAAGAGGGGCTTTTCTCTGAGAGTCTCCGAGAATTTCTGAGCGGAAGAGGGCTTCAGGGTGGCTTTTCTTTATGAGGTGTGTGCGGAGAGTTTGAAAATGCTACGGTCGGGATTCTCGGAGAGGAGTTTCGCGACGGACAGCGGATGCAGGAAGAAGGATGCGGAAGCGCTGCGGGCGGACAGCGGGATGCTTGGGGAGAATGCGGAAGCGCTGCGGGCGAATCCGGACGACGAAACGAAAAAGTTTGCCGGAAATAAAAAAAACGGTATCTTTGCCGTCGCCAAAGGCGCGGATTGTATCCGGAATTTTACCAGATTTCAAGCGTCCTTGCGGACGCATCGGGGTGTAGCGCAGTCCGGTTAGCGCACCTGCTTTGGGAGCAGGGAGTCGCTGGTTCGAATCCAGTCTCCCCGACAGCAGAAAATCAGCAAGTTATGATGACAATCACGACTTGCTGATTTTTCTATTTGCACACAAATTGCACTCAACTACATGAATACAGCTTTACGATGACATCTTGATAATATCAAGTATCCGTTCCTTCACTTCCTCAATAAGGTGCGGGGGCAAGTATTCTTCGAGCAGGTTGGTAAGCTCTTTTATTTTGTTCTCTATATTCTTTGTTTTTTATTATTGCTCCTTATATCGACGATGCTTACCGCCCCGGTTCGGAAGTCTCAAATCGGGCGGGACGAGGACTTCCCGCCGAAAACGGGGTGCCGGAAGTCTCAAATCGGGCGGAATCCAATGCTACAAACCTTATTCTTCGCGTTCCAATATCCACCAGATGTCAGCCCGGCTATAGCCGAATATCCGCGCAAGGCAGATGAAACACGTCCGCTTCTCTTGCGGAATATGCCGATACGCGGGGCTCAGCCATACTTTAAAATATCCCCGAAATTCTCTCGAACTCCGGGGATACTTCTACTCCAGTTCTTTTGCAAAATATTGTCTTACGAAGTGTTTTCGGTCGCGGTCGCAGAGTTTCTCTACGGCTTTGCGATAGCAGGAAAGAACCATCTTTTCAGCAGGTACCGCCGCTACACTTTGTGCTCCCATATCTTCTGCAATGCTCTTGGCGTGATCCGAGTAAATCATGTTGGCCGTCACCCACAAGGCGTTTTCGTTGAAATTGGGCTTCTTCTCCGTCTCCTCGCCTTGCTTCTCTATCGCTTGCAGGAATGCTTCCTTCGCCCACTTGGCCCCCGTCGTACCGTCCTGGTTTACAAGGATTGCGCAGATTTCTTTTGCTTCGGCGTCCGAGAGGTAGTTATTCCAGTAGATGGCTTCGAGCTTGTCCAGCGCCATTTGTGCGGCCCGCGGGTTCGTCTCTGCCAGTTGGCAGAACATCCATTTGCCCACAGCGCCGAATACGTGCATCTTGGACACGTCTTTCGAGGTTGCCATGTCTTGATACAGCTCCTCGTATCGTTCGAGCATCTGTTCCATCGTTCAGCAGTTTTTGCATCCCCCATTAAACCGGGGAATCGGTTTGTAAATCGTCTTGATAATTTGCGGCCGTGGTGCCGGCGCCGCTATGCTTCGGGCTTCCGGCTTTTCTTCGGCAGCGGGCTTCGTCGTTGTCTTTGCCATAGTTCATCGTATATTTTCGACAGCGTCCATAGCAGCAGCCCGAACCAATTAGACAGGTAGGCCGCTGCAAAGGACAGCACGACGGCTTCCAGAGGTCGGCAGCCCAAAGCCACCAATATAGGGAGTGTTACCCAGAATGTCGTGCACATCGGGCACTTCGCGATGTCGCCGCAGACGGCATACGCTTTCTCTACGAATCCCAGTTGGTGAGCCATGGATGCGACCGCCATGGAAACCGCCGCTATTGCTATCCAATGAATCATACTGCCGCCGTGGCTACGGTTATCGTCAACGGAGTTTCCGAGACGAACGTGCGGCTGCAACGCTGGCAACCCGTCGCGGCGATGCTATTTACCGCGGCGCCTTGTGCGATCGTCACCGTCGGCTCCGTGGCCGAGGCAATCGGAATCGTGAAGTCCTGCGAAACAGGCTGCGTCTTCGTGCAACCGCAACCGCCATTGCAAGGCACATAGGAGATGATGCCCTCGACGTGGATTGTCGCCATGTACTGGCCCGTACCGACAAGAGCCAGCGATTTGAGCGAGAATTGCGGTGCGAAGACCGGCGTGTTGTCGGCGCAGGTCTTGTCGCAAAGCCGCTGCGTAATATTCACTTCCCAAAAATAGGGAGATGCGACCGAGCCGGCCGCCAGCACCGGCGTAATAGTCGCCGATGGAATCTTGTTACAGCTCATAGCTTTAAAATGTTAAGTTCTGCTTCCTACTTACTCTTGGATTCAGGTTCCGCGCCGGAAGCGACAGGCTCGGCCTTTTTAGTATCTATGGTCATTTTCTTTTCGAGTTC
>JAIDUZ010000059.1 GCA_029059935.1 Alistipes sp.
CACAGAACCGGAACCGGTGGCTATAAAGGTTTGGGTGTCAGTAGTTTGTGCTTTTCGCATGCGAAAGCATCCCCGGATTATGTAAAATATTGTTTCTCAGCGCCAAACACCCGCGAATCCGAATCGGCGAGCCGTCCCTCCGGTTACCAGAACGCAACCTCGGACATCGAGCGAACGGGCAGAAAAATAGGCTGTTCGGGCCGAATCATGCAACAAACGGAGGTTGCTTAATCGTTACCTTTGGCCTTGCGTCCCCGCAGCAGCGTGGCGGGTTGCCGAACTCGAATCAGGAAAACAGCCCCACATGAGAAACACGTTCAAGATACTCTTTTACCTCAAGAAGAATGCACCGCTCCGAAACGGGCAGGTGCCCGTGATGGCCCGCATCACGATTTGCGGCCAGCGGGTGCAGCTCTCCACCCAGCTCTCGATAGACCGCGACCTCTGGTGCACGGCCGGCGGACATGCCGCCGGCCGCAGCCGTGCCGCCGTCGAAATCAACCGCCGTCTGAACGACATCCGCTACCGCATCGAAGAGTGTTACCGGAAACTTTTCCACGACGGTTCGCTCGTCACGCCGGCGATGGTCAAGGAGGCCTATTTCGGCATCGAACACCGCCCGTGCCGGCTGCTCGATTTCTTCCGCCGCCACAACGAAGAGTTCCGCCGCATGGTGGGTGTCAGCAGAAGCCAGGCTACCTATAATAAATATAGGTGCGTCTGCCGCCACCTCGAACGCTATGTCGCCGGCGCATACCGGCGCGACGACCTTGCGTTCGACGAACTCGACAAAGATTTCCTCACGGGCTTCCATGCCTACATCGTCCGGCAGTGCGGCCACAAGAAGAACACCGCCTGGGTCTACATGATTGCCTTGAAACATGTGCTCATGCTGGCCCGCAGCAAGGGGTATCTGCACCGCGACCTTTTTGCCGGCTACAAACTCCATGGCGAGTTTGTCGGGCGCAGTTATCTGACTTTTGCCGAAATCGACCGGCTGCTCGGGGCGGAGCTGCCGTCCGGCGGTCTGCGGCTCGTGCGCGACGCTTTCGTGTTCGGTTGTTTCACGGGGTTGTCCTATGTCGACCTTCGCAGTCTCACGCGGCGCCAGGTCCAGCAGCACGGCGACCGGGTGTGGCTCCAGCTCGCGCGGCGCAAAACCGGCACCGAGGTGAGCGTGCGGCTCTTCGCGCTGCCGCAGGCCATTCTGCGGTGCTATCTCCCGGCCGATTCCGAAAGGCGCATCTTCGATTTGCCGGCCAACGGATGGTGCAACAAGCTCCTCGAACGAATCGGCACGGCGGCAGGCATCGCCAAACACATCACCTTCCATACGGCCCGCCACACTTTCGCCACCACCGTCACCCTGGCGCAGGGCATGCCCATTGAGACCATCAGCAAGCTGCTGGGACACAGAAGCATCCGCACCACGCAGATTTATGCCGTCATCACCCATTCGGCGCTCGACGGCGCGATGGAGCGTCTGTCGCAGAGCATCGACTCGCTCTATCCCTCTTCCGCCGCCCCCGGAGGTTCCGAAACCGCGGTTTCCGACTCCGAAACGCGCCTTCTTCCGGTCGAATGATGGCTCCGGCGACCGTCCGGCAAGCCCGTTTTTTCAAAAAAGGACAGAAAATGCCCGAAATCGGGCATTACGAATCGGAAGCATATCCTTAAAATCTTTAACAAAGTGTAATTTCAATTTTACTTTTGGTAAAATACTCGTTATGTTACTAAATTTTCTTATAAATATTCTTGCTTTTTATAGTTGCATTCGTTATCTTTGCCTTGAAC
>JAIDUZ010000006.1 GCA_029059935.1 Alistipes sp.
CGCCCCCACACCTCGCCCCCCCCCCCCGCCCCGCCCCCCCCACCGCGGGCCCCCCGCCCGGGCGGGCCGGCCGCAGCATTTCCAGGACGGGAGCGGCTCACAGCATTTTCAGCTTCCGGTCGGCGGGCGCGGCTTCGCGGAACATGACCGCATAGCCGCCTCCGGCCACCGCCGTCTGACGCAGGCGGCTCCGCGACGTGCAGCGCACCTCCCGCACCGTGTAGGCCTGGGCGTTGGTCCGGCAGTCGGCATCGGGCGCATCGGCATAGATGGTCGCAACGTACACCTTGCCCGGATCGAGGAAGTCGAAAACGATCTCCGACTTGTGCGGGCGTTCGCCCGTCACGTTGCCCACGAACCAGCGGCCCGAATCCTTGGCCTTGCGCGCCACGGTCACATATTCGCCCGGTTCGGCTTCCAGATAGCGGCTCTCCGACCAGTCGAGCGCCACTTCCTCGATGAAGCGGAACGCATCGGGGAACCGGTCGTAGTTTTCCGGAAAGTCGGCCGCCATCTGTAAGGGCGACGCCATGGCCACATAGATTCCCAGCTGGTTGGCTATCGTGCAGTTGGCATGCGAACGGTTGTCGGGGTTCGCTTTCGAGATGTCCTGTTCGAAGATGCCCGGCGTGTAGTCCATCGGACCGCCTATCAACCGCGTGAAGGGCAGCACGGCGACATGGAACGGCTTCGAGCCCCCGAAAGCCTGATACTCCGTGCCGCGGGCCGATTCGTTGCCTATCAGGTTGGGCCACGTGCGGCACAGCCCCGTGGGGCGCACGGCTTCGTGGGCGTTGACCATGATACGGTAGTCGGCCGCCTTCTTCACGGCATACAAATAGTGGTCGACCATCCGCTGGTTGTAGTGGTTGTTGCCCTTGGGGATGATGTTGCCCACGTAGCCCGACTTCACGGCGTCGTAGCCGTGTTCGTTCATGAAGCGGTAGGCCTCCTCCAGGCGGCGTTCGTAGTTGCGCACCGAGCCCGACGTCTCGTGGTGCATGATCATCTTCACCCCTTTCTCGCGGGCATAGCGGTGCACCTCCTCCACGTCGAAATCGGGATAGGGCGTCACGAAATCGAACACGTAGTCCTTCATGTGGCCGAACCAGTCTTCCCAGCCTATGTTCCAGCCCTCGGCCAGCACGGCGTCGAATCCGTGTTCGGCCGCAAAGTCGATGTAGCGCTTCACGTTGGCCGTCGTGGCGCCATGTTTGCCGTTGGGTTCCACGCGTGTAAGGTCGTCGGTGTCGAGGTGGACGCTGCGCAGCCGGTCGGTGTAGGCCCACGTGCTCTTGCCCGTAATCATCTCCCACCACACGCCCACATACTTGCACGGACGTATCCACGAGGTGTCCTCGATTTTGCAGGGTTCGTTCAGATTGAGCGTCAGGCGCGAGGCCAGGATGTCGCGGGCGTCGTCCGACACGATCACCGTGCGCCACGGCGTCGTGCAGGGGGTCTGCATGTAGGCCTTGTCGCCGTTGGGGTCGGGCGTCAGGTGCGAGGTGAAGCACATGCGTTCGTCGTCGAGCACCAGGTGCATGGCCGGATAGTCGACCAGCGCGGCTTCATGGAGGTTGATGTAGAGTCCGTCGTCGCTCTTGAGCTGCAGGGCCGTCTGCACGCCCGTCGGCGAAAAGACCGTCTGCGAAAGGTTGCCCGTCACGGCACCCTCCAGATGGCTGCGGATTTCGGAGAGCCGCGAGCGGGTGTAGTCGTACTCCTGCGTATCGTAGTCGCCCGGAATCCACCACGCCGTGTGGTCGCCCGTCATGGCGAACTCGGTGCATTCGTCGGCCACGACGAAATATACCAGCCGCTCCTGCTCCGGAAATTCGTAGCGGAAGCCCAGCCCGTCGTCGTAAAGACGGAAGCGCACCGTCATCGTGCGGCCGTCGGCCGGACGGCGCAGCGTCACGGCCAGTTCGTTGCAGCGGTTGCGGATGTTCGCCTCCTCGCCCCACACGGGCTGCCACGTCTCGTCGAAAGCCGAGGTCTCGGTTCCGGCCAGTTCGAACCCGTCGCACAGCGACTCGGTGCCGTCCGGGGCGCCGCCGGTCGGAATCGCGGCATTGAATTCGGCTACGGTTCCCTCGCCGCGCAGCAGCAGTCCCAGGCGGCTCGGCGCCACCGCCGGACGGCCCTTGCAGTCGAGTTCGTAGCGGGGCACACCCTCTTCGAGCGTGAAACGCAGCGTCAGCGTGCCGTCGGGCGAGGAGAGTTCCTGCGCCCGAAGAGTCGGGGCCGCCAGCACCAGCAGGGCGGCCAGAAAAAGTCTTTTCATCGGTATCTTGTTTTCAGGCTATGGTTCGAGGTTACGCAAATTTAACGAAATTTTCCGGTTCCGCGAAACGGCAAAACCTCTTCGACAGTCCGAAAAAATCCATATCTTTGCAAAACGAACCGCACACAACGCCAAGACCATGTATAAATTCCGACCCATCCTGAAATCGCTGCTCTGGGGCGGCGAGAAGATCGCTTCCTACAAGCAGATCGACACCGACCTCACCTCTGTCGGCGAAAGCTGGGAGCTCTCGGGCGTCGAGGGCAGCGTCTCGGTGGTAGCCGAGGGGCCCGACGCCGGCATGACGCTCGCCGGGCTCATCGCCCGCGACGGCGCCGCATTGCTGGGCCGCAGGAACTTCGAACGCTTCGGCAGCGAGTTCCCGCTGCTCGTCAAGTTCATCGACGCGCGCCAGGACCTCTCCATCCAGGTCCACCCCGACGACCGCCTCGCCTGGGAGCGCCACCGCTCCAAGGGCAAGACCGAAATGTGGTACGTCGTGGCGGCCGACGAGGGGGCGCACCTGCGGTCGGGATTCGCCAAAGAGGTGACCCCGGCCCAGTACGAGGCAAGCGTGGCCGACGACACCATCACCGACCTGCTGGCCGACTATGCCGTGCGTCCGGGCGACGTCTTCTTCCTGCCCGCCGGCCGCGTGCACTCCATCGGCGCCGGGTCGTTCATCGCCGAAATCCAGCAGACGTCCGACATCACCTACCGCATCTACGATTTCAACCGCCGCGATGCCCGGGGCAACACGCGCGAGCTCCACACCGAGCAGGCCAAGGGCGCCATCGACTACACCGTGCTGCCCGACTACCGCACCCGCTACGAGGCCGCGCAGAACCGTCCCGTGGAGCTGGTCGCCTGCCCCTACTTCACCACCACGCTCTACGACCTCACCGAGCCGCTGCCGCTCGACCTCTCCGCCACCGATTCGTTCGTCGTCGTCATCTGCTTGGAGGGCCGGGGCTCCGTCACCGACAGCAGCGGCACGACGCTTCCCCTCCGTCAGGGCGAAACGTTGCTCATCCCCGCCGCCACCGCGTCGCTGACCCTCACGCCCGAACAAGGCTTGAAGCTCCTCACCAGCCGCATCGACTGACAGAACGCCGGAATTTCCGGAATTTCCGGCACAACCGAGCTCCGGCCCCGCTCAGAAACACAGAGCCGAGAACAATGCCCCAATAAATTTGGTAGTGCGCTCGGCTTGCACTTTACCGGGCAAAAACATTCCCGGTTTAGATAGGCGGCGCCTCGGCAATGCCAAATAAATTTGGTAGTGCGCTCGGCTTGCACTATCTTTGTAATACAAGAAGACGATATGCCGACCATTCCCATCCGCAAATACCGCCTTACGAGCCTGACCGAGCCGACCGACCGGATGCTGTCGCAACTGATGAAATCCGTATCGGCAGCAGCCAACGAACGGGCCGACAAGGCGCACCGCGCCTACTTCGCCGAAATCGACGTCCTGGTGCGGGAAGCCCGCATTTCGTGGAATGCGAAAAACTCCCCGGCCGCCAAATGAGCTCAGCCGAATCGAAACCCGTTCTGATCGTCATCGCCGGGCCGAACGGCTCGGGCAAGACATCGGTGACCGAACAGATTCTGCGGCACGAATGGACCGAAGGAGCCGTCTACATCAATCCCGACATCATCGCCCAGGAGAAATTCGGCGACTGGAATTCGCCGCAGGCCGTCATGCAGTCGGTCCGCTACTGCGAGGAGTTGCGCGAAAAGTGTCTGCAGGAACGCAGGAGTCTGATTTTCGAAACCGTTCTTTCGCGCCGCGACAAGGTCGAATACATCGTCCGGGCCCGGGCGGCCGGTTTCTTCGTCCGGCTCTTCTTCGTCTGCACGGCATCGCCGACCATCAATGCCGCCCGAATCGCCAAACGGGTCATGGAGGGCGGCCACGACGTTCCCATCACCAAAATCATCTCGCGCTACCGCTCCTCCATTGTCAATTGCTGCATCGCCGCCAAGCTCGTCGACCGTTGTTATGTCTACGACAATTCGGAAGAGGGCGGCGAAGCCCGGCTTCTCTTCCGGGCATCGGACGGAAGCCTCAAAAAGAGCTACGGCAGCGACATCCCCCGCTGGGCCGAATTCATCCATCAGGCTGTCACCCCATAACGAAAGCCGACCCCTCGGGGTCGGCTTCGCGTCATTTCCAATAAGGCGTATTGCGGAAAATCCACCACAGGATGAAAACCGCCGCATAGAGGTAGATGACCGTCGGATGCTGCACATAGCGGAGCAGTCCTCGTTCGCGGGCCTGCGGCCAGAATGTCGTGTAGGCCACCAGCAGGAAATAGGGAATCGAAATCACCAGAAACGGATTGTGTCCCAGCGCCTCCGCCACCCGCCCGTGCACCAGGGCTTGCAGCGCCCGCTGGCTGCCGCACGCCGGGCAGTCGAAGCCCGTAAGCAGGCGGAACGGGCACTTGGGCATCCACACCGAATACGGGTCGGCAAAATAATAGGCCGCCGCCAAAGCAACAACGGCCACGACCGCAAAAACGGCGGCGGCCGCCGCATGGCGCCGCACGAATGCCGTCGCCCCACCCTTGCGGAATCCTCCCGAACGGTCCACGGCTCTATTCCAGGGCCGCTATTCCCACGGCCATAAGCACAACCAGGAGAATATAGGCCATAAAGACAAAAACAAATACCCCGGCGCTGACCCATGCCCACTTGCGGGCGTCGGCCGCAGCCTGAACGGCTTCGTCGTAACGGCCCGAGTACCACAGGCCGTCCACCGAGGCAGCCTTGATGATGGCCACGACGCCGAAAGGCCAGCAGCAAAACACCGTCGAGAGGATGGCCCACACCAGGTTGTTGTCGGGCTTTTGCATGTTCGGTTCCATAATGATTCGAGCGATTTCCCGGATTTCCGGAGGTTGAAAAACAAGGGCGGCCGGCCGCTCCGCGGCATCCGCAGAGCGTTCCGGCCGGCCCGCAATCCGTTATTGGAGTCCTGCCATCGCGCCGGCCATGCCCACGAACACAAGCAGAATGACATAGACCACCACCACGAACAGTCCCGAGCCTACGCCGATCCAGGCCCATTTGCGGGCGTCGGCCGCAGCCTGATAGGCTTCGTCATACTTGCCGGCAATCCAAAGATTGTCTACCGAGGCAGCCTTGATGATCGACACGATGCCGAACGGTAGGCAGCACATAATGGTCACCAGAATGGCCCACACCAGATTGTTGTCGGGTTTTTGCAGATTCGCTTCCATTTGATTATGATTTTTAAGGGTTGTTTCCGATGTGCGAAGATACGAAATAATAAGGTAAATTCTGAAAAACGAAGGGCAAAATGTCATGCCGGGGCGCCGGCAGGCCGCAAAGAATCTTCGCCCGGCGCCGCAGGATTGTTGCCCGCATAGCGAAAAAAAGTTACCTTTGTCCGAGGTTTCCGACAGGCCGGGGCAGCGCCGCATTTTGCCGAGGCCGGAAAACCTGCAACCAACGTTTCACCTTAACCGACGCCCCATGTCAGCACCCTTGGCCGAACGCCTGCGCCCCCGCACGATGGACGAATACATCGGGCAGGAGCATCTCGTAGGCAAAAACGGGGTCTTCCGCAAGTTCTTCGAGACGGGCAACGTCCCGTCGTTCATTCTGTGGGGTCCTCCCGGCGTGGGCAAAACCACGCTGGCCCGCATCGTCGCCACGCAGCTCGAGCGGCCGTTCTTCACCCTCTCGGCCGTCACGTCGGGCGTCAAAGAGGTGCGCGAGGTCATCGAGTCGGCACGCAAGCAGCGGTTCTTCGACCAGCGGCCGCCGTTCCTCTTCATCGACGAAATCCACCGTTTCAACAAGTCGCAGCAGGATTCGCTCCTCGGAGCCGTCGAGCAGGGCGTCGTCACGCTCATCGGCGCCACCACCGAGAACCCGTCGTTCGAGGTCATCTCGCCGCTGCTGAGCCGCTGCCAGGTCTACATCCTCAAATCCATGGAGGAGAAGGATTTGCAGACGTTGCTCGACCGCGCCCTGAAAACCGACGCCGAGTTGAAGGAGCGCGGCGTCGAGGTCCGCGAAACGGGCGCCCTGTTCCGTTTTTCGGGCGGCGATGCGCGCAAGCTGCTCAACATCCTCGACATCGTGGTCGGCGCTTCGGAGGGCAAGGTCGTCATCACCGACAAGCACGTCACCGACTGCCTCCAGCAGAACATCGCCCTCTACGACAAGAACGGCGAGCAGCACTACGACGTCATCTCGGCCTTCATCAAGTCGGTCCGCGGCAGCGATCCCAACGCCGCCGTCTACTACCTCGCGCGCATGCTGGCCGGCGGCGAGGAGCCGCGGTTCATCGCCCGGCGGCTGGTCATCCTCGCCGCGGAGGACATCGGGCTGGCCAACCCCAACGCCCTGCTGCTGGCCAACGCCTGCTTCGACACGGTGCATAAGATCGGCATGCCCGAGGCGCGCATCCCGCTGGCCGAAGCGACCGTCTACCTGGCCGCTTCGCCCAAAAGCAATTCGGCCTACATGGCCATCAACAAGGCCCTCGCGCAGGTCGAGCACGACACCACCGACCGGCCCGTGCCGCTCCATCTGCGCAACGCCCCCACCCGTCTGATGAGCCAGGCCGGCTACGGCAAGGGGTACAAGTACGCCCACGACTTCGCCGGCCACTTCGCCGACATGGAGTTCCTGCCCGACGGACTCTCGGGCACGAAGTTCTACGAGCCCGACACGCAGAACGCCGCCGAGGCCAAAATCGCCGAACGGATGGCGCAACTCTGGAAAGACAAGTATCAATAACCCGGACCGACCCGACGCCGGCCCACAAAAAAAAACATAATCATGAAGAAACTCCTGTTTCTGCTGCTCGCCGCCACGGCATTGCTGGCGGCCGGCAACGCATCCGCCCGAACCAAGAAACCGGTCGCTCCCGAAGACAAGGGCTGGTGGCTCGGCGGCGAAATCGGCCTCTGGCACAACACGGTAGAAGAGATCGACACCAATTCGTTCGTCTTCTCGCCGGAAGTAGGCTACGACTTCAACAAGCGCTGGGCCATCGGCGTGGGCATCGGTTATGCCGTGGCCGGCACCACCGACGAATTCGGCGACAGCGTCAACCTCAACATGTTTATCTTCAATCCCTATGCCCGCTGGAAATACTGCAACGTCGGACGCCTGTCGCTCTTCCTCGACGGCGGAATCGGCGTGGCCGGCGGCGACATGGACGGAGTGAAAGTCGGTCTCCAGCCCGGCGTAGCCGTTCGGGTGTCCAACCGCGTGCGTTTCCAGGCCCACTTGGGTTTCCTGGGCTACTGCACCAACTATTTCAACGACGGAGTGGAGGACAGCAACGGTTTCGGGTTCAAACTATCGTCGTCCGATCTGAAGTTCGGCTTCTACTACACGTTCTGACGCCCGGCATGAAACGCATCGGCATCATCTCCGACACCCACGACACCTTCGACGACACGCTGCGCGACTTCCTGCGCGACGTCGACGAGATATGGCACGCGGGCGACATCGGGTCGCTGGCCCTGGCCGACGAAATCGCGGCTTTCAAGCCCCTGCGCGCCGTCTCGGGCAACATCGACGGCGGACTCACGCGCCGCGTATACCCCGACTTCGCGGAGTTCCGGTGCGAGGAGGTCGACGTGCTGATGACCCACATCGGCGGCTATCCCCGCCGCTACGACCCGCGGGCCTTGGAGCGCATCCGGGCCGTGCAGCCGCGGCTCTTCGTCGCAGGCCATTCGCACATCCTCAAAGTGATGTTCGACCCGGCCCACAACCTCCTGGCCGTCAATCCCGGCGCCGCCGGCGAGTTCGGCTTCCACCGCGTCCGCACGGCCGTCCGCATGGTCATCGACGGGACCGACATGCGCGACATGGAGGTCGGCGAATGGCCGCGCCGCGGGTAGCGCCGCCGCAGACCGCAAGACACGCACTGCCCGAAGCCCCTCCGCCGGCAAAAACGCCGCAGAGCCCCCCCAAAAAAAACGAGGTGCCCGACCCGAAAGTCCGGCACCTCTTCTTGCATACAGGCCTGCCTCACGCCACCCGCAGCCGTACGCCCCGGCCCTTGTCGGCCTCGACCACCACGGTGTCGCCTTCGTGCAGGCGCCCGTCGATGATGAGCGCCGAAAGCGGGTCTTCCACATGGTCCATCAGCGTGCGTTTGAGCGAGCGGACGCCGTAGCGCTGTTCGTAGCCCAAGGCCGCCAGGCGGCGCTTGGCGCCGTCCGTAATCTTGACCTTGTAGCCCAGCCGGCGCGTCCGCGAGAAGAGCCCTTCCAGCTCCAGTTCGATGATGCGCTCCACGTCGGAGGCTTCCAGCGTGCGGAACACCACGATGTCGTCGATGCGGTTCAGGAACTCCGGCGCGAAGGTCTGCTCCAGCGCCCTGCGGTATTCGAGCTGCGGCGCCAGGGTCTCCACGGCGCTCTTCGAGGTGGTGCTGTAGCCCACCTGCACCTGCTTCTGCGCCGCGGCGCGCGACCCCACGTTGGAGGTCATGATGATGATCGTGTTGCGGAAGTCCACCTTGCGGCCCGAGCCGTCGGTGAGGTGTCCCTCGTCGAAAAGTTGCAGCAGCGTGTTGAACACCTCGGGGTGCGCCTTTTCGATTTCGTCGAACAGCACCACCGAATAGGGGCGGCGGCGCACCGCCTCGGTCAGCTGGCCGCCCTCGCCGTAGCCCACATAGCCCGGCGGCGAGCCGATCAGCCGCGCCACGTTGTGCTTCTCGCCGTATTCGCTCATGTCGATGCGTATGAGCCCCATGCGTTCGTCGAAAAGCCACTTCGACACCTCCTTGGCCAGCAGCGTCTTGCCCACGCCCGTGGGCCCTACGAAGAGGAATACCCCGATGGGGCGTTTCTCGTCTTTCAGCCCCGCACGCGAGCGGCGGATGGTGCGCGAAATCTTCTCCACGGCATCCTCCTGCCCCACCACACGACCCGAAAGATGGTCGTGGAGCGTGCGCAGACGCCCCGCTTCGCCGTCGGTGACCCGCTCGGCCGGAATGCCCGTCATGGACGTAATCACTTCGCGGATGTCTTCCTCGGTTATCTCCGCCGGGTTGTTCTCCAGCGAGCGGCGCCACTCCGAGCGCGTCTCGTCGATCTTCGAGCGCAGCGCTATCTCGCGCATGCGGGCCGACGCGGCCTTTTCGTAGACCATCGCCTCCACGGCTTCGCGGCGTTCGCGCCGCACATCGCCCACGGCCGTCTCCATCCTGCGCAGCTCCTCCGGTTCGCGGGCCGAACGCAGATGCACGCGCGAGCCGGCTTCGTCCAGCACGTCGATCGCCTTGTCCGGGAAGAAACGGTCGGTCACATAGCGTTCGGTCAGCGCCACGCAGGCCCGCAGCGCCTCTTCGGTGTAGCGCACCTTGTGGTGGCGTTCGTAGTGGGGCGCTATGTTGCGCAGGATGCACAGCGTCTGTTCGGGCGTGGTGGGTTCGACCACCACTTTCTGGAAGCGGCGTTCGAGGGCTGCGTCGCGCTCGATGTTCTCACGGTATTCGTCGAGCGTCGTGGCGCCGATGGTCTGCAACTCGCCGCGCGCCAGGGCCGGTTTCAGAATGTTGGCCGTGTCGAGACTGCCCTGCGTCGAGCCGGCCCCCACGATGGTGTGTATCTCGTCGATGAAGATGATGGTGTCCTTGGCCTTGCGCAGTTCGTCCAGCAGCTGCTGCATGCGCTCCTCGAATTCGCCGCGGAACTTGGTGCCGGCCACCAGCGACGAGACGTCGAGCGAAAAGAGCGTCTTGCCGGCAATGGTGTAGGGCACGTCGCCCGAGGCGATGCGCAGGGCCAGCCCCTCGACAATGGCGCTCTTGCCCACGCCGGCCTCGCCTATCAGAATCGGGTTGTTCTTCTTGCGGCGCGAGAGTATCTGCACCACGCGCTCGATCTCCTCCTCGCGCCCCACGACCGGGTCGATGCGCCCTTCGCGGGCCATGCGCGTGAGGTTCACGCCGAACTTGTCCAGCAGGTGCGGCTCCTGCTTCTCTTCGGGGCGGTTGGCCGCATCGAAGTCGAGCATGTGCACCTGGATTTCGGTCCGGAAGTCGTCGCCCACGGCGAACTTCTGCAAGTCGGCGGCAATGACTTCGGCCGTCACGCCGTACATCTCCAACGCGCGGGCCGTGGCCGTGGCCGCGTCGGCCGCAATCACGCGCAGGGCGTGGGCCGTCGAGATGCTGCGCACGGCGCCCGACTTCTCGCGCAGTTCGTCGGCGAAGCCGCGGTAGAAGGTTTCGGGGTCGCACGTCTCCTGCGACTTGTCGTTGGCTATCTCGTGTTCGATGCGCAGACGTATCTGATAAACCTCCCAGTCTTTGAGCCGGGCCGAGAGGAGCTGGAACGCCAGCGAGCCCTCCTCGCGCAGCAGTTCGAGCGCGAGGTGGTCCTTGAGCGATCGGGTGATGCCCGCTTTGGCGGTGTTGAACGCGGCGCGAGCAAGGACGCTTTCCAGCGTCTTCGAAATTTTCATTTGCATGTTGCGTCGTTTTTGAATTCGCAAGAAAAACGGCGCAGCCGCGCTCTTTATTGTATGCGGACTCCGGGGTGCTCCGCACGGTCGCGGCGGATGTTCGGAACGTTCTGAGTGCAAGAATCCTCCGTTCCCGGCCCCGCTCCGGACGCCGGAACCGCGGTTCGCAGCCCGGCCCGCAGGTCCCTTTGCGGCCTGCTTCGGACACGTCGGCATTCCAGGCTGCCGGCCGTCCCGGGAACCCCGCAAAGAGCCCTCCGTCTCCGCCGGCTCCCGGCCGCTACCACACGATGGGCTCCTTGCCCACGGAGCGGAGATATTCGTTGGCGCGCGAGAAGTGGCGGCACCCGAAGAATCCGCGGTAGACCGACAGCGGCGACGGATGCACGGCTTTGAGGATGCAGTTGCGCTGCGGGTCGGCCATGGCGCCCTTGCGCTGGGCGTAGCTGCCCCACAGCATGTAGACGATGCCTTGCTTGCGTTCGTTGATGGCCCGCACCACGGCATCGGTGAAGGTCTCCCAGCCGTGGCCCGCATGCGATGCCGCCTCGTGCGCCCGCACCGTCAGCACGGCGTTGAGCAGCAGCACCCCCTGCTCGGCCCAGCGGTCGAGGTTGCCCGTGGGCGGAATCGCCGTTCCCGTGTCGTCCGACACCTCCTTGAAGATGTTCTGCAACGAGGGCGGAAAGGGCACGCCGTCGCCCACCGAGAAGCAGAGGCCGTTGGCCTGCCCCGGACCGTGGTAGGGGTCCTGGCCGATGACGACCACTTTGAGCCGCTCGAACGGGCATTTGTCGAACGCCCGGAAGATGTTGCTTCCGCGCGGATAGATGCGGTGCGCGGCATACTCCTGCCGCACAAACTCGGTCAGTTCGCGGAAATAGGGTTTCTCGAATTCGGGTGCCAGCAGCTCTTTCCAGTCGGCGGCGATCTTTACGTCCATGGGATGCAAATTTTCCGTAAATGTAATGAAAAGTTCGCGGAATCCGCTTATCTTTGCTTATCAAACTACGACCGCATCCATGAAAAAATGCTTTTTCGCACTGGGAGCCTGCCTGTTGGCAGCGTGCGCTCCCTCCGCCGACCGCGAGCCCGAAATCCGCAACGTCGTCTACATGATCGGCGACGGCATGGGCCTCGCACAGGTTTCGCTGCTGCAAATCGCCGAGGACTACCGGCCTACGGCTTTCGACCGCGCCCAGGGCATCGCCCTCATCACCACGCGCTCGGCCAACAACCGCGTCACCGACTCGGCCGCCGCCGGCACGGCGCTGAGCACCGGCACCAAGACCAACAATGCATCGCTGGGCATCGACCCCGCCGGCGAGCCGCTCGTGCCGATGAGCGTCTGCGCCCGCGAGCAGGGCATGCGCACCGGCCTGGTGGTCACCTGCTACCTCCACCACGCCACCCCCGGCGCCTTCTACGCCCATGTCTCCAACCGCAGCCAGACCGATTCGATCACCTGCGACATGGTGCGCAGCGACATCGACCTGCTCTTCGGCGGCGGCCGCAAGGCGCTGAACGTTCCGCTTCCCGAGGGCGGCACGCGCTTCGACGCGCTCCGCGCCAAAGGCTACCGCGTGGCACTCGAACCCGAACAGATCGACACCTTGTCGGGACTTCCCGCCGTAGCCGCCGTGGCCGAGAAGCACCTGCCCGTGGCCGCCGAACGCGGCGACTACCTCCCGCGCGCCACACGGAAAGCGCTCGAACTGCTGTCGGCCGACAACGACAAGGGCTTCTTCCTCATGGTCGAGGGTTCGCAGATCGACATGGCCTGCCATGGCAACGACGCACCGCGCGTGCTCGACGAGATGCGCGACTTCGAGCAGGCCGTGGCCGCAGCCATGGATTTCGCCGACACCCATCCCGGCACGCTGGTCGTCGTGACGGCCGACCACGAGACCGGCGGTCTGACGCTGCCCAGCGGCAAGGACGACTTCACGCTGCCCGAATCGGGCGTGCGCACCGAGTTCTCCACGGGCGGCCACTCGGCCTCCATCGTCCCGGTCTATCTCTACGGCACCGGCGCCGGCCGCATCCGCGGCCTGATGGACAACACCGACCTGGCCAGACAGCTCAAAGCCATCATCGCCAAGGAGAAATAGGTCCCGACGGCTCGTTCCGCCGCAAAAACAATCCCCGCAATGCACCGAAGCGTTGCGGGGATTCGTGTTCAAAAGGGGCAGAGCCGGCCGCCGGAGTTACTCGCTCTCGGCAGGCTCCCGTGTTTCAGAAGCAGTCGTCTTGAACTCCACCGGCAGCGTATACCTCACCCGCACCGGCTCGCCGTCCTGCACACCGGGGGTCCAGCTGCCCGCAGGCACCGATTCGAGCACCCGCAGCACTTCGTTCGTCAACAATCTGTCGGGAGTCTGCAACACTTTGAGCGAGCTCATCGAACCGTCGCGCTCGACGATGAACGTCACCACGACCCGGCCCGAAATGCCACACTCCAGCACATCCTCGGGATACCTAATCTGGCTCTGTACCCAGACACGGAATTTCTGCAGGTCGCCGCCCCGGAACTTCGGCATGGTTTCGACAATCAGCCAAGGGGTGTCGGGGTCGGAATCGGCGACAGCATCGGACACCGGACTGATGGCTTCGGCCGCATCGCTGCCGTCCGCCTCGCCTCCTTCGACCGCCGCCGCAGAGGCTTCGTCCAAAGCGGAAACCGTAATTTCGACTACGCCGTTGCGGCCTTTTTCGCCGTATTTCTTCATGCCCTCTTCGGCCGAAAGTTTCCGAAGCCGGACCTGGGTACCCTTATCGACACTCCCGAGCGTTCGCTCGAAAGCCTCGTCCAAGGAGGTTTGCAGTTCCTTTCCGTTCACAATGCAGAGCGGCTCGGGCCGGCCGGCCGGCGCCGCAGCATCGGAGGGCTGCTGCTCCGCTGCCGGGAGTATCCGGACTTCCGCGGCCCGCGAGGTGAGCGAGAAAGCACCCAGCAGGCCCATGACGGCGAGCATCGCGCCCGCCAGACGCAGCAGGACGTACCTGCCGCCGTGGTGGATAGTCATCATCTGAAATCGTTTTTTGGTTAAGGAATCATGCAGCCCCTGGGCTATGTCCGGACTATGGCCGAAGAGCTGCCTGAATATCGTCTCCATGTAAAGTTCGCGGTCGTAGCCGCCCGTCAGCACGTCGCGGTCGGCCTCGTACTCCTGGGCTTCGGTCAGCCGCAGCGAGGCCGCCCACACGAACGGATTCCACCACAACAGCGCCTTCATGCACTCCATGGCGATGCGTTCTGCCGAATGGCGGTGGGCGATGTGGCTCGATTCGTGGGCGACGACGGCCCGGCGTTCTTCCGCCGGCGTACCCTCCCACAGGTAGACCGTATCCTGAAACGAGAAAGGCATGATGCGTTGGGGCAGCAGCGCCAGCCGGAAACCGTCGGCAAAGGTGAATGCCGCTCCGCGGCGCAGGCGGCGGATGGCCGCAATCTGCCGCAGCATGGCACCGGCCATCACGAGCGTTCCGGCCAGCCACAGCGCCAGCACGGCCGTCCCGGCCAAAGGCAGGGCCGATGCCGCGGCCGGCACCGGTGCCGGCTCTGCCAGGGGCAGGGGTTCGACGGCCGTCAGCTCGATGACCGGGGCGGGCAGCACGGGGATGCGCAGCTGCGGAATCGTGCAGGCCAGCAGCGGCAGCAACAGCAGGCAGCGGCGGCACCAGTGCAGCGGCACCCGACGCTCCAACAGCAGCTCGTAGGCGGCCCACAGCACTCCGCTGCAAACGACGATCTTCATCCCCTCGGTCAACAGCAACTTCATAACTGCGGATTTTTGGCCTTGCGCATGATTTCCACAATCTCGGTCTGTTCGGCTTCCGAAATCTTTTCGTGGCGCGAGAAAAACGACACCAGCTGCGCCAGCGACCCGTCGAAGTAGGAGCTCAGCATCGTCGTCATCACGCCGCGGGCATAGACCTCGCGGTCGATCAGCGGGTAGTAGCGATGGCTCTTCCCCTCGGTGGTATGGGCGGCGAAACCCTTGGTCTCCAATATTTTCAGAAAGGTGGCCACGGTCGTGTACTTCGGCCGGGGCTCGGGCATGCGCTCGATGACGTCGTTCACCACCGCGTCGCCCAGCTGCCACAGAATCCGCATGACCTCCTCTTCTCCGCGGGTCAGCGCCTGTATCGGTTTTTCGTTTTTCATGCGTTTCTCGTTATGGTTCATCATATTGCATTCTTTCGCGCCGTTCCTGCCGGCATCTTTCCGGTCTTTTCCGGTCTTAGCGCCGGCCCGGCCATCCGTTCCGAATATTCCTCGTCCGTTGTCCGTTCCGGGGGGGGGTTGCTCGATGCCGCCCTCTCCGCAGGCCGGCACCGGGCGCATTCCACTGCTTTCGGAATGCCCCGTTCGCATGCTTTCATCGAGCGTCCGGCGATTTCCTTGATGCAAGTTTACTACTAATTTTTTTAGAAGTACAAATATTTCTACTAAAATTTTAGTTTTTTTATCGAAAAGACCGGACATCGAAAAGCAACTCCCCACGCAGATGCTTGGACGCAGCGCACGGAGATGCCGATGGCACGGTCGTGACCGACCGGCGGAATCACGGCATCCAGTCGCGCATGCACGCCGCCGCCAAGAGGACTGTCGGCCGACAAAGGAGAAGAAGCCCACCAATTGCCGTGCGAGCCGACAGCCGTCAAAACTCCCGTCCCATTGAAGCGGTAGCCCGCAGCAGGCGCAAATAGCAATCACTTAGGGGAACGACGCAGAGAGGGAACAAACAATGCACAATTCAGAATGCAAAATTCACAACTTCGCGATTAAGCGAGTGCAGAGACTGCAAGCAGGCTCTGCCGAGCGGGAGCGATGATGGTGCAAGCCGAGAGTTATGCCGAACTTGTTCAGGCATAACCGAGGCGCCGCCCATCCAAGGCGCAGCCAGAGTCAAGACCCCGTAAGGGAGATTGATTCATGATTTGTCATTCTGAGCAGAGCGAAGAATCTAATCGACTGAACAGATGTTTCACTTCGTTCAACATGACGCTTGTTGTGAGGTTGCAAGAACCTGTTTCCTGCGTTCTCGCCCGGGCCGGCTGCGGGGGTTGCACCTCCGGTGCGAGCCGGGCAACGAAGCATCTGCGACATGCAATATCATAACCCCCGGCTCTTAGTCGGACGTCATTCTGAGGAGCGTAGCGACGAAGAATCTGTTTTTTTGCTGGTTATATAGATTCTTCGGCTTTGCCTCAGAATGACAAGGCTGAGTTCTCGGGCGCAGCCTGCGGGGCACGCTTGCGGGCCTCCGCTGCGGGAGGCTGCGGCCCGCACGATTCTTCGAATCGCGGTGAGAACACAAAACTATGCGACCCCGATTTCCAATTATGAATTTTGCATTCTGAATTGTGCATTGATAAACCGGCTCTGCGGCAGACTGGAATATAACAACTGCCCCTTGACAGTATCGGTTTATAAAACCCCGTTCTTAACGGGGCAGCGGATTGCTGAATCTACCAACCACACTGACGGAAGCCGTGGCCGCCGTCACTCCGGGCGTAGTGAAGTTGCCGAGACCGTTCTAACCGCAAAGCCCGCTGCGTTGGGCTTCGTTGTCCTTTTCGAGTTTCTCGTCCTCGTCCCATTCGAACCAGGGGAACTCGCGGCGTCCGCCCAGCGAGAAGCGCGTGTAGGTGATGGGCAGCCCCATGCCCAGGAAGCGGCGTTCGTAGGCCGTCTTCACCGACAGCACCTCGTCGGCATAGCCCGAACCGTAGATGTCGGGATTCGAGACCTCGCACGGCAGTCCGTAGCGGCGGATCACCTCGCCGGTATAGCCGTACAGATGTTTCGAATCGGTCTTCAGATGGATGCGTCCGTCGGGGCGCAGCAGCCGGGCGTAGAGCTCCAGGAAGAGCGGCGAGGTGAGGCGTTTTTTCGCCCGGCGGCTTTTGAGCTGCGGGTCGGGGAAAGTGATCCATATCTCGGAGACCTCGCCCTCGGCGAAGAGACCGCCCAGGAACTCCACGCGCGTACGCAGGAACCCCACGTTGGCCATCTGCCGTTCGGTCGCGGTCTTGGCGCCGCGCCACATGCGTGCCCCCTTGATGTCGATGCCGATATAGTTGCGCTGCGGGTCGCGCCCGGCCAGCGCGACGGTATATTCGCCCTTGCCGCAGCCCAGTTCGAGCACGATGGGCCGGTCGTTCTTGAAGAAGTCGCGGTTCCAGTGCCCCTTCATGGGGTGGTCGCAGCGGAATACGTCGTCGAATTCGGGTTGCAGGAAGCAGGCGAACCCGAGGTTTTCACGGAATTTGCGAAGTTTGTCCTTTCCCATTCTTATTCGCTCTCTACTATATGGAGTCCCACGGCTTCGACACCCGCTACCGGCCGCACCGGCGTCACCAGAAACCGGTAATCGCCGCTCCGGGCGAAGGTCGCCCGCCTGCGGTAGGCGGCCGCCGCTTCGCTGCGCACGGCAGCCGGCCGGCGGGGATGGGCCGCACAAAAAAGAAACGTCTCTTCGAAACGCAGCGAGTCGGGCGTGCGGACCTCGATGCGCAGCGTCAGCGTGTCGTCGCGAAAACGCTCGTCGAAGCGCAGGTAGAACGACAAGTCGCAGTGCGCCAACGTATCGGCATTCGGAATCACGATTTCCGCGGCTGCGGCCCACTCTTCGGGGTCGACGTCCGTCGCTACGGAGCGGTGGGACGTCAGACACCCCGTCAACAACAGCGCCAGCGCCGTCAATACTGCTCCCCGCCTCACGTCCTACCGGTTTTCGCCGCCGCTGCCGGCATTTCCGCTCCCGCCGGAGCCGTTGCTGCGGCCGTTCGCCCCGTTCTCCGGACGCGGACGGCGGTTGTTGCGATGGCGGCCGCGGTCGTTGCGGCGCTCACCGTTGGCCGGACGCTCTCCGCTCTGGCCCGATTCGCCCTGGGGACGTTCGCCGTTGGCAGGCCGGTCATTGCGGGGCGGACGGGACTGTTCGTTGCTGCGCGCGGGCCGCTCGCCGTTGTTGGCACGGTCGCCGCCCTGGCCGTTGCGCGGCCGGTTGCGGTCGCCGCGGCGCTCCGGCCGGTCCTGACGTCCGGCCTCGGACTGCTGACGCTCGCCCTCCGACGCATGCTGCGGCCGCTCCGGACGGTTGCCGCCGCGCCCGCCGCGCTTGCGGCGCCGGGCCTTGTCGAAGCGGGTGATGCTGTCCTCGACCGATTCGGCCCCGTAGGTCGGCTCGTCGCCGGCGGCAGGGATGTCGTCGGCATGGCGGAGCTGCTCCACCTTCTTGCCGGCGCGGTTGAGTTCGAGAATCTCCCTGACGCGGGCCACCGGCAGCGTGGTCAGATTGGCCTGCGTCTCCTTCGACGACGAGAAAGTCATCGTGCCGGCCAGCACGTCGGTCTTCACCAGGAACCATTCGCCGTCGATGGTCTGCAAAGGTTCGCGCAGACGCGGGAAAGCCTTGCGGGCGTCGACGTAGGTGTCGTATTCGTACATCATGCAGCACTTGAGCTTCGAGCACTGCCCGGCCAGCTTCTGCGGATTGAGCGAGATGTCCTGCGCGCGGGCGGCCCCCGTGGTCACGCTCGTGAAGTTCGAAATCCACGACGTACAGCACAGCTCGCGGCCGCAGGCCCCGATGCCGCCGATGCGCCCCGCCTCCTGGCGGGCGCCGATCTGCTTCATCTCGATGCGGATGCGGAACCGCTCGGCGAAGACCTTGATGAGTTCGCGGAAGTCGACGCGCTCGTCAGCGATGTAATAGAAGATGGCCTTGCTCCGGTCGCCCTGATACTCGACGTCGCCGATTTTCATGTTGAGCCCCATGTCGGCGGCGATCTGCCGCGACGCAATCATGGTCTCGTGCTCCAGGGCGATGGCCTCCTGCCACCGCTCGATGTCGTAGGGCTTGGCCTTGCGGTAGATCTTGCGATACTCGCCGTTGTAGGGCGTGAAGCCCGTGCGGCGCATCTGGCGAGACACCATGTCGCCCGTGAGCGAGACGACGCCGATGTCGTGGCCGGGCGAAGCCTCGACGGCCACGATGTCGCCCTCCTTCAAAGGCAGGTTGTTGACATTCTGATAGAACGACCGGCGCGTATTTTTGAAGCGCACCTCGAAGATGTCGGTCGGCACGTTGTCGGGATACTCCGCGAGCCAGTCCGTCTCGTGGAGCTTGGAACAGCCGCCGCAGGGCTTCGCCTCGGGCTCGGGACCTTCGTTGCAGAAGGCGCAGCCGCGGCCTATCTCGGGTTTGTATTTGCAGGTATGCGGTTTTTCGGAATCCATGTCACGATATTTTGCGTAAAGATAGGCAAACTAATTCACAATTCACAATTAAAAACCCACAATTAAAGCACGGGGCGGTCTGGTCGGAAATCGGAATCCGCAGAACAACACATTAGGAACCAACCGTTTGCGCACGCGAAACCCCGGCAGCGGGACGCAACCGGGCGACGGAACGGAACACGATTCCGAATCAAGAATCGGCCATCCCGAGTTTCCGGATGCTGCGCCGGAGCCGCCCGATCATCAACAGGGCGGCCGACGACAAACCGAACGAGAAGCCGAGAAAGAGCCCCGACGGACCCATTCCCCAAATGAAGCCGAAGAGATAGCCTACGGGCAGATTGAGCAGCCAATAGGAGACGAACGCGATGGGCATGATGATTTTCACGTCCTGGATACCGCGCAGGATACCCACCGAGACGTTCTGCAACCCGTCGGAGAGCTGGTAGAGCGCAGCGAATATCAACAAGTCGGAGGTGATGGCTATCACCTCGGCATTGGAAGTGAAAAGCGTGGGAATCCACCCCCGCAGCGAGATGAAGACCAAGGCGGCGAAAGCGTTCCATGCCAGCACGAGATGATACGACGCCTTGGCCGCCAGCGACAACTCGCCGATGTTGCGGGCGCCGTAGCAATGCGAGATGCGGATGGTGGTGGCCGCGCCGACCGACATGACGATCATGAAAGCGCAGTTGCCCAGCGTGATGGCAATCTGGTTGGCGCTGATGGCCTGCGTACCGAACCACCCCATCATGACGCTGGTGCCGACGAACGCCGAAGATTCGAGGAACATCTGCAACGAAATGGGGAGTCCCATGGCCAGCAGGCGTCTTACGGTAGCCCACGAATAACGGCGCAGCGAGAAACCCTCCAGGTAGACCCGGTACCGGTAACGGCTGCAAAAGTAGCCTATCATCAGAATCGGAGCTATCGTACGCGACAACAACGTACCCAGACCGGCACCCTCGGCACCCATTTCGGGAAACCCGTAACGACCGTAGATGAAGACCCAGTTGAAGCCGATGTTGGCGATGTTGGCGATGATCGTGACGACCATTTCGACCTTCGTATTGCCCACGCCCTCAAGAAACTGCTTGAAGGCGAAGAAGAGCATCATCAACGGCATGCTGTAAATGAGCATCCGGTAATAAGGCACCGCCATGTCGACCACCTCCACGGGCTGCCCGAGGTGGTAGAGCAGCGGCACGGCCGCATACTGCACGACCGACATGGCCGCGCCCAACAACGTATAGAACAGGATGCCGTTCTGCAACAGAGCCGCCGACCGTTTGCGCTCGCCCTGCACGAACAGCTCGCCCACCAACGGCGTCATACCCAACGCCAGGCCGATGGCCGCGATGCAGAGGATGAAGAAGACCGAACCGCCGAACGACACGGCGGCCAGCGGCAAGGGGTTCTCGCCGCCGTAGCGGCCCACCATCAGGTTGTCGGCCACCTGCGTGAGTATCTGCCCCACCTGCGTCAGCACGACGGGCAGGGCCAGCTTCAGGTTGGCCCGGTATTGTTCCCGGTATTTTGCGAAGTTGTAAAACATGAGGGGACAAAGATACGATTAAGCGAGTGCAAAAGCAAGCTTGCTTGCATTTTGCCGAGCGGAAGTATCTTGGGCGAAGCCAAAGTCGATTAAGCGAGTGCAATGCCAAATTTATTTGAGCATTGCCGAGACGAAGTATCTTGGGCGAAGCCAAAGTCGATTAAGCGAGTGCAATGCCAAATTTATTTGAGCTTTGCCGAGCGGGAGTATCTTGGGCGAAGCCAAAAAAATAAGGTAAAAGGTTAAAGTTGAAAAGTGAAAGGTGGTTT
>JAIDUZ010000060.1 GCA_029059935.1 Alistipes sp.
CACGAGCCTTATCGTCGGCAGCGTCAGATGAGTATATGAGACAGATCTCGATCTGGTCGCCGTTGTTGAGCTGTGTGGTTATCGGCTCCAGTTTGTGGTTGATTTTGGCGCTGATGGCTTTGTTGCCTATCTTCGAGTGGATGTCGTAGGCGAAGTCGAGCGCCGTGGCTCCGAACGGCAGTTTGCGCGATTCGCCTTTCGGCGTGAACACCACGATTTCGGAGGTGTAGAGCGACAGCTTGAAGTTGTCCAGGAAGTCCACCGCACTCTCCGTCGGGCTGTTCAGCGCCGCCCGTATCTGCTTGAGCCACTTGTCGAATTCGTCTTCGTCCTGCGAAATCGTGGCGTGTTTGTATTTCCAGTGGGCCGCAAAGCCGCGTTCGGCGATGTCTTCCATGCGCTGGGTGCGTATCTGCACCTCCACCCATACGCCGTCGGGTCCCATCACCGTTGAGTGCAGCGCTTCGTAGCCGTTGGCTTTGGGCATCGAAATCCAGTCGCGCAGCCGGTCGGGTTTCGGGGTGTAGATGTCCGTGATGGTCGAGTATATCTGCCAGCACTGGGTCTTTTCCGACGGGAACGGCAGCGGTTTGAAGACGATGCGTATGGCGAACAGGTCGTAAATCTCTTCGAAAGGTATCTGTTTGCGCTGCATCTTGCTCCAAATCGAGTAGACGCTCTTCACGCGGCCCGAGATTTCGTAGTTGAAGTCGTCGCGGTTCAGCGCCGCCACGATCGGTGCGTTGAACTTGTCGATGAATTCCTTGCGCGAGGCTTCGCTCTCCTGGAGTTTCTGCGTGATTTCGGCATATTGCTGCGGGAAGCGGTACTTCATGCAGAGGTCTTCCAGTTCGCTCTTGATGGAGAAGAGCCCCAGCCGGTAGGCCAGCGGCGCGAAAAGGTAGATCGTTTCGCCCGTGATTTTGATTTGCTTGTTCAGGGGCATCGACCCCAGCGTGCGCATGTTGTGCAGGCGGTCGGCAATCTTTATAAGAATGACGCGCACATCGTCCGAGAGCGTCAGCAGCACCTTGCGGAAGTATTCGGCCTGCTCCGAGGTGTCGGCGTTGAAGACGCCCGACATCTTCGTCAGTCCGTCGACCATCGAGGCTATCTTGTCGCCGAAGATGCGCTGCATGTCTTCTACGGTGTATTCCGTGTCTTCCACCACATCGTGCAGCAGCGCCGCTACCACCGACTTGACGCCCAGGCCTATTTCGTCCACCACGATTTGCGCCACGGCAATGGGATGCAGGAGGTACGGTTCGCCGCTCCGGCGCCGTACCCCCTCGTGTGCTTCCTTGGCAAGGAAAAATGCGCGTTTTATGAAATCCCAGTCATCGCCGTTCTTGCAGATTTTCGTGCAGGAGAACAGCAGCGCCTCCCATTTTTCCCTGATCAGGGCTTCATCCTCGGCCGTGTATCCCATGGGCTATTCCTTGGCGTTCTTCATGGCGTCGCGGACCTTTTCTTCGATTTCCGCCGCCAGCGCCGCATCGTTTTTCAGCAATTCCTTGACCGAATCGCGTCCCTGGCCGATTTTTTTGTCGCCGTAGGAGAACCACGAGCCGGCTTTCTTGATTACGCCGTAGTCTACGCCCAGGTCGATGATTTCGCCGATTTTCGAGATGCCTTCGCCGAACATGATGTCGAACTCCGCACGTTTGAACGGGGGCGCCACCTTGTTCTTCACCACTTTCACTTTGGTGCGCGTGCCCAGTTGTTCTTCGCCGTCCTTGATTACGGACATGCGGCGGATGTCGATGCGGACGCTGGCGTAGAATTTCAGTGCGTTGCCGCCCGTCGTCGTCTCCGGGTTGCCGTAGACGATGCCGATTTTGTCGCGCAGCTGGTTGATGAAGATGCAGACCGTCTTGGTCTTGGCGATGCTCGACGTCAGTTTGCGCAGGGCCTGCGACATCAGACGGGCTTGGAGACCCATCTTCGAGTCGCCCATCTCGCCTTCGATTTCGGCCTTGGGCGTCAGCGCCGCCACCGAGTCTATCACAATGATGTCGATGGCGCTCGAGCGGATCAGCGAGTCGGCGATTTCGAGGGCCTGTTCGCCGTTGTCGGGCTGCGAAATCAGCAGGTTGTCCACGTCGACACCCAGTTTCTGGGCATAGAAGCTGTCGAACGCGTGTTCCGCATCGATGAAGGCCGCTATGCCGCCCGTCTTCTGCGATTCGGCGATGGCATGAATCGCCAGCGTCGTCTTGCCCGACGATTCGGGACCGTAGATTTCTATCACGCGGCCTTTGGGGTATCCGCCCACGCCCAGCGCCATGTCGAGGGTGATCGAGCCCGTCGGGATGACCGGTATGTCGTTCACCTCGGTGCTGTTCATGCGCATGATCGACCCCTTGCCGAAGTCTTTTTCTATCTTCTCCATCACCGCGTTCAAGACTTTGAGCTTGTCTGCGTTCGCATTTGCGCCGGTTTGTGTTTTTTCTGCCATTATCGGTTGATTTTTAATTATTTGTCTCTCGTTGTGCGATTCGTTATTTCGTGTATGCGTCCAGTATCTGGCGATAGTGGTTTTTCGTGTCTACCTTTTCGAATATCTTTTCGATGCGGCCCTCGGCGTCGATGACGAACGTCGTGCGCAGGATTCCCATGTATTTGCGTCCGTACATCGACTTCTCGGCCCATACGCCGTAGGCTTCGGCCACCGAGTGGTCGGTGTCGGCCAGCAGCGTGAAGTTCAGGCCGTGCTTGGCGCAGAAGTTCCGGTGCGATTTCTCGCTGTCGGGACTCACCCCGATGATGCGGAATCCCTGCCGCGCCAGCTCTTCCTTGCCGTCGCGCAGGCTCTGCGCTTCGAGCGTGCAGCCCGAGGTGTTGTCTTTCGGGTAGAAGTAGAGGATCACGCGTTGGCCGCGCAGTTGGGCCAGCGTCAGCGGTTCCCCGTCCTGGGTCGTCGAGCGGAAGTCGGGAGCCTTGTCTCCCGGTTGCAGTTCGGTCATCGTCGTGCAAAAAAGAATACTTTCGGTAAAGATAGTAAAAAATCTTTTTCGTCCGTCGTGTCGCGGGCCACTTTTTCGCGCGTCAGTCCCATTCGTAGGTCACTTCCACCTGCCGGGCGAATTCTTCCTGCGTGGTGTTGAGTTTCTTGTGGCATGCCGGACAGCGTATCGCCGTTTCCGTTTCTACGTAGTCGCCGCAGCCCGCGCAGGGCGGCAGGATGCCGTAGCCCGGTTGGGGATAGTGCGAGAATTGGGCGCCGCAGTGGCGGCATCTGATTTTGTAGGCTGTTCCCATTGCTGTTGGTTTTTAGTGGTTCGTTTCCATGCTTTTTCGCTTCGGCATAGCTCGGTTCGTGCTTTGCTCTCAGCTTTACGATGCAAAGGAACAGCTTGCGCGTGACAGGTTATGACACAGTCTGAAAATGATTCGTTTTTTTGAAAAAGTACGCAGCAGGGGGGCGGCCGCCATTCAGAGTTTGCGCACCATCTCGAATTGTTTGCCTTTGAGCAGGAGATTCGCCGAACGCAGGAATTGCGTGATGGGTTCGCTGCCGGTTTCGGTGTTGATGACCTTGACCGAATCGGCCGCAATCGTTCCGAGTGCGTGTCGGAGGAGTGCCGAGCCGATGCCTTGCCGGCGGAACCGGCTGTCGACGGCCAGTCGGGCGATGTCGCCCGAGGCCGGTTCGCAGATGCAGTATCCGAGCGGTTCGCCGGTGTCGGTGCGGAAAAGTCCGAAGCGGACCAGGTCGCCGCCGGCGCGGGCGACCGATTCGTCGTCGTTCTGCCACGAGGGGCGGAAATCGAGCAAGCCGGCAAGGCGGCGGACGGCATCGAGGTCGATCGGACGGAACGCATGGGGAATTGCCGGTTGTTTCCCGGGAATGCGCACCAGTCGTTTTTCCTGACCGAAGTAGTTGAATTCGCGCGTTGTTTCGAATCCCATCTTGCGGTAGACGGCAATGGCCGCAGGGTTGTGTTGGAGTACTTCCAGCAGATATTGCCGGATGCCTGCCGCTTTCAGAAGCGGAATCGAGCAGGTAAAAATCGGCGAGGCCAGTCCTTGGCCGCGATAGGCCGGCAGGGTTCCCGTGCCGGTGTCGTAGGCGGTCGGCAGGCCGTTGCGGATGCCGGTTCCGTTGAAAGTGAAAGCCGCGATTCGGTCTCCGTCGAATGCTGCGAACGAGAGTTCCGGCGCAAAGCCCCGGCGGCGCAGCATCTTGCGCAGTTCTTCGCGGCCGGGGTGGATTTCATAGTCGGCGAAGGCTTGGGCGAAGGCTTCGTAGAGGGTGTCGAAATCGGTGTCGGCCAGGGAGCGGATTTCCATGATGCAAGGGTTCAGAGTGCGTTTTCGGTCATGTAGCGGCGCAGATGCGCCACCAGTTCGGGCGATTCGACAATGCGTATGTCGTCCAGAAGTCCCGCTACGAAGCGTCCTACGCCCGCCATGCCTGCCACTTCGGTGTCCAGCAGCCAGCGGCCCTCCCCTGCCTGCCGGACGTCGCGTTCGGCCAGCGGATATTCTTCGCACAGCAGGTTGTAGGCCAGCATGCCCAGTTCCAGCCGCACCCGACAGCGTCGTTCGCCGTGCAGACGGAACGCATCGATGAAGCCTTCGCGGTGGGCGTCCGCATGCCGCCACTCCCCCTCCAGCGTCACCGAGCCGATGCGCGAGGTCTTGAACAGTTTGTTCGTTCCGTCTTCCGGGTCGTAGCACCACACTTGTACGTAGTTCGTCGTAAAGGCGAACGGTTCCACCCGGCGGTCGCGGACTTCACCGCCGTGGGGCGATTGGTAGCCGTGCAGCACGGCCTGGCGTTTTTCTTCGATGGCTTCTATCAGACGCCGGATGTTGGGCGCGTTCTTGCCGCGCACCACCGTGTCAGCCAGCGTCTTGTTGTCGTAGACCGAGTAGAGCTTGCGTTTCAGGTTCTGTTTCAGCAGGTTGGTGTCATCGATGTTTTCGATGGCGTTTTTCAGTATCACGGCTTCTTCTTCCGTGAAGTGGACCAGTTGCGATATGTCGCGGAAATGGGGCGATTCCTTGTCCAGACGGATGCAGTCGCCCGTCTTCTTGATTACGAATCCCGCTTCGCGGAAGGTGTCGATGTAGCGGTAGACCGTGCGGCGCGACATCGAAAGCCTCTCGGCCAGTTGGTCTACGTTGTAGGTCGTGTTGGCCGTCAGCAGTTTCATCAGCCGCAGCAGGCGTTCCAGTTTGGGTTGATCCATGGCCCGAAGTTACAAAAAAATGCCGTGACCCGATTCCGTCACGGCTTTTCGTCTGTATGTCTCGTCATGCCGGTTCTCGTCCGGCAGTCGCGGTTTTTCCGGTTCTCGCTTTCGGCAGCCCTTCCAGCCCTCCCCCTCTTCTCGGGGTCTCCTCCTGCTTCTCGTCCCTCTCCCCTTCTTTTGGAGCTTCCTCTCTCGGCTCTCTTCTCGGGTTGCCCTCCCCTTTTTTCTTTTCGGAGCACTCCCTTTTCTGTCCTTTTTGGATTGCTGGGGCTGTTCGGCCTCTTCTCGGATTGCGTGCCCTCTTTTCTCTCGGGGAATGCCTCTCCTTCTCAGTCCTTTTTCTCAGATTGCCGGAGGTACCTTTCTTTTCTCGGCCTTTTTTCTCAGATTGCCTCTCCCCTCTTTCTCGGTCCCTTCTCTCTCGGTTCCCTCTCTCTCGGTTCCCTCTCTCTCGGTTCCCTCTCTCTTCGGCCCTCCCTTTTCGGGACGGCCCCTCTGCGCTCCACTCTATTGGGCCAGGACTTTCTTTTCGATTTCCGTCACTTGAAGACGGAAGTTCTTGTCCGTTTCCATCAGGTTCGCCACTGCTTTGCAGGAGTGGAGGACTGTCGCATGGTTGCGGCCGCCGATGGAGGCTCCGATGGTCGTCAGCGGGGCTTTGGTGTGTTGTTTGGCCAAGTACATGGCTATCTGGCGCGCCTGGGCTATCTCGCGCGTCCGCTCCGTCGAGTTGAAGCGCGCAAAGTCGAGGTTCAGATGTTTGCAGACCACATCGATGATATGGTCGATGGTTATCTCTTTCTGATATACCTTGACGTAGGCTTTCAGAATGTCTTTGGCCAGCGTCGTCGTGATTTTGCGGCCCAGGAACGAGGCGTTCGCCACCAGCGACGACAGCGCCCCTTCTATTTCGCGCACGTTCGCCGATATGTTGTCGGCCAAGTAGGCCACCACTTCGTCCGAAATTTGTGCGTCAAGACGCTGGGCCTTGGCACGGATGATTTTCAGTTTCGTTTCGTGGTCGGGTACGTTCAGCTGGGCCGACAGTCCCCATTTGAAGCGGGTCAGCAGGCGTTGTTCGATGTCTTTCAGCTCTACGGGCGGTTTGTCCGACGTCAGAATCAGTTGTTTGCCAGACAGTTGCAGGTGGTTGAATATGTTGAAGAAGGCGTTCTGCGTGCCCGTCTTGCCCGTCAGTTCCTGGATGTCGTCGATGATCAGCACGTCGATCATCTGGTAGAAATGGATGAAGTCCGGGATTTCGCCGTTCTTGTAGGCCGTCTGGAACTGGGCCTGGAACTTGTTCATCGATACGTAGAGCACCTGCAGCTCCGGATGGCGCTGGCGTACTTCGTGACCTACGGCCTGTACGATGTGGGTCTTGCCCAGTCCCGAGTCACCATATATATATAGGGGGTTGAACGGGTTGTTGCCCGGGTTCACCGCCACCGACATGCCCGCCGAGCGCGCCAGGCGGTTGCATTCGCCTTCGATGAAGGAGTCGAACGTCAGATTCGGGTTGAGCCGCGGGTCGACGATTATCTTCTTCAGCCCCGGAATGACAAAAGGATTTTCTATATTTGCGGTGTTGGTCTGCGTGTTGAAGCGCGAGATGGCCGTCGTGTCGGCATCGGCCGGCACGGGCACGGGCGCCGCAGCACGCGGTACCGCATAGTGCAGCCGCGTCTGTTGTCCGTAGAGTTGCGAGATGATGGGCTTCAGAAAGGGAATGTAGTTCTTCTCGATCTGGTGCACATAGCTCTCGTTGGGTACCCGCAGGCGCAGAACCGTGCCGTCGAATTCGAGCGGTACGATGGGCTGGAACCACTTCTTGAACTCCTCGGCCGACGTCTGGGCCTTGATGCGGTCAAGGCAGTTCTGCCACATATCGCTATATGTCTGCGGGTTGGATAACATGATAAGGGTTGCACTGTTTTTGATGCGACAAAGTTGTGAATAAATTCGCAAAAAAATCTTCGGAAAGCGGTTGCAAATATTCTTTTTTTATATATAGAAAAACAACGTTTTCCGACGCCGAAATTTTAACTCGCTGATATTGAATAATCGAATTTTATTTCTTATATTTGCATATAAAATTTTTGGGGTCGAACAATCTTGAACTATAAATAAAACCAATGAATCCTATGGCAAACGAATTGGAACAAACCGTGCTTCGCAAGGCGCAGACCTGGCTCGACGGTCACTACGACGAGGCGACCAAAAAGCAGGTCAAGTATTTGATGGACAATGATATGAAAGAGCTCGTCGAGTCTTTCTACAAGGACCTCGAATTCGGTACGGGCGGTCTGCGCGGCATCATGGGCGTGGGTTCCAACCGCATGAACATCTATACCGTCGGCGCCGCTACGCAGGGCCTGGCCAACTACCTCAAAAAGAACTTCGCCGGCGAGCGCATCCGCGTCGCCATCGGCCACGACAGCCGTAACAATTCGCGCATGTTCGCCGAGCGCGTCGCCGACATCTTCGCTTCGAACGACTTCGACGTCTTCCTCTTCGACGCCCTGCGCCCCACGCCCGAGTTGAGTTTCGCCATCCGCGAGTTGAAGTGCCATTCGGGCGTCGTCGTCACCGCGTCGCACAACCCCAAGGAGTACAACGGTTACAAGGCTTATTGGACCGACGGTTCGCAGGTCACCGCGCCCCACGACAAGAACATCATCGAGGAGGTCGCCAAGATTACCGACGTCGACATGGTCCTCACCGGCAAGAACCCCGGCAACATCACCATCCTCGACGAGAAGTTCGACGAAATCTATCTCAATAAGGTGCACGAGCTCTCCCTCTCGCCCGAGAGCGTCCGCAAGCACCACAACATGAAGATCGTCTACTCCCCCATGCACGGCGCCGGCGTGCGCCTCGTGCCCGCGTCGTTGAAGAAGTTCGGCTTCACCAACGTCATCATGGTCAAGGAGCAGTCCGTCATCGACGGCAACTTCCCCACCGTCGAGTCGCCCAACCCCGAGGAGCGCAAAACCATGTCCATGGCCATCGACCTCGCTGCACGTGAGGGTGCCGACCTCGTCTTGGCCACCGACCCCGATTCCGACCGCATCGGTGTCGCCCTGCGCAACAAGAAGGGCGAGTACGTCCTGCTGAACGGCAACCAGACCCTGGTGCTCCTCATGAGTTACCAGCTCACCCGCTGGGCCGAGCTGGGCAAGCTCGACGGCAACCAGTACGTCGTCAAGACCATCGTCACGTCGCAGATGGCCAATGCCGTCGCCGACCACTTCGGCGTCAAGTGCTACGATTGCCTCACCGGTTTCAAGTACATCGCCAAAATCATCCGCGAGAACGAGGGCAAGACCAAGTATATCGGCGGCGGCGAGGAGTCGTTCGGTTATCTCGCCGGCGACTACGTCCGCGACAAGGACGCCGTGTCGGCTTGTTCGCTCGCGGCCGAGGCCGCCGCTTGGGCCATGGATACCATGGGCCTCACGCTCTACGAGTGGTTGCAGGAGCTCTACGTCAAGTACGGCTTCTTCCGCGAGGGCCTCGTGTCGGTCGTCCGCAAGGGCAAGGAGGGCGCCGAGCTCATCCAGAAGATGATGGTCGACTTCCGCGCCACCCCGCCCCGCACCATCCTCGGGTCGCCCGTCGTCCGGATCAACGACTTCCTCTCCTTGGAGCAGACCGACGTCCGCTCGGGCGCCACGACGCCCATCGAGCAGGACAAGAGCAACGTCTTGCAGTGGTTCACCGAGGACGGCACCCTCGTCTCCGTCCGTCCGTCCGGCACCGAGCCTAAAATCAAGTTCTACTTCGGCGTCAAGGCTCCGTTGGCTTCCGTCGCCGACTTCGATGCCACCCTCGCCCAGCTCGACGCCAAAATCGAGGGCATCAAGAAGGACCTCAAGTTGGAATAGTCCCCTTCTCTATCGTTCGCACGGCACCCTCCCTCCGGAGGGTGCCGTTTTTTATCTCTTTTGTCAATCCGAAGTCTGCGGGGGAATCGGTCATTCTGAGGCATAGCCGAAGAATTTTCTTTCATTGACTGTTATTGCGAGAAGCGCCGTGGCAGTCCGGATTGCCGCAGAAACCCCTTGTGCAAGCGGTTTTCGGCGCCGAATCCTCGTTCCGGCTCCCCCGCCATTCGGCTGCAAACTTTACCACCGACACACACCTCTTCAAAAAATCGCCGTCAGAACGGCTTTCCAGGCCTAAAAATCCTTTTTCTATTAAATCAACTATAAAAATAGTTGCAGAATTAAATCTTTAGTTCTATATTTGCATTGTGTCAACTAAAGATATAGTTATGAAAGATGCGAAAAATACCAAGCCCCGCCCGCAGGAGCTGACACGGGCCGAATTGGAGATCATGCAGCTGTTCTGGGTCAAGGGGCCGTCGGTGGTCAATGACCTGTTGGAGGCGATGCCCGACCCCAAACCGGCCTACAACACGGTTTCGACCGTAGTGCGCATCCTCGAAAAGAAAGGGTTCGTCGGTCACAAGGCCTACGGCAAGACCTACGAATATTATCCTCTCGTCTCGAAAGAGACTTACGCAAGCCGTTATATGGATGCCGTGCTCGACAATTTCTTCGGCGGGTCGTTGAGCCGCTTGGTCTCGTTTTTCTCCGAGCACAAGTCCATCACAGTCGAGGAGACCGACGAAATTCTGCAAATGCTCCGGGAGCGCCGTTAAGATGAAAACACCTTTGTTATACGCTTTCGAGGTTTGTCTGTGCAGCGGTGTGTTGCTCGGTCTGTACCGGTGGCTGTTCGAGCGCCGCGTCCCGTTTTGGGCATGCCGGATTTATTTGCTCGCCGCCGTGGCGGTTTCGGCCTTGATTCCGGCACTGCATATTCCCGTCTACCCCGCTGCTCCGGTTGCGCTGCCGTCCGTTGCCGGGCAGGCCGAACCTCAGTGGGACGGGATTGCCGGCTTCTTCGAGCTTGCCGCAGCTGTTCCTACGGCCGAAACGGCCCGGACGGCAGGCGGGTCGCATGTATTGTCCGATGCGCTGCTGGTTGCCTATGCCGTTGCGGTTTTTGTGCTCGTCGTGTTGTTCGCCATGCGCTTGGCGGCTATCCGGCGTTTGCGCCGACAGGCCCGGCTGACCCCTTGCCGCGATTACGTGCTGGCCGAGCACGCCGCCGTGCGAACTCCCTTTTCGTTTCTGCGGACGGTCTATCTGGGCGAGGGTTTCGACGCCCGTCGCCGGGCGATCGTTCTGCAACATGAGGCGAGCCACGTGCGCCACCGCCATTCGGTCGAGCGTATCGCCATGGAAGCGATGCTTTGCGTGTTGTGGTTCAATCCCTTCGCTTGGCTGGCCGCACGGCGGTTGCGCGAGGTGCAGGAGTGGGAGGCCGACCGCGACGTGCTGGCGTCCGGCTGCGACCTGACGGAGTATCGGATGACCTTGTTCTCTCAGCTTTTCGGTTATAATCCGGATATGACCTGCGGGCTGAGCCATTCATTCACTAAAAAACGGTTTCTTATGATGACACGTAACAAACGGGGGCGTTTCGCCGGATGGCGGCTCGCCGCTGCTCTCCCTTTCGTGGGCGGGATGCTCTGCCTGTGCGGTTTCACGACCCGCGAGGTCGCGATTGCGGACGATATGCCCGCAACCGTCCATATCGCTGACGACCGGAATTCCGAATCTGCGAAAGCGGCGAATCCGCAGATTTTCATCGGTGCGGACGGCGCTGTTTCGCTCAACGGCAGTGCCGTGACGCTCGAACAGCTCGAATCCGGGCTCGCATCGTTCCGTGCCGGATTGTCCGCCGAAGAGCGGGCCGACGCGTATGCCGAGCTTTCGGGCGCTCCCTCTGCGCCCATGGCCGCCGTGGCCGAAGTCAAGGCGGTCTTGCGCCGGGTTCCGCTTCTGAAATTGCATTATCGGTGCGGCGGGAGTTCCGCGTCGCGGATGTTGGCACCCGTTCCCGGCGGCAGCGGCAAGGTCCAGGTGGTCGAGGTCGTGCCCGATAAGCGGAACGATTTGCTGGTATCGCTCAACGAGAACGGAGAGGTAATGGTCGAATATTCGGGTTCTTCCGAGGTCGTTCCGTTGGCGGAGTTGCCCGGCCGGATTTCCGGTTTCGTCGAGGGTCGGACCGGCCATGCCGAGCGTAACGTGAAATCGTTCGGGTTGCCCGACGGCCGGACCGTCGATTATCCCGTCAGCCGGGGCGTCGTGCGGCTGGTTCATTTGCGCCGTACGCCGTACGACAAATATGTATCCGCACAGCAGGCTGTTACGATGGGTTTCGAGACTGCGCGCGATGCGCTGGCCCGCGAGTGGTTCGGTAAGAGCGTTGCCGCGTTGACCGATGCCGAGCGGCAGCCGGTTTTGCGGGCCGTGCCGATAGCGGTTCTCGACCGCGATTGACGGTTCTTGGTAAATTCGAGCCCCTGCATCGGAAATTCATCCGATGCAGGGGCTTTCTTTTGCCGGGGGCAGCGGGCGTTCAGTCTTCGGCCCGCAGTTTTTCGTTCGCTTTGTGGCGGTCTTTGTCGCGGGCGATTCGGTGGGTGCGATGCTGTTTTTCGCTTTTTTGTTTGGCAGTTCCAAAAATAATGCCTTTATTTACGAAAAATTTAGTAGATTCGAATGAAACGACTTCTCTCCTTTTTCTTTGTGTTTTCGTCGGTTTCGTTTTTCGAAGTCGTGGCGCAGAGCCCGGAGCCGACAGCCGTGCTGCGTTTCGACGAGATGCGCGGCGAAGAGCTCCCCGACAGCATTGCAGCGCACAGCACTTCCGATGCCGGATTGTGCGCTCCCGATTCGCGCCTCCCCGTGGTCTGCAAGCTCAATCGCAGGCGGGTCCCGTTTGCTGTGGCTTATGACGAGGTGACGCTTTGGAACGTGCGTCGCGCCCGGGTCAAGAGGCGTTGCATGCGTCTCTCCGACAGTACGCGCCGCGAGCCCATCCGGTTGTTGAAATTCTTCGTCGAGCGGTCCTGCCGCAAGGGTGCCCGCCCTCATCTGTTGGGCAATGTCGCCGGATATGCATGGTCTTCATGGTGTTACGATTCCGTTGCGGGCCGTTGGTGCGAGGCGCCGACCCACATCTCGGCCTACACTCTGCGCGCCGACTACGATTCCGTGCGTCGGGCCGGGGGCGACCTTTCGTTGTTTCGGGTGCCCGACGAGTTGTGGCACCCCCTGCCGCCCGATACCCGTTATCTGCTCGACGGGCAGGAGGTTTCGGGCGACGTGCTCCGGGTGATCGACGGGTTGGTTCTGCGGACGCTCGACGTGGTCGACTCGCCTGACGGAGGGCCGGCCGATTCCCGGCAGCCGCGCAAGCAGGTCGTCGGCACCACCTATCCGGAGCGCGTTCCGCTCGTGATGTTCGGCGGCCAGCGTATCGGCATCGCCGACTGGCTGCGGATGTGCCGGCTCGGATTCTTCCGTTCTTCGGCCGCCGTGCCGATGCGGTTTTTCTACATGTTGCCCGCCGAGGCCGTGTCGCTCTACGGTCCGGAGGGCCGTTACGGCGCTATCTGCATCGACCCCGTATAACGGCGGCCTCCCGGGTTGGGAATTGCCTGGCCTTCGCCTGTTTTACCCTTGCGTCGCAACAATAGTTCTGCAGGTGTTGCGTTTTGCAAAACATTTTTCTAAATTTGCCATTGCTGTCCCGACGGGGCCGCGACATATTCGTTTAGTGAAAGTGTTTCGCTAATCCTTGGGTAGAAATCTGGAAAATTTCATTGTGCAGGGATAAGCAATACGAACACTCATCACCGTGTATAGCTGTATATCGTCTTCGATATATGCTATTCGGTGTGGGGTATTGTTTATTTGCACAAGGGTATTCCAGAACCTCTACTCGGATAAACGAACGGCTCCACACTTTCTTTTTTGTCATCCGTAAGCGGAGCCGATACGGTGAAGCAAAATTCGACGATGATGAATCGTACCATCGAAAAGTCCGTAAATGCGGGATTGGGCTGCCCGTTTATGAAAAAAGTTTTACTTTCACTGGGAGCTGTTATAGCTTTTGCTTGGTCTGCATCCGCACAAAGGTATCAAGGAGAAGTCAGTTATGCTTATAGTGCAAGCATTGGCAAATTCTCCAAAGCTGGATGGAATGTTCAAACTGTTCACGGGTATCGTTTCAATGACTACATTTTTCTTGGTGGAGGAGTAGGATTTATATATACCGGTGGTAATGCTATGATACCTGTATTTGCAAATGCAAAAGGATATTTGGGTAATAGTCGTTTGGTGAATCCATTTGCATCTATTGATCTTGGTTATGGAATAAGAGAAAAAGGCGGAATTTATTTTAGTCCTGCATTAGGTGTTAATATCCGTGCATTTAGACGATTGGGAATATTTATGTCTGTTGGTTACCAACATGCAACGATGGATGATTTTGCGATTAAAAATCTTAACATAAGAGTAGGTTTGAATTTCTGATGAAAACAATTGTTTGCACGATACTATCGTTATTCACGGTCACAATAGTTTGTGGACAGAAGATCGTAATTAATGAAGTCGATAAATTTACGGGATGTAAGATTGTTGAAACAAGCGTACTGAAAACATCTCGGCCGAATGTGGATTATAAACTTAGAACATTTAACGATACGTTGTATATCTGTGCTTCTGTAAAGAACCAAAGCATTCGGGCAAAAGAGAATGACCGATCGAAGCTCTATTTGCTCATTGTGAAAACAAAGAATCGCTTATATTATTGGGAATTGTATACGATGCGCAGGAGCATGAGCATCGTTTCGGAGTACATTGGGGATATGGCTTTTCTACCGGAAGTGCAAAAATACTAACCGATTGCGAATTCATGTATCAAGTGCCTGATGAAATATTAGCCTTGCTTTGTGCCAATGACATCACCGATATTCGAATATCGGTTAATGATGACAATATCGATTCTCAGGTAGATGCTTTTATTGCAAAAAGGTTCAGGAAGTTGTTCAATCTAATGAAATAATTAAAGGCCGGGCAACGCCCGGCCTTTTCTCACCCGTCCTTGCGAGAAGTACTGCAACGAGGAAGATTCGCCGCCCTTATCGGGTCAGTTTCCCGTTCGCCTTGTGGCGGTCTTTGTCGCGGGACGTCTTTTTGGCGAAGTTGGCTTCGAGGGCGGCCGTGAGGTCCACGCCCGTCTGGTTGGCCAGGCACACCAGCACCCACAGCACGTCGGCCATTTCGTCGGCCGGGTCGGTGTTCTCGCCCGCCTTGAACGACTGGTCGCCGTAGCGGCGGGCCATCACGCGGGCCAGCTCCCCCACTTCTTCGGTCAGACACGCCATGTTGGTCAGTTCCGAGAAATAACGTACGCCGTATTCCTTGATCCACGCGTCTACCCTCTCTTGCAGTTCTCTGATTTCCATCTTTTTGTTCCCATAACGGTGTTGTTCCGGCCGAGCAGCCGGTTTTCGTGTGTTTTCGCGACCGTAGCGCGAGGTGAGCATCAATTTTAAGACACTGCCCTACTTCACCCTTACGATGTTCAGCCCGTCGCGTATCGGTATGATGACGTTCTCCACCCGCGGGTCTTCCACCACCATGCGGTTGAACTCCACCAGCGCCTGCGTGTGGCGGTCGTTGCGGGCCACAGGTTCCGCCACCTTGCCCGACCACAGGATGTTGTCCGCCACAAGTATCGTTCCGCTGTGTACCAGCGCTTTGCCGCCGTCGTCGCCCAGCAGCATCCGGTAGTAGTCCGGGTATTCGCGTTTGTCGCCGTCGATGAATACCAGGTCGAACGGCCCGTCCAGCGTCGGCGCTATCTCCAGCGCCGAACCGATGTGCAGCCGGATTTTCGGCCCGTGGGGCGAGCGGTCGAAATAGCTCTGCGCCATCTCTTCCAGTTCGTCGTCCACCTCCACCGTGTCGAGCCGCGCCCCTTCTTCCAGCCCCGCCGCCATCGAGAGTGCCGAGTAGCCCGTGAAGGTGCCTATTTCCAGCACCCGCTGCGGCCGCAGCATCCGCACCAGCATCTCCAGCAGGCGCCCCTGCACGTGGCCCGACAGCATGCGCGGCGCAATCATCCGTTGGTGCGTCTCGCGGTCGAGTTGGCGCAGAAGTTCCGCTTCGGGTTCGGTGTGTTCGGCTATGTAGCGTTCCAGCGCTTCCATCCTATTCCGCGTAAAAGCCCCGTTTGTTGAATTCGTATCCCGCTGCAATCGCTTCCGGCGTGTCGGCGCCGAGCGCCAGCAGGCATTCGCGCGTGAATTCCAGATAGCCCGAGCCGTTGGCCGTCACGATGTTGCCGTCGCGTACGGCCTGCCGTTCTTCGTAGCGCGCCGCTCCCGTGTAGCGTTCGCCGCCCCACTTTCGGAGCATCTCCACCGTGTTGCCCGTGTGGCGTGCTTCGTTCAGAAAGCCGTGCGCCGCCAGGAACGAGGCCGCATTGCAGATCGCCCCGACCAGCAGGCCGCGCCCGAGCGCCTCTTCCACCACCGGCACTATCTTTTCCGCTTCCGGAGCCTCCCAGCTCAGGCCGCCCGCCAGCACCACTCCCGCACATTCCGCAGGCAGCGGCCCGGCAGCATAGTCCGGCGTCACGCTCAGTCCGCCCAGCGAGCGGACCGGTGCGCCGTCGGGCGTCAGGTATTTCACTTCGCACCATCCCGGGTGCCCCGGCATCACGCCCCCGCGCAGCGCCGGGGCCAGGAATGCCGCTTCCCAGTCGGCAAATCGGTCGAGCAGTACGACGATGATTTCTTTGTTTCCCATTTTCAGTATGATAGCAGGTTTCCGTTGTCGTTCCAGCCGCCGTACATGACGTTGCGGCGGGTGTTTTCGATGAATTTTTGCAGCCGCTTCTCGAAGAGTTCCGCGTTTTTCCTCGCGCGCTGGATGTTGTCGATTCTCACACGCCGGTACAGCGCCGGCAGCGCTTCGAAGTTCCGCCACACGGTTGCGTCGGCTTTCAGCCGGCAGAGAATGTCGTCCGCTATTCCGAATCCGCGTTCGCTCATGTCCGGCAGGACTCTTCGGCCTTCTTCGGTCATCAGACCCAGTTTTTCCAGCCTGCGGCAGCGTTCTTTGTTCAGCTCCGTCCAGCGGCTCCCCTTTTTCCGGGGCGACAGCCGTTGGAGCGGGACCCCGCCGTCGTTCTTGCAGGTCGAGTCTATCCAGCCGAAGCACAGCGCCTCTTCCACCACCTCCGTGTAGCGCAGCGCACCGTCCGGCGCGTCGGCCGCCCGCGAGCATACCACCCAGCACTCTTTTTCGCTCCGGGCGTGTTCCGCCAGCCACTGCCGGAGGGCTTTCCGGTGTTCGAAACGGTAAATCCGGTCGGGTTTCATCGCCTATCTGTATATCAGTCTCGACATTCCGGCAAACACCTCTTCCGCCGCTTCGGTCAGTTGGGCGGCCGTCAGCGCCCCGATTTTGGCGTAGACTTCTTCCATCGTGTCCACTTCGCCGTGGGTCAGCAGGCTCTTGCCCGCGCTCAGCATGTAGCTCTCGTTGCTCTCGCTCGATATGGCCAGCTGCGCAATGAATTGTTTCTTGGCCATCGAGAGCTGCCGCGCCGTGAGCGGCACGGTGCGCAGCCGGTGCAGCTGGCGTTCGATCAGTTCGACGCACTGCGCTTCGTTGGCATGTTCCGAGCTGAAGTAGATGGCCGCCAGCCCGCAGTCGCCGTAGGGCGTGTAGGTCGCTTCGATGTTGTACGACAGGCCGTGTTTTTCGCGCACCTCCACGTTCAGCAGCGAGTTGGCCGAGGGGCCGCCCAGGATGTTGACCAGCAGGGCCAGCGGCAGCCGCTTCGGGTTGTCGATGCCGTAGGCCCGGCCGCCGATGATGCAGTGGGTCTGGTGGGTGTGCTTCGTCACCGTCTTCTCGAATGGTCCGACCGCCGCGGGTGCCGCCCTCTCGAATCCGCGCGCCGTCGCCGTCCGGTCGCCGAAATAGCGCTGGGCCACCGCTTCGGCCTTTTTGGGCGAGAAGTTGCCTATCGACGAGAAGACCATGCGGTCGGTCGTGTGGGTGCGGGCCGTGAACGAGCGGATTGCGTCGCCGTCGTAGCGCATCAGCGCCGCCTTTCGGCCCAGGATGTTGTGGCCCAGTTCCGAGCCCTCGAACAGCATCTCTTCGAACGTGTCGTAGAGCATGTCGGCCGGCGAGTCCTTGTAGGTGTTTATCTCGTCGGCGATCACCTCTTTTTCGCGTTCTATCTCGCGTTCGGGAAAGGTCGAGTCGAACGCAATGTCGGCTATCAGCTCGGCCGCTTTGGCAAAGTCGCCGCGCAGCGTCGTGGCGTGAATCGTCGTGTCTTCCTTGGTCGTGAAGGCGTTCAGCTCGCCGCCCAGGTTTTCCAGCCGGCAGTTGACCTGCCAGGCCCGGCGGTGCGTCGTGCCCTTGAAAAAGGCGTGTTCCGTCAGGTGGGCCAGTCCGTATTGGTCGGGGTGTTCGTCGCGGCTTCCGGCTCCTATCGCCAGCGCGCAGTGGGCCACCGTGCCGCGCACCTGGCGGTGGATGCCCCGGATGCCGTTGGGCAGCGTGTAGGTGTAGAATTCCATCGGTTCAGAGTTTGGTGCGCAGGCGCAGGAATTCGCCCGTGCGGCTTCCGGCGCATTGTTCCAGTTCACGGGGCGTGCCTTCGAACACAAGGTTTCCGCCCGCCGTGCCCGCTTCGGGGCCCAGGTCGACCACCCAGTCGGCGCACTTGATGACGTCCATGTTGTGTTCCACCACCACAATGGTGTGTCCCTTGGCTATCAGGGCGTCGAAGGCCGCCAGCAGTTTCGATATGTCGTGGAAGTGCAGGCCCGTGGTCGGTTCGTCGAAGATGAACATCACGCCGCCTCCCGTCTGTTCCTTCGTAAGGAACGACGCCAGCTTCACGCGCTGGCTCTCGCCGCCCGAGAGGGTCGACGACGACTGTCCCAGTCTGATGTAGCCCAGCCCCACGTCCTGCAACGGTTGCAGCCGTTCGACGATGCGGCGGCACGCGGCGTTCTTCTTCTCTTCGCCGAAAAAGACGATCGCTTCGTCGACGGTCATTTCCAGCACGTCGTGAATCGACTTGCCGCGGTATTTCGCTTCCAGCACTTCGTCGCGGAAGCGGTGGCCGCCGCACGCTTCGCACACCAGCTCCACGTCGGCCATGAACTGCATCGACACTTTGATGACTCCTTCGCCCTGACACTCTTCGCAGCGGCCGCCCGCCGTGTTGAACGAGAAGTGGGCCGGCGTCAGTCCGTTGTGTTTCGAGTAGGGTTGGTCGGCGAAGAGCTTGCGTATTTCGTCGTAGGCCTTGATGTAGGTCACCGGATTGGAGCGCGACGAGCGGCCGATGGGGTTCTGGTCCACCATCTCCACCGATTTGAGCAGTCCCACGTCGCCCGCCAGCGTGTCGAAGTCGCCCGGTTTCGAGCCCGTGTCGAAGAGCTGCCGCCGCAGTGCCGGGTAGAGGATGCCTTTGGCCAGCGACGACTTGCCGCTGCCGCTCACGCCCGTGATGCAGGTCATCACGCCCAGCGGGATGCGTACGTCGATGTTGCGCAGGTTGTTTTCGCGGGCTCCCTTGACGGTTATCGAGTGGCTCCAGCCGCGTACGGCGGCCGGCGGGGCTATGGTCCGGCGGCCCGTCAGATAGTCGGCCGTCAGGCTCTTTCGGTCTTCGAGCAGTCGGGGCAGCGTGCCGCTGAAAACCACTTCGCCGCCGTTGTATCCCGCCCGGGGCCCGATGTCCACGATCCAGTCGGCCGCACGGATCACTTCTTCCTCGTGTTCCACCACGATGACCGTGTTGCCCAGGTCGCGCAGTTGTTTCAGCACCTTGATAAGGCGGTTCGTGTCGCGCGGGTGCAGGCCGATGGAGGGTTCGTCCAGGATGTAGAGCGAGCCCGTGAGGTTGCTGCCCAGCGAGGTCGAAAGGTTGATGCGCTGGCTCTCGCCGCCCGAGAGGGTCGACGACAGCCGGTCGAGAGTCAGATAGCCCAGCCCCACGTCCGAGAGGTATTGCAGGCGGTTGCGTATCTCCACCAGGATGCGTGCCGCCGTCTTTTCGTCGTGGGCGTCGAGTTCGAGCGCCCCGAAGAATGCCGTCAGTTCGTCGACCGGCATGGTCACCAGCTCGGCGATGTTGCGTCCGCCGACCCGTACGTAGAGAGCTTCCTTGCGCAGGCGCGAGCCGCCGCATTCGGGGCAGACGGTCTTGCCCGTGTAGCGCGCCTTCATCACGCGGAACTGGATTTTGCGCCGTTCCGAGTCGATGTAGGCGAAGAAGTCGTCCAGGCCGTTGAAGTATTCGTTGCCGCGCCACAGCAGGCGTTTCTGTTCGGGCGTCAGCGCATGGAACGGCGTGTGTATCGGGAAATCGAATTTGTAGGCGTTGGCCACCAGCTTCTCTTTCCAGCGGCGCATCGTCTCGCCGCGCCAGCAGGCAACGGCGTCTTCGTAGACGGTCTTGCTCTTGTCCGGGATGACCAGGTCTTCGTCGATGCCCACCACCTTGCCGTAGCCTTCGCAGCGGGGGCAGGCGCCCAGCGGGTTGTTGAAGCTGAACAGATGTTCCGTCGGCGGTTCGAACCGGATGCCGTCGGCCTCGAAGCGCGAGGAGAACTCTTCGGCGCCTCGGTCCGTGACAAGCAGGCAGACTCCGTCGCCGTAGGAGTAGGCGCGGGCCACCGAATCGCGTACGCGGCTCGGCATGTCGTCGTCGGCCGCGATGCGCAGCCGGTCGACAACGGCATGGAACTCTTCGGCCCGGGTCTCGGGACCTATGTCGGGCAGCACGTCTTCGATAAGCCGTACTTCGCCTTTCGTCCATACGCGCATCAGACCGTCGGAGAGCAGCAGCGTCAGTTTCTCGATGAGCCCCTGCCCTTCGGCCAGCCGGACGGGTGCGGCAATCACCGCCCGGGTCCCCTCTTCGAGGGCCAGGATGCGGGCCGCCACGTCGTCCACGCTGTCGCAGCGCACCTCCTGCCCCGATACGGGCGAGCAGGTGCGGCCGATGCGGGCGAACAGCAGTTTCAGATAGTCGTAGATTTCTGTCGTCGTGCCCACCGTCGAGCGGGGGTTGCGCGTGTTGACCTTCTGTTCGATGGCTATGGCCGGGGCGATGCCCGTTATCAGGTCCACGTCGGGTTTGCCTATCTTGCCCAGGAACTGGCGTGCGTAGGCCGAAAGGCTCTCCACGTAGCGGCGTTGTCCCTCAGCGAAGATGGTGTCGAAGGCCAGCGTCGACTTGCCCGAGCCCGACAGTCCCGTCACGACCGCCAGGCTGTCGTGCGGAATGTCCACGTCGATGTTTTTCAGGTTGTGCACCCGGGCTCCTTTTATATGGATGCAGTTTTCGTGTTTCATCGGAAATATAAGGAAATACGAAAATCGTGAATTGCGAATCGCTCTTTCGGCAGTCGGTTCATGCCCGGGAGAGCGGTTCGGCTGCTATCCGGCAGATTCGGCCGGTGCTTCGTTCGTGCCGTCTCGCGCTTCTCCGACGGCTCGTCCGCTGCCTCAGCGGTTGCTTATTCACGAAATTGCGAATCTTCAGTTCTTGGTTTTTCATTCTCCGCGATGCTTCCTCCCGCTTTCTTGAGCCGTTGTTCGAGTTCGTCGGCACGGCTTTCACGAATCGTGAGTTCCAGCGTGCAGAGGTTGTCGAAGCATTGCGACCGGATGACGGGCTGACACTCCTTGACAGCACGCATGATGTCGTTCATCGCCGCATAGGGGAAATCCACCGTTATCGCCCGGTCTACCGTCCGTTCCACCACCTTGGCTGCGGCGAGCGCTTCGGCGGCCGCTTCTCGATAGGCGGCTATCAGCCCCGGAACACCCAGCTTGGTCCCTCCGAAGTAGCGCACCACCACTATCAGACAATCCGTCACGTTGCCCGAAAGCATTTGTCCCAGAATCGGCTTGCCGGCCGTGCCCGAGGGTTCGCCGTCGTCGTTGGCCCGGAAGCGTTCGCCCTGCGGGCCCAGGCGCCAGGCATAGCAGTGGTGCGTGGCGTCGAAGTAGCGTTTGCGCAGGGTGTCGAGATGCTGCCGTATCTCTTCTTCGTTCCGCACCGGGTAGATGTAGGCCAGGAACTTGCTGCTGCGTTCGCGCGAGGCCGCCTCGGCCGCCTCTTCGACGGTCAGATAGGTATCTTCGGCCACTTCGCTATCTCACTTTTCTGAAAAGCCGCCGCCAGCGGATGTTCGACGGGAACGGCTTGCCGGCTTCGAGCGAGAGCCACACGAACGAGGCCTTGCCCACGATGTGGTCTTCGGGTACGAAGCCCCAGAAACGCGAGTCGGCCGAGTTGTGGCGGTTGTCGCCCATCATCCAGTAGTAGTCCATTGCGAAAGTGTATTCCGTCGCCGGCACGCCGTCGATTCGGATTTCGTCGCCGTCGAATTCGAGCGTATGACCTTCGTATACTTCGATGATGCGGCGGTAGAGCGGCAGATTGTCGGGCGTGAGCGTCACCGTGGCGCCCTTCTGCGGAATCCATATCGGGCCGTAGTTGTCCTGGCTCCAGCGCGGCGCGCCCCACTGCGGGAATACTTCGTTGTTGGGCGGGCAGATATAGCGGCGCACCATCGTCACGTTTTCCAGTTCGCGGAGTTTCTCGGCCGTCTCGTCCGTGATGAACATGTCGTAGCTCGAACGGTTGCCCGAGTATTCGCGGATGCCGAGGTTCTCGATGGCATACTGCGTCAGCGGCGAGGAGACCTGCACCAGATATTGGTGCTGGGTGCCCGCCACCGGTTCCTGGGGCAGGCCGTTGACCCATACGTCACCGTTGCGCACTTCGAGCGTGTCGCCCGGAATGGCCACGCAGCGCTTGATGTAGTTCTCGCGTTTGTCCACCGGCCGCGTGACGATCGTGTAGCGGTCGTTGAGCTGGCGGCGTCCCTCTTCCTTGCCGAAGGTCGTTTCGTAGCTGCGCACCACATCATAGTAGGTCACGGCCTGGTTTTCCAGCAGCACCGTGTCGCCTGCCGGGAAGTTGAAGACCACCACGTCGTTGCGCCGGATGTCGCGCAGGCCTTTGAGCCGGTGGTAGGGCCATTTGACTATCTCCGAAAAGGATTTGCGGGTCTCGGAGAACGGCATGGTGTGGTGGACGAACGGGAACGACACCGGCGTGTTGGGCATCTGCGGCCCGTAGGTCACCTTGCTCACGTAGAGGTAGTCGCCCACCAGGAGCGACTGTTCCATCGACGAGGTGGGGATGACGTACATCTGGAAGATGAAAAGGTGCACCAGCGTGGCCACAATGGTGGCGAAAACGATGGCGTTCACCCATTCGTAGGCGGCTTTGTAGACCTTGCTCTTTTCGCACAGCCGGGCGTTGCGGCTCTCGACGTAGCGTCGGATGAACTTCGTGATGTAGAAGTCGAAAATCAGCGGCAGGCCCAGCAGGAGCCAAAGGTTGCCCGTCCACACCACGAACCACAGCGTGTAGAGCACGGCGGCCAGGCCGAAGCCCACCCACTTGTTGCGGAGTATCGTTCTGAGTTTGTTCATGTCCATCATAACGTAGCTTGTCTCTGGTTTATTTCATCAGGTCTTCCATTCCGAAGACGCCTTTCTTGCCGCAGAGGAATTCGGCTGCCACCACGGCTCCGAACGCCAGCGAGCGGCGGTTCTTGATGGTGTGGCGCAGTTCCAGGATGTCGTCTTCCGATTCGTAGCTCACGGTGTGGATGCCGGGTACGCTCCCTTCGCGCACCGACCCGATTACAAGTTGGTCGGGCGCCGCTTCGGCCGGGTCGCCGATGCGGTTGGCCGCACATCCGATGCCGGGAGCATGGTTCACCCAGCTCTTTTTCGTCGACAGGTTGTCGATGACACCTTCGGCCAGCGTGATGGCCGTGCCGCTCGGGGCGTCTTTCTTCTGCGTGTGGTGCACTTCTTCGATGCGTACGTCGTAGGAGGCCCCCAGACGTTCGAGCATCGCCGCCAGCTGGCGGTTGAGGCGGAACAGCAGGTTGACGCCCAGACAGTAGTTCGAGGCATAGAACATCGCCCCGCCGCGTTGGCGGCAGAGCTCCTGCAGCTCCGGCAGGCGGTCGGTCCAGCCCGTCGTGCCGCTCACCACGGGCGTGCCCGCTTCGATGCAGGTGCGGATGTTGGCGTAGGCCGTCTGCGGCGTGGTGAATTCGATGGCCGCGTCGATTCCCGCCAGGTGCGCCGCATCCAGTTCCGACGCATTGTCCGTGTCGATGACCAGCGCCGTCTCGTGGCCGCGTTCGGCAAGAATCCGTTCGATTTCGCGCCCCATCTTGCCGTAGCCTATGATAGCTGCTTTCATGTCTGAATGTGTTTATCTTTGCAAAATTACGAATTTTTCTCCGAATATCGGGTTGGCCGGCTCCGTTTTTATTCGCGGCAGCCGCCCGGGTTCGGATGCGCGCCGCTGCAAACCGCAGACCCGGCCCGGTGCTGCGCACTGGCGCCGGGGCGTCTCTTCGTGGCGGCCGGGGGCTCCGGTCCGTGAGGAAATAAATTTGGTTCTGCGTCCGACATGCGTTATCTTTGTCTTCGGTTATGCGTTACTTTCTCGAACTTCGTTATCTTGGCGGCGCCTACTTCGGTTGGCAGCGGCAGCCCGACATGCCCACCGTGCAGCAGACCCTGGAGCAGGCGCTCGCTACCCTGCTGCGCCTGCCGGTCGAACTGACCGGGGCCGGCCGCACCGATACGGGAGTCAACGCTTCCTATTACGTGGCGCATTTCGATGCGCCGCAGCCCGTCGCCGAGCCGGAAAAGCTGCTCCGCAAGCTCAATTTCATGTTGCCGGGCGACATCGCCGTCGATTCGCTCACGCCGGTGGCCGACGGGGCCCACGCGCGTTTCGATGCCCGCGAGCGCGAGTACCGTTATTTCCTCGAACCGCTCAAGAATCCTTTCACGCGTCACCTCTCGTGGCAGTATTATGTGCCGTTGGACGTCGACCGCATGAACGAGGCGGCGGCCATGCTCTTGGAGTTCGACGACTTCACGTCGTTCGCCAAACTCAATTCCAACAACAAGACCAACATCTGCCGCATTATGCATGCGGCCTGGACAGCCGATGAACACGGCGTGCTTCGCTTCACGATTCGTGCCGACCGTTTTCTGCGCAACATGGTGCGAGCTCTCGTCGGTACGTTGGTCGACGTCGGGCGCGGGCGTTATACGCCCGAGGAGTTCCGCGACATCGTCGCAAGCCGCAATCTATCGCGGTCGAGCGCCGGAGCGCCGGCCCAGGGGCTGTTTCTGAGCGATGTGCGCTACCCTGCCGAGGTCTTCGAACGCCGCTCCTTCCGGGGAGAACGGGAGCAAAGGTGAAAGGTGAAAGGTGAAAGGTGAAAGGTGAAAGGTGAAAGGTGAAAGGTGAAATGTCTCCTCACCTATCGTTCCTGATTTCCCGAACCCCGGCCCCCTCTGAATC
>JAIDUZ010000061.1 GCA_029059935.1 Alistipes sp.
TTGGGAGGGGCTTCGGTCGGAGTGCCGAAGGATTCGAATCCTCGAACCGTCGGTACATCAATGTATATAAACGTCTTTACAAAAACCGCACGCCGCACAGTTTCCGACGTCCGCTGTCGGCCGCCTCGCGCTCGACGATGCCCGTAACGACGTCGGCCGCGTCGTGCCAGCGGTTGGCGCGGAACTGACGCCGGTAAGTCGTCAGATGGGCGTAGAGCTCGGGCCAGCGCTGGTTCCAGCCCCGCGGAAAACGCAGCAGATGCAGCACCGTAGCCGCGTTGGAGAGAATGCGCGCCTCCTTGTTGCCGTGCTGGTGGAACCACTCCACGCGCACTTCGGGCGCCAGACGCTGCACGGCGCGGGCGAATCCGCGTCCGCCGTTGTTGCTCTCCACGGCCGCCTGGCGCGTGCCGGAGCGCACCAGCATTTCGGCCACCAGCCCCTCGGTCCGCTCCATCGGCTCGCGCGAATAAACCGCATCGGTGATGTGAATCGCGCCGTCGGTGTCGACCGCATACGACAGCGAGCAGAGGTAGTCGTCGCCCGTGTCGGCCGTGTCGGTGTAGTTGCCGTAGCGCACGATTTCGCGGGGCAGAAGGTCGTACTCCGCGAAGTTAGGGCCGTAGAGCAGCCCTTCGCGCGCCGAGGGACGCCCCTGATACATCGCCTCGAACTGCAACGGGTCGAGCCGGCGCTTGGCCGCCAGCAGCTCCGCCCCGTGCTGCGCCTCCCAGAGCGCTTCGCCCGGGGCGCGCGGGTCGAGTTCCGTGGCAGGCGACGCTTTCAGCGCCTCGAAGTTGAGATGCAGCCACTCGTCGGACTTCAGCGTCCCTATCTGCGACCAGCGGGTCAGCTCCACCACCTTCTCGCGCGCCATGATGGTGCCGATCAGATCCTCCTCGTGCCAGCGCGTGAAGACGATCAGTTCGCGCGAGGTGTTGTGCATGCGCGTGCGCACCACCGAGGTGTACCACTCCCAGCAGTTGGCGCGTATGAGCGGCGAATTGGCCTCCATGGCATCCTTGTAGAGGTCGTCGAGGATGAAGCAGTCGACCCGGTTGCCCGTCAGCGACCCTTCGCGCCCCACCGAGAGCAGACCGCCCCGGCGGCCGATGATTTCGGCCTCGTCGGCCGTGCGGATGTAGTTGGGCGGCTTGGTGCCCCGCTTGATGGTCGTCTGCGGAAAAACGTCGCCGTATTCGCGCGATTCGAGGATGCGCTGCACGCGGCGGTTGAACTTCGAGGCCAGCGTCCCCGAATAGGAGGCGATCGCCACCCGGCAGTCGGGGTCGAGCCCCAGCACGTAGGCCGGCAGCAGGGTCGTGGCGCCCACGCTCTTGCCGTGCTGCGGCGGCATGGTGACGATAAGCCGCCGGATGCGTCCCCGGGCGAAGGCTTCCAGCACACGGTAATAGTTATGATGGAAGCGTTGCAGTTCCAGAAACGGGTAGACCTGCATGGCGAACTCCTCGAACGACGGCGCGATGGCCGGCAGAGAGTCCGATTCCGGAGCGGCAAGGAGGTCCGGAGCGCCGGACAGCGGAAATTCCGGGACGGCAGCTCCCGGAACAGAAACCTCTGCGGGAGCGATTCCCGCAGAGGCAGCATCCGTTCGTTTTTTCATACGAATCGATTTTTTCCGGACCCCTTGTGCGGCGCCACGACGGGCGGGTCCGTGGTTCGAAATCGGTTCCGGCGGGCGGCGCCGCGCCCTCGGGCGGGAGGGGTGCCGGAACTTAGAGAAGGTGAAAGGTGAAAGGTGAAAGGTGAAAGGTGAAAGGTGAAAAGCGGAACGGCTGCTCTTCATCCGATACGGGGGCCGAGGACAATCCGTCGGCCACAGCCCGGTCGAAAGAGGTTTTTCAGAAAGAGCTTTTCAGGGAGACCGCAACCCGAATCGGGAATCACGGATTCCGAACTGCATCCCGCACTTCTCCGAACGAGAAGTCGTTGAGTATCTCGCCGTCGGGCACCACGGTGTGGAACTCCCACCACACGGGCACCAGGTCGGCGATGCGCTCCTCGTCGCCCTCGGGCAGCGACACCCGGCGGCGATAGACGAGCACCGAGACCGTCAGACGCCACGCCACCTCGTCCGTTTCGCCGCTGACGGTGCCCGAGAAGTAACCGCTTCTGCCGACGGCCTCTTCCAGGCGGGCCGCCACCGCTTCGTACAATTCAGTTGAAACCGAATACATATTGCTTTCCGATTTATTTTTTTATGGTAAATTTTTTGCTTGCGGAAATAAATTGCTTAATTTTGCAGGACAAAGATATATTCAAAAATTGAATTTTCGAACAGCGAAATACGATTTTCTGCTATAAATTTTTTCGATGGACCAGCTATGAACGAACGGGTAAAATTGATACGCAAACAGCTTGGCATGACCCAAGAACAACTCGCACAGCGACTTGGCATCGGCAAGGCGGCGCTTTCGATGATCGAGACCGGCAAGGCCGGACTCTCGTCGCGCAACCGCAATATCCTTGTTCAGGATTTGAACGTCAACCCCGAGTGGCTCGAATCGGGCAAGGGGCAGATGTTCAGCGCCGAGCCCGACCTGACGGCCTACATGCACCGCACCGACAACTCGCTGCCCATGCAGAGCGTGCCGCTCTACTCGATCGAGGGCACGGCGGGTCTGGTGCCCCTCTTCACCGACCAGACGCAGGCCAAGCCCGTCAACTTCATCCACATTCCCAACCTGCCCAAGTGCGACGGGGCGATCTACATCGTGGGCGACTCGATGTATCCGCTGCTCAAGTCGGGCGACATCGTGCTCTACAAGCAGCTGCGCGACCTGAACGACATCTTCTGGGGCGACATGTACCTGCTCTCGATAGACATCGACGGCGAGGAGTACGTCACGGTCAAATACATACAGAAATCCGACCGCGAAGGCTTCGTCAAGCTGGTGAGTCAGAACCCCCATCATGCCGACAAGGAGGTGGCCGTTGGCCGCATCCGCGCCATCGCCCTCGTCAAGGCCTCCATCCGCATGAACTCCATCCGCTGACTGGCTCCGAAGAACTGCGCCGCGCTCCTTTGCGCATCCGACTGCGGACAGGCTTCCGTCTCCGGCCCGCGTCGGCCTGCGTCGTCCCGCACGGCTGCCCCTGCCGCCGGCCCGGAGCGGCAGCGAGAGGTCGGGAATGATATTTTTCATCGTTTAATTTTTCATTTTCGATTTCTTCTCGCTATCTTTGGCTTGCCTTGGCGGGGACCCTCCCGCAGCTCCGCCTCCCCGCGCCGGGGGCGCCGGCCGCCGCAAGAAACGACATCACAACAGATAACCCTATGAAAACCAACTACGAAATCCGCTATGCCGCGCATCCCGAGGATGCCAAACACTACGACACGGCCCGTCTGCGCCGCGACTTTCTGATCGAAAAGGTCTTCGCAGCCGACGAGGTGAACATGGTCTACTCGATGTACGACCGCATGGTCGTGGGCGGCGCCATGCCGGTGCACGAGTCGCTCAAGCTCGAAACCATCGACCCGCTGAAGGCGCCCCACTTCCTCACGCGCCGCGAGATGGGTATCTTCAACGTCGGCGGCAAGGGCCGCGTGAAGTCGGGCGACACGGTCTTCGAACTCGATTTCAAGGAGGCGCTCTACCTGGGTGCCGGCGACCGTGAAGTGACTTTCGAGAGCGTCGACCCGCAGCACCCCGCCAAGTTCTACTTCAACTCCACGACGGCCCACTGCACCTATCCCGACCGCAAGGTGACCAAGGCCGACGCCGTGGTGGCCCACATGGGTTCGCTCGAAGGATCGAACGACCGCAACGTCAACAAGATGCTGGTCAACCAGGTGCTGCCCACGTGCCAGTTGCAGATGGGCATGACCGAGCTGCTGCCCGGCAGCGTGTGGAACACCATGCCGGCCCACGTCCACTCGCGCCGCATGGAAGCCTACTTCTACTTCGAGGTGCCCGAGGAGCACGCCGTATGCCACCTGATGGGCGAGGTCGAGGAGACGCGCCACATCTGGATGAAGGGCGACCAGGCCGTCCTCTCGCCCGAGTGGTCGATCCACAGCGCCGCCGCCACGCACAACTACACCTTCATCTGGGGCATGGGCGGCGAGAACCTCGACTACGGCGACCAGGATTTCTCGAAAATCACGGACCTGAAATAGCGCCGGCCATTCCGGGCCGGTAGAAAGACAGGCTGTCCCGAAACGCTTTTCACCTTTAACCTATAACTTTTCACCTCAATAAAAATGGTAAACTTTTCTTTGGAAGGTAAAGTCGCACTCGTGACGGGTGCTTCCTACGGCATCGGGTTCGCCCTGGCTACGGCATTCGCGCGCCAGGGTGCCAAGATTGTCTTCAACGACATCAAGCAGGAACTCGTCGACAAAGGTCTGGCCGCCTACAAGGCCGAGGGCATCGAGGCCCGCGGCTATGTCTGCGACGTGACGAACGAAGAGCAGGTCAACGCCCTTGTGGCGCAGATCGAAAAGGAGGTCGGCACCATCGACATCCTCGTCAATAACGCCGGCATCATCAAGCGCATCCCCATGCACGAGATGACGGCCGCCGAGTTCCGCCAGGTCATCGACATCGACCTCAACGGCCCGTTCATCGTATCGAAGGCCGTCATTCCGTCGATGATCAAGAAAGGCCACGGCAAAATCATCAACATCTGCTCGATGATGTCCGAACTGGGCCGTGAGACCGTATCGGCCTACGCCGCTGCCAAGGGCGGTCTGAAGATGCTCACGCGCAACATCGCCTCCGAGTACGGCGAATACAACATCCAGTGCAACGGCATCGGCCCCGGCTACATCGCCACGCCGCAGACCGCGCCCCTGCGCGAGAAACAGCCCGACGGTTCGCGCCATCCGTTCGATGCGTTCATCGTTGCCAAGACGCCCGCCGCACGCTGGGGCACGCCCGAAGACCTGATGGGTCCGGCGGTGTTCCTCGCTTCGGAGGCTTCGAACTTCGTCAACGGCCACGTCCTCTACGTCGACGGCGGTATCCTTGCCTACATCGGCAAGCAGCCGAAATAGCCGTTCGGAAAATCGTTATGCACACTGCCCGGGGAGCCGATCTCCGGGCAGTGTCGTTTCATCCGGATATTTCGGGAATCCTCACGGTTCCCCGGAATGGCAGTTCCGCCCGGAGTGACGGCGGCCACGGCTGCCGTCAGCGTGGTCGGTAGATTCAGCAATCCACTATTCTTTGTTTGCCGCTTTTTGTGCCGCAGGAAAAGGGGTAGTTGACTATTCCAGTCTGCCGCAGAGCCGGTTTATCAATTCCCAATTCAGAATGAATAGTGAATAATTTTCTGCGTTTGCAGTTCCAAGAGCAAAGGCGCAGCTTGTTCTGTCATTCTGAGCGAAGCGAAGAATCTGTTTTCTTCTCCCGTCATTGCGAGGAGCGCAGCGACGCGGCAATCTGAATAATTGTTGTGACGTAGCATTATCATCTCCCATCTCTTTGGCGGATGGGCCTCCGCTGCTGGGGGCCCGCAAGCGTGCCCCGCAGGCTGCGCCCGAGAACTCAGCCTTGTCATTCTGAGCGAAGCGAAGAATCTATAATAAAACCCCGTTCTTAACGGGGCGGGCCGCAGCCTCCCCCTGGCGGAGGCCCGCAAACATCCGGCTGTCGCCGGGCGTGCCCCGCAGGCTGCGCCCGAGAACTCAGCCTTGTCATTCTGAGGCAAAGCCGAAGAATCTATATAACAAGCAAGAAACAGATTCTTCGTCGCTACGCTCCTCAGAATGACGTCCGACTAAGAGCCGATTATGATATTGCAAGTCGCAGATGCTTTGTTGCCCGGCTCGCACCTTTGGTGCGACCCCCGCAGCCGGCCCGGGCGAGAACGCAGGAAACAGGTTATTGCAGCATCAATTGTTCTATGCTTGTTTTCTCACAACAAGCGTCATGTTGAACGAAGTGAAACATCTGTTCAGTCGATTCGATAAGATTAGATTCTTCACTGCGTTCATAATGACAAATTCTAAATTAATCCCCCTTACGAGGTCTTGACTCTGGCTGCGCCTTGGATGGGCGGCGCCTCGGTTATGCCCGAACTTGTTCGGCATAACTCTCGGCTTGCACCATCATCGCTCCCGCTTGGCAAAGCCTGCAAGCAGTCCCTGCACTCGCTTAATCGCGAAGTTGTGAATTGTGCATTTTGAATTGTGCATTGTTTGTTCCCTCTCTGCGGTATTCATTCGAGTGATTGCTTTCAGCGCCTGCTGCGGGCTACCGCCACAATACGTCGGGAGTCTTGACGAGTGCCGGCGAAGGCAGTTGGTGGTGGGCATCCTCCTCCAATGCAGCGGACCATCCGAGCGCAGGTGATTTCGGGTTCAGGTCGGACTACGTACATCCGTTGTACTCGGACCGCCGCTCTTACGCTCTTTCCGTGCGCTGCGTCCAGCATCTGCCGGGCTGCCTTTCTTGATTCGGAGTGGAAAACACAACGTAAAAGTGAAAAACAGATTCGGCGGAGGCGGATATGCCCCCGCCGAAAGATACGCGGCGAGAATTGCGGATTCGGATTCGCGCTACTCCTCCCGCAGAAAGACCGTGGCGGTGCGGGCCGTGTTGTAGATGCGGATGCGGGGCCAGTGCGTGCCGCTGTCGTCGACGATGTCGAACGAGAAGTGCTCGCCGTCCATCGCCTGCCGCTCCTGCCCGCCGAACCGCTTTTCGTCGGTGGAGAGCAGCGGAACGTATTTGCCCGGCCCCTGCACCGGCAGTTCGTAGTCGGGAATCGAAGCCGTGGGGTGCCAGTTGAAGACGAAGAGCAGCCGCCCGTGCGAGAAAACCATCGTCTTGTTGGCGTCGTCCATCAGCAGGTTCCAGGCGTAGCCGTCGGAGAGTACGCCGTATTGCCGGACCAGCGCGATCATCGCCCGGTCGAAGTCGCCGAGCCAGGCATAGCGCAGGAATCCGTTGTCGGCCAGCGACCACTGGCGCCGCGCATGGGCGTAGCTCCAGCCGTTGCCCTCGCGCGGGAAGTCGATCCACTCGGGGTGGCCGAATTCGTTGCCCATGAAGTTGAGGTAGGCTTGGCCGCCCGTCGATATGGTCATCAGGCGAATCATCTTGTGCAGCGCCATGCCGCGGTCGACGACGAGGTTTTCCGACGCGCGGTCCATGTGGAAATACATCTCCTTGTCCATCAGCCGGAAAGCGATGGTCTTGTCGCCCACCAGGGCCTGGTCGTGCGATTCGGCATAGGCCACCGTCTTCACTTCGGGCAGGCGGTCGGTCATGACGGACCACATCTCGCGGATGTTCCACTCCTCGTCGGGCACCTCTTTCAGGTATCGGATCCAGAAGTCGGGGATGGCCATGCCCAGGCGGTAGTCGAAGCCGATGCCGCCGTCGGCCGCAGGGATGCACATGCCCGGCATGCCGCTGACGTCCTCGGCGATGGTGACGGCCGCGGGGCGGAATTCGTGTACGAGCGTGTTGGCCAGCGTGAGGTAGGCGATGGCGTCGGTGTTGACTCCGGCGTCGAAGAAGCGCTCGCGGCAGTCGAAGTCGACATAGCCGTGGTGGTGGTAGAGCATCGAGGTGACGCCGTCGAAGCGGAAGCCGTCGAAACGGTACTCGTCGAGCCAGTATTTGACGTTCGAGAGCAGGAAGTGCTGCACTTCGGGCTTGCCGTAGTCGAAGAGCTTCGAATCCCAGTAGGGTTGGTCGCCCGCGGCACCCGGCAGCGAGTAGTGACGGTCGGTGCCGTCGAGCTCGTTGATGCCCTCGTTGAGGTTCTTCACATAGTGGGCGTGCACCAGGTCCATGATGACGGCCAGCCCCAGCTCGTGGGCGCGGCGGATAAGCTCTTTCAGCTCCTCGGGCGTGCCGAAGCGCGAGGAGGGTGCGAAGAAACTCGACACGTGGTAGCCGAACGACCCGTAGTAGGGGTGCTCGGCGATGGCCATCAGCTGGACGGCATTGTAGCCGTCTTTCTTTATTATAGGTAATATCTTCTCCGTGAATTCGCGGTAGGTGCCGACGCCCTCGCTCTCCTGCGCCATGCCCACGTGGGCTTCGTAGATGAGCAGGTCGCCGTTTTTCGAGACGTCGAACGCGTCGCCGCGCCAGTCGAACGGCTCGGCCGGGGCCCAGAACTGGGCCGTGTAGTTCTTCGTCGCCTCGTCCTGCACCACGCGCCGCGCATAGGCCGGGATGCGGTCCATCCAGCCGTTGGGACCGTGGACGTGGAGCTTGTAGAGCGAGCCGTGCGTGAGGCGGTCGCGGTACATGGCCGCCGGAAAAAAGGCGCTCCACACGCCGGCCGCATCCTTGTGCATGCGTATCTCGGTGCGCTGCCAGTTGTTGAAGTCGCCGAAGACATAGACGTCGTACGCTCCCGGCAGCCACTCGCGCAGCCACCAGCCGTCGAGCGCGTCGTCCCACTGCCAGCCATAGTAGCGGTAGCCGTTGGCATAGTCGGCGAGCGAGCCCGACGAGCGGCGGATGTCGTCGAGTTTTTGCCGGTAGCGGTCCCAGCGGCGGTTCATCTCTTTTTCGACGGGGCGGAGCCATTCGTCGCGTTCGACGATGGGCAGGCGGGTGGGGGAGGTATTCATAATTTGCAATTCAGAATTCACAATTTTCCGTTTGCGGGCGCCGGGTTTCCGTCGAGAGTTGCAGTCCTCTGCTTTCTGTTCGGAATTCGCGGTACGCGGTACGCTGTCGGGATTCCCCGTTTGCGGGCGCCGGTTCGTCGTCCGGAAGCCGCGATTTTGCGTTCGGTTCGTCCGCTTCCTTGCCGCGGGGCCGTCCGGGTTTCGCATTGCTTCCGGAACCTGCCGGCGGGACCGAACGTTCGCGGACGCTGCCGGCCGGCAGCGGGGCGGATGCCGGAAACAGCCCGGTCCGGCGCCTGGCGTTCGGGGGCTTGCCCCGCGGCGGACGCACCCGCTGAAAATCGACTCCTTATACAAATATATGGAAAATTTTTCTATCTTTGTCACGGAACACTTCAAAAACACCTTAATTCTCAGCCTATGTTCAAAGGACAACCCAAAGGTCTGTATGCCCTTTCGCTGGCCAATACGGGCGAGCGATTCGGCTACTATACCATGTTGGCCATCTTCACGCTCTTCCTGCAGGCGAAGTTCGGCTACACGGAGACCGTCACCACCCAGATTTACGGCATCTTCCTTGCCGCGGTCTACTTCATGCCCTTCTTCGGCGGCATTCTGGCCGACCGCTTCGGGTTCGGGCGCATGGTCACGCTCGGCATCTTCGTCATGTTCGGCGGCTACGCCCTGCTGGCCGTACCGTCGGGTACGGGCATCGCGGCCCAGGCCATGATGTTCGGCGCCCTGGCGCTGATAGCCTGCGGTACGGGTCTCTTCAAGGGCAACTTGCAGGTGATGGTCGGCAACCTCTACGACGACCCGGTCTATGCCGCGAAGCGTGACAACGCTTTCTCGATTTTCTACATGGCCATCAATATCGGCGCCATGTTCGCTCCCGGCATGGCCAAGTGGATCACCAACCACTTCCTTGCGCAGGACGGTCTGTTCTACAACGGGCAGATTCCGGCCCTGGCACACCAGTACATGGCCCAGGGCGACGCCATGGCCGCCGAGCCCCTGGCCAAGTTGCAGGAGCTGGCCGCTTCGATGGGCGGCGCCGCAGCCGACTTGGGCGAGTTCTGCCGCCACTATGTCGAGAAGCTCTCGACGGCCTACAACATGGGCTTCGCCGTGGCCTGCATCTCGCTGGTCGTTTCCTACGTGATCTACGTCGCTTTCCGCAAGAGCTTCAAGCATGCCGACGTCACGGCCAAACAGCAGGCCGCCTCGGGTGCCGCCGTGCAGGCCGAGCTGACGCCGGCGCAGACCCGCTCGCGCATCACCGCGCTGCTGCTGGTCTTCGCCGTGGTGATTTTCTTCTGGATGGCGTTCCATCAGAACGGTTCGACCATGACCTTCTTCGCCCGCGACTACACCACCTCCGAGGCCACGGGCATCACCCGCATGGGCTTCGACATCTTCAACCTGGTGCTGGTCCTCGTGGGCGTCTATGCGCTCGTCGGGTTCTTCCAGTCGGAGAAACAGCGCGGCAAGGCCGTCAGCGCCCTGGTGTTCGTCGCCGCTGCCGTGGCGCTCTTCTTCCGTTGGCGCGTGACGCCCGACCCGGTGCACATCCTGCCGCAGGAGTTCCAGCAGTTCAATCCGTTCTACGTCGTGGCGCTCACGCCTGTCTCCGTAGCCATCTTCTCGGCCCTGGCACGCAAGGGCAAGGAGCCCTCGGCACCCCGTAAAATCGGTCTGGGCATGATTATCGCTGCGGGCGGCTTCCTCATTCTCACGCTCGGGTCGGTGGGCCTCATGTCGCCCGCCGAGGTCAAGGCCGCCGGTGCGAGCGATGCGTTCGTGTCGCAGAACTGGCTGATTTCGACCTACCTGGTGCTGACGTTCGCCGAGCTGCTGCTCTCGCCCATGGGCATCTCGTTCGTCTCGAAGGTGGCCCCGCCCAAGTTCAAGGGCATGATGATGGGCTGCTGGTTCGCCGCCACGGCCGTGGGCAACTACGCCACGTCGCTCATCGGCTACCTGTGGGGCAGCGGCATGGCGCTGTGGATGGTGTGGAGCGTGCTGATTGTGCTGTGCCTGCTCTCGGCGCTCTTCATCTTCGCCATCATGAAACGTCTCGAAAGCGCTACGGCATAGTCCGTCCGCCGAGTATCTCTTCCGGCCCGGATGCTGCGAACATCCGGGCCCTTTTTTGCGCGGAGGGCCCGAACAAGGTTTTTGCCCGGTGTCTTCCGGACTCCGGCCCGCTGCCGGGGTGGGAACGGAGCAGGGAAGGAGCAGGGAAGGAGCAGGGAAGGAGCAGGGAAGGAGCAGGGAAGGAGGGAGCAAAGTATACAAATCCAACGTTGAGAACGACATGATAGCATTGCATCGTATTCGCAAGACCGATACGCCGGAGTATCGTTTCATGGAGGAGCTGCTGACGGCGGCTTTTCCGCCCGAGGAGTACCGCGACCCCGCCGAGCTTCGCGAACTGACCCGCGGACGGGAGATTTTCCACAACAACCTCGTGTGCGACGACGAAACGCCCGTGGGGCTCGTCACGTTCTGGGATTTCGGCGATTTCCACTATGTCGAGCACTTCGCCACGCTGCCAGCCGTGCGCAACCGGGGCTGCGGAGGCCGGGTGCTGGACCTGCTGCGGGAGCGGTTGCCGACGCCGCTGGTGCTGGAGGCGGAGCTGCCGGCGGACGAGACGGCGCGCCGCCGCATCGCCTTCTACGAGCGGCAGGGATTCCGCGTGTGGAAGCGCGACTACCGGCAGCCGCCCTATCGGCCGGGCGACGGTTTTCTGCCGATGCACCTGCTGTTCCGGGGCGCGCCGGAGTTCGAAGAGCGCTTCGACGCGGTCCGCGACCGCATCCATGGCGAGGTCTACGGCTGCTGAGCCGGGGTTGCCGACGGTGCTGCCGTGGCCGGCAGGCCGGCATGTTACGGGCTTTGGCGGCCGGGCGTTTCGATGACTGCGATGGGGGCTATGGTGAAACGGTCCGCACGCGCAACCGAATAGCGGTCGGCGCTTTTCCTTTATCCGGGTGTCTCGGGCGGGGCATCCGGATGTTTTTGTCCTGTAACCCCGGCAGGTTCAAAATATTTCTCCGGCTCGTACGTCTGCATAATCGGGACCGGCTGCTGCGCAGAGTTCGCATTGTCTTAATTTTCCGCATAGCTGTATGAAACGGCGGAAAATAGAAAACTCTTTTTGTTTTTCGGGTTTTCGGGCGTATATTTGCAACCGGTAAGAACCGGGCTTTGCGGACGGGGCGAAAAGGGCGGAGGACCTTTCCCCGGATTCGCAGCAGGCCGGCCTGCGAAACCAAGACCGATCGCTTTGTTATGACACCCAAAGAGCGGATAGCCGAACAGACCATGGAGATGCTCGTGACGCAGGGCATCAAGTCGGTGCGCATGGACGACATCGCGCAGCGGCTGGGCATCTCGAAACGTACGCTCTACGAACTTTTCGGCGACAAGGAGAGCCTGCTCTACCTGGCCATGGTGTGCTACTTCGAGCGCAACCGCCGGCGCTGGGCCGAGCTGAGCGAGGCGGCTCCCAACGTGCTGGAGCGGCTGTTTCTGGTGCTCAACGATGTGATGGAGCACTCCGAGACCTCCACCCGGATGATGGACAACCTGCGGAAGTTCTATCCTGCGGTGCACGGACGTCTCATGCGCGAGGGCTCGGAGAAGAACCGTGCCGATTTCCGGCAGATGCTCGAACAGGGCATTGCCGACGGACTCTTCATCGGCAACATCGACGTCGAGCTGGCCATCACGGTGCTTTACTATACGGCGTCGGCCATCACCGTGCGCAAGGACATGATGCTGCCCGAGGGTATCTCCGAGCGCAGCGCTTTCACGCAAATCGTCAGCACCTTCTTCCGCGGCATCTCCACGGCCGAGGGGGCGCGCATTATCGACGAATACCTCGCCCGGCGTCAGGCCGCAGGCGAATAGACCTTTTCGAAAGCCGGGGCACGGCCCGAACTTGTTCGAGCTATGCCGAGACGAGAAAACCTGCAAGAATTTGAACGATAAAAAATTCGACATATGATGAAACAAACGATTCTGACACTCTGCTTTGCGGCAGCGGGCCTCTTCGGCGCTTCGGCGCAGCTGAGGCTCTCGCTCTCCGAAGCGGTCGACCTCGCCCTGAGCGAGAACCCCACCGTCAAGGTGGCCGAACTGGAGGTGCAGCGCTACGACTACGTCAAACGTCAGACGTGGGGCAATCTGCTGCCGCAGCTCTCGGCGTCGGGCAGCTACCAGCGTTCGATCGTCAAGTCGGAGATGCGGGGCGGCATTTCGTTCGGCGCCGACAACACCTTCGCCGTGCAGGGCGACCTCACGCTGCCGCTCTTCGCACCGCAGGTCTACCGCACCATGCGGCTCAACGACACGCAGATGGCTGCGGCCGTCGAGGCGGCCCGTTCGTCGCGCATCACGCTGGTGGCCGAGGTCAAGAAGGCGTTCTACAACATCCTCCTGGCCGAACAGTCGCTCGCGGTGCTGCGCGAGTCGCAGGCCACGGTGCGGCGCACGGTCGACGACACCGAGCTGCAATACAACAACGGCCTGGCGTCGGAATACGACCTGCTGACGGCCCAGGTGCAGCTGAGCAACCTCCAGCCCACCATCATTCAGACCGAGACCTCCATCCGGCTGGCCAAGCTGCTGCTCAAAATGTATCTGTCGATTCCCGAGGAGGTCGAAATCGAGGTCGAGGGCCAGCTTGACGCCATGCGCGACCAGGTGCTCGCCGGCACCGACGGACTCACGGCCGACATCTCGGAGAACTCCGACCTGCGGACGCTGGAGTTGCAGGAGATGCTGCTCCGGCGCCAGCTCAAGGTGGCCAACGCTTCGCGTCTGCCGAGCCTCGGGGCTTTCGGGTCGGCGACCTACACCGGCAACGACATGGAGCCTTTCATGGGCATGGGCGGCAGCGACGGCACCAAATATTTCTGGACCCATCCCATCACCGTGGGCGTGCAGCTGTCGGTGCCCATCTTCGCCGGACTGACCAAGATGAACAAGTCGCGCGAAATCAAGAATCAGATTGCGCAGCTTTCGCTCCAGCGCTCCTATGCCGAGGAGCAGATCGGCGTGCAGGTGCAGTCGGCGCTCAACGACCTGCTGACGGCCCGCGAAAAGATGTTCGCGCAGGAACGCACCGTGGAGCAGGCCCGCAAGGCCTATTCGATTTCCGACACCCGCTACCGTGCCGGCGCCGGCACCATCCTGGAACTCAACAGCGCCCAGCTGGCGCGCACCCAGGCGCAGCTCAACTTCTCGCAGGCCATCTACGACTACCTTTCGGCCAAGGCCGAGTACGACCGCATCGTGGGGCGGGAGAAGTGACCGGCGATGCCGAAACGACGGATATGCGAACCGGAACCGGAAGAATAAGATAATTATAAATTTCAGACATATATGAAACAGTTGACCATTCTGTTGCTGGCGGCGGTCCTGACGGGCTGCGCCGGCCGGAACGACCAGGCGCAGAGCGCTGCCGACCCGGGCGTGCTGACCAAAAGCGCCGCGGCCGAGAGCGCCACGGTGCGCCTGACCGAGGAGTTCACCTCCGAAATCGAACCTTACAAGGAGAATGACATCACGCCCGCCGCAACCGGCGTGCACATCAACCGCATTCTGGTCGACGTGGGCGACAAGGTGCAGAAGGGCCAGCTGCTGGTGACGCTCGACCCCACGCAGTATACCCAGGCCCGCGTGCAACTCAAGACCGTGGAGGACGACTACAACCGGCTGCTGCCCGTCTACAAGGCCGGCGGCATCTCGGCCCAGCAGATCCAGCAGGCCAAGGCCCAGCTCGACGTCCAGCGCGAGGCGGTGGCCAACCTGAAGAAGAACATCGAGGTGCGTTCGCCGATTGCGGGCGTCGTCACGGCCCGCAACTACGAGTCGGGCGACCTCTTCGCGTCGCAGCCCATCCTCCATGTGATGCAGATCGACCCGCTGAAGGTCATCGTCAACATTTCGGAGCAGTATTTCCCCGATGTCAAGGTGGGCATGCCGGTCCGGTTGCTGGTGGACATCTTCCCCGACAAGGAGTTCGAGGGCCGGGTGTCGCTGATTTATCCGGCGCTCGACGCTGCGACCCGCACCTTCAAGGTCGAGGTGCGCGTGCCCAACGCCGACCGCACGCTGCGTCCGGGCATGTATGCCCGCACGATTTTCGACATGGGCGAGAAACCGGGCGTCATGGTGCCCGACGTCGCCGTGCAGAAGCAGGTGGGCTCGGCCGAACGCTATCTTTATGTCATCCGCGACGACTCGGTGGCCGAGCGCCGCACGGTGACGCTGGGCCGCCAGGTGGGCGACCGCATCGACATCCTCTCGGGCGTCGAAGAGGGCGAGCAGGTGGCCGTCACGGCCCTGTCGAAACTCTACGACGGAGCCCGGGTCACCTTGAAACAGGACTAAAACCGCCGGCCTCATGAAAATCTACGAAAGCGCGGTACGCAAACCCATTTCCACGATTCTGCTGTTCGTGGGCGTGATGGTCTTCGGACTCTTCTCGCTCATGAACCTGGCCGTGGACCAGTACCCCGAAATCGAAATCCCGCAGATTTCGGTCATCACGATGTATCCGGGGGCCAACGCTGCCGACATCGAGACCAACATCACACGCGTGCTGGAAGACAACCTCAACACGGTGAACAACCTCAAAAAGCTGACTTCCAAATCGCAGGACAACGTCTCGATGATTACCGTCGAGTTCGAGTACGGCTCCGACCTCAACGAGGGGGCCAACGAAATCCGCGACGTGGTCTCGCGCGTGCAGTCGATGCTGCCCGACGACGTCGACTACCCGACGATCTTCAAGTTCTCCACGTCGATGATTCCGGTGATGATGCTCGCCGTGACGGCCGAAGAGAGCTATCCGGCGCTCAACAAGATTCTGGACGACAAGCTGGTCAACGTGCTCAACCGTGTCGACGGCGTGGGCGCCGTGTCGATCGTCGGTGCTCCCGAACGCGAGATTCAGGTCAACGTCGACCCCACGAAACTCGACGCCTACGGGCTTTCGGTCGAGCAGCTGGGCCAGATTATCGCCGCCGAGAACGTCAACATCCCGAGCGGCACCATCGACATCGGCAACAACACCTTCAACATCAAGGCCGACGGCGAATTCAAGCTCTCCGACGAACTGCGCAAGGTGGTGGTCTCGAACCTCGGCGGCCGCACCGTCATGCTCACCGACGTGGCCGAGATTCGTGACACGCTCGAAAAGGCCACCATGGACGAGCGCGTCAACGGCAAGCGCGGCGTGCGCGTCATCTTCCAGAAGCAGTCGGGCTCCAACACGGTCAACATCGTGCACGAAATCCAGCGCCGCCTGCCTGAAATCCAGCGGTCGCTGCCTAAGGACGTGAAGATGGAGCTTATCTACGAGGCCTCGCAGGAGATTACCGACGCCATCGGCTCGTTGTCCGAAACCATCATGTACGCCTTCATCTTCGTGGTGCTCGTCGTCATGGTCTTCCTCGGGCGCTGGCGCGCGACGCTCATCATCTGCATGACCATCCCCGTGTCGCTCATCTGTTCGTTCATCTACCTCTTCGCCACCGGGTCGACGCTCAACATCATCTCGCTCTCGTCGCTCTCCATCGCCATCGGTATGGTCGTCGACGATGCCATCGTGGTGCTCGAAAACATCACCACCCACATCGAGCGCGGCTCGAATCCCAAGGAGGCGGCCATCTACGCCACCAACGAAGTGTGGCTGTCGGTCATCGCCACCACGCTGGTCGTCGTGGCGGTGTTTCTGCCCCTGACCATGGTGCCGGGCATGGCCGGTATTCTCTTCCGCGAGCTGGGATGGATTGTGACCATCGTCGTCTGCGTTTCGACCACGGCGGCCATTTCGCTCACACCCATGATGTCGGCATATCTGTTGAAGCTCGACGGCGGAGTCCACGACTACAAGGGTCTGGGCATCGTCTACAAGCCCATCGACCGGGCGCTGGAATGGCTCGACAACGCCTATGCCCGTGCGCTCGACTGGGTGGTGCACCACCGGCGCATCACTTTCGGCTGCATGATGCTGCTCTTCATGGCGTCGCTGGGACTCGTCACGCAGGTGCCCACCGAGTTCTTCCCGCCCTCGGACAACAGCCGCATCTCGGCCGAAATCAAGCTGGAGCAGAACCTCTCGATGGAGTACACCGCCCGGGTGGCGCGTCAGATTGACAGCATCATCTACAAGAAGTTCCCCGAGGTGGTCATCGTCTCGGCCTCGGCCGGCGCCAACTCGTCGGACAACGCTTTCGCGGCGATGCAGACCACGGGTTCGCACATCATCAACTACAACATGCGTCTGCGCGACGTGGCCGACCGCGAACGTACCATCTACGATATTTCGGACCTCCTGCGCGAGGAGCTCGACCGGATACCCGAGGTGCGGCAGTATACCGTCACGCCGGGCGGCATGTCGGGCAGCATGAGCGGTTCGGCGACGGCCAACATCAAGGTCTTCGGCTATGACATGGACCTCACCAACGCCGTGGCCAACGACCTCAAGGAGAAACTGGCGGCGCTGGAAGGTACGCGCGACGTGCAGCTTTCGCGCGACGACCTGCGCCCCGAATACAACGTGGTATTCGACCGCGACCGCCTTTCGTACTACGGCATGAACAGCGCCACGGCGGCGCAGGCCGTGCGCAACCGCATCGACGGACTCACGGCCTCGAAATACCGCGAGGACGGCGACGAATACGACATCATCGTCCGCTACGGCGAACCGTTCCGCACCCGTGTGGAGGATGTCGAGAACATCACGCTCTACAACATGCAGGGCCGGCCCGTGAAACTCAAGGAGGTGGGCCGCGTGCAGGAGGAGTATGCCGCGCCCGAAATCCAGCGCGAGAACCGCCAGCGCGTCATCACCGTGCAGTCGACCCTGGGTGCCGGCGTGGCGCTGGGCGACGTCATCGCCCAGACGCAGCAACTTATCGCCGACTATCCGCTGCCCGACGGTGTCGACCTCGAAATCGGCGGTACGGTTGAGGATCAGGGCGACGCCTTCCGCGACCTGCTGACGCTCTTCGCGCTGATTGTCATTCTGGTCTACATCGTCATGGCTACGCAGTTCGAGTCGCTGAAGTTCCCCTTCATCATCATGTTCACCATCCCGTTCGCCTTCACGGGTGTCTTCCTCGCCTTGTGGATGACCTCCACGCCGCTGTCGCTCATCGCTCTGATCGGCGCCATCATGCTGGTGGGCATCGTGACGAAGAACGGTATCGTGATGGTCGACTACATGAACCTGCTGATCGAGCGCGGCTCGGGAGTCTTCGATGCCGTCATCGCCGGCGGCAAGAGCCGTCTGCGCCCCGTGCTGATGACTTCGTTCACCACCGTGCTGGGCATGCTGCCGCTGGCCATCGGCACGGGTGCCGGTTCGGAGACCTGGCAGCCCATGGGTATCGCCGTCATCGGAGGTCTCACGTTCTCCACCATCCTCACGCTCTTCATCGTGCCGGTGCTCTACTCCATCATGGTCAACCGGGCCCAGCGCAAGGAGCGCGAGAAGCAGGCCCGACTGGCCACCGAGCAGCAGGCCGCCATGCAACGTTAAAACCGAAAAAACATGAAAGCACTCTTTTTGTCATACAACCAGGCGCTCACCGACCGCGTGAACGGCATTCTCGACGAGCAGGGCATCCGCGGCTTCACCCGCTGGGCGCTGACCGAGGGCCGCGGCACCGTCGACGGCGAACCCCACTACGGCACCCATGCATGGCCCTCGATGAACGCTTCGATTCTGGCCATCATCGACGATTCGCAGCTCGAAGCGCTGCTCGACGCTTTCCGGAAGATGGACGAAGCCACCAGGATGCAGGGCTCCCGGGCTTTCTACTGGAACATCGAGGGCGGGTTCTGAGCATGAAGAATCCGGAATCTCGACTCGTCCTTCTTTTCCGGCGGTTCGGTCGAATCGTCCGTCGTTTTTTGAAACACGTTGCTGCGGCAGCGTGTTTTTTTTGTGCCCCGGTATGTGTCTGTGATGTTCGGATTCGAGATGTCATTCCTCAGGCGCTGGTACATGAAAGTATATGGATGGGTTTAATATTTCATTTTTAATTCTTAATTTTGCAAGGATGAAACTCACCTTTCTGGGAACGGGGACTTCGCAGGGCGTGCCGGTGATCGGGTGCCGCTGCGAGGTTTGCACGTCGCGCGACCCGCACGACAACCGCCTGCGGACTTCGGCCATGGTCGAGACGCGCGGCGTGCGGCTGGTCATCGATGCCGGGCCCGACTTCCGCTGTCAGATGCTCCGGGTCGGGGTGCGGCACATCGATGCCATCCTGCTGACCCACGAGCACAAGGACCATACGGGCGGACTGGACGACGTGAGGGCTTTCAACTTCGTCGACTATCCGCCGACGGTGCATCGCGTCGACATCTATGCCGCTGCGGCCGCCGCGGCCGTCGTGCGCAAGGATTTCGACTATGCTTTCGAGCAGAACAAGTACCGCGGAGTGCCTGAAATCGAACTGCACGAAATCGACCCGGCGCGGCCGTTCGAGGTCGGCGGGGTGGAGGTGCTCCCCGTCTCGGGCCGCCATTCGGAACGATTCGCGGTGACGGGCTATCGCATCGGACCGCTGGCCTACCTCACCGATTTCAAGATGATTGCCGATGCCGAAATAGAAAAGCTGCGCGGCGTCGACGTGCTGGTGGTCAACGCGCTGCGCTTCCGGAAGCACGATTCCCATTTCAACGTCGAAGAGGCTTTGGAGCTGATTCGCAGGGTGGGGCCGCGCGAGGCCTTTCTGACGCACATGTCCCACGAGATAGGCCTGCATGCCGCGACCGACGCGGCGCTGCCCGAGGGGGTGCACTTGGCTTATGACGGATTGCAAATCGATATGAACGAATGAATATGAAGGATTTCAAGAATAAGACGGTCGTGGTGACCGGGGCGTCGTCGGGCATCGGCGAGGCTTTGGCGCGCGAATTTGCCGCCCGCGGGGCCCGGGTCGTCCTGGGTGCCCGGAGCGTGCAGAAACTCCAGCTTATCGCCGGCGAGATTCGGGCCGGAGGAGGTCAGGCGGCCTATTGCGGCGTCGACGTGTCCAACCCCGAGGAGTGCCGCGAGCTTATCGGCACGGCCGTGCGCGAGTTCGGCGGCGTGGATGTGCTGATATGCAATGCCGGCCTCTCGATGCGGGCCATCTTCGACGATGTCGACCTCGACGTGCTGCACCGGCTGATGGACGTCAACTTCTGGGGCACGGTCAACTGCTGCAAGTATGCGCTGCCTTATTTGCAGGCCTCGAAAGGTTCCGTCGTGGGCGTGTCGTCGGTGGCCGGGCTCCACGGCCTGCCCGGCCGCACGGGCTACTCGGCGTCGAAATATGCGATGACGGGATTTTTGGAGACCCTGCGCATCGAGAACCTCAGAAAGGGGCTGCATGTGATGATCGCCTGCCCGGGATTCACGGCGTCGAACGTGCGCTTCGCGGCGCTCACGGCCGACGGTTCGCAGCAGGGCGAGACGCCGCGCAACGAAGCCAAGATGATGACCTCCGCCCAGGTGGCCCGCATCATCGCCAAAGGGGTGCTGCGCCGCAAGCGCCTGTGCCTGATGGAGGCCGAGGGCCGCGCCACGCACTTCGTCAAGAAGTTCGCCCCGGCGTTCCTCGACCGCATGTTCTACCTGGTCATGTCGCGCGAACCCGACAGCCCGTTCAAGTAAACCCGCACCTCCGACCCTTTCGTCCCATGCAGATTGTCAAAGCCGAATTCCGTTGCAGCTCCGAGCGCATCTCGCAGGTCCCCAAGGATGACCTGCGCGACATCGCTTTCATCGGCCGCAGCAACGTGGGCAAATCGTCGCTCATCAACATGCTGACGGGCCGCACGGGACTGGCCAAGGTGTCGGGCACGCCGGGCAAGACGCGGCTTATCAACCACTTCCGCATCGACGACGCGTGGTATCTGGTCGATCTGCCGGGCTACGGATACGCCCGCACGTCGAAACGCCTGCGCGACGACTTCTCGAAAATCATCACCGACTATGTGCTGCGCTGCGAGAAGCTCCACTTCCTCTTCGTACTGGTCGACATCCGGCTCGAACCGCAGAAAATCGACCTGCGCTTCATCGAGATGCTGGGCGGGCACGGCGTGCCGTTCGGCATCGTCTTCACCAAGGCCGACAAACTCTCGCAGAGCCAGGCGCAGCGCAGCGTCGAGCGCTACAAGGCGGTCCTGGCCGAGCAGTGGGAGGAGTTTCCGCCCATGTTCGTCTCGTCGTCGGCCAAAGGGGCCGGGCGCGACGCGATTCTGGCGTTCATCGGCCAGTGCCTCGACGGTTGACCGAATGTTGAAAAAACACGCTCCTCGGGGCGTGTTTTTCGTTTTCCTTGTACTATCTTTGCATCACTAAACCCAACAACCCCGTTATGGCAATCCACAAAATCAAGATTTTCTCGGGCCGCGCCTCGGAATATCTGGCGGCCAAAATCGCGGCCAGCTTCGGTACCGCGGTCGGTCAGTCGGAGGTGCTCCGCTTCAGCGACGGCGAGTTCCAGCCCTGCTTCAACGAGTCGATCCGCGGCTGCACGGTCTTCATCGTCCAGTCGACCTTTCCGCCCACGGACAACCTGATGGAGTTGTTGATGATGGTCGATGCCGCCAAACGCGCCTCGGCCCACCAGGTCGTGGCCGTGATGCCCTACTTTGGCTGGGCGCGCCAGGACCGCAAGGACCGTCCCCGCGTGCCGATCGGCGCCAAGCTGGTGGCCAACATGCTGAAAGCCGCGGGTGCCGACCGCATCATGACCATGGACCTGCATGCCGACCAGATACAGGGTTTCTTCGACGTGCCGGTCGATGCGCTCTACGCCAGCGGCATCTTCGTGCCCTACATCCGCAGTCTCAACATCGAGGACCTCTCGATCGCCGCGCCCGACATGGGAGGCGCCAAGCGGGCCAACACCTATGCCAAGCTGCTGGGTACGCCCATCATCATTTCGCACAAGGAGCGCGCCAAGGCCAACGTCGTGGGCAAGATGACGGCCATCGGCGAAGTCGAGGGGCGCAATATCCTCATCGTCGACGACATGATCGACACGGCCGGCACCATCTGCATGGCCGCCGACATGCTGATGGCCCGCGGCGCCAAGAGTGTGCGCGCCGCCATCACCCACCCGGTGCTCTCGGGCCCGGCCTACGAGCGCATCAACGAAAGCGCCCTGGAAGAGGTGATCGTCACCGACACCATTCCGCTGAATCCCGACAAGGACCTGCACAAGTTCACGGTGCTGACCGTGGCGGACCTCTTCGCCGATGTCATCGAACGCGTACACAACTACAAGGAGATTTCGTCGATTTTCTTCAAGTAAACCCGGGGCGGAGTTCCTCTCCCGGACAGGACAGCCGCGGCTCTTGCGAGAGTCGCGGCTGCTTTTTGTGGGTACGGCCGGCAGCTGCCGGGAGTTCCCGCTCCGGGCGGAAGCGCGCTATCGCTCCTCCGGCCGGGTCCACTCCATCTTGAGCGAGTAACGCATCGTGAAGGCGAGGATGACGAACAACCCGATGCTGCCGGCCAGCAAGGCGAAGACTTCGAGCCGGAGCAGTACGTAGATGTAGGCGTAGAGCAGCGTCAGCAGGCCTCCGATGCAGGCGGCCGTGGCTTTCTGCCGCACGATGCCGTACATGTAGAGCGTGATGAGCGAAACGGTCATCGCGGCGGCGATGAAGTAGGCGAGTCCGAAATCGAGGTGTTCGGAGATCGACACCAGCAGCGAATAGAAAAGTATCAGCGCCAGCCCCACCAGCAGATACTGGAACGCATGGATGTTGCGCCGGCGCGTCATCTCCACGAAAAATACGCCGCAGAACGTGAGCAGGATGACCAGTGCGGCATATTTGACCGAACGCGTGGCCTGCTGGTACTGCGTCACCGGAATCAGCAGGTTGACGCCCAGCTCGCTCTGCCGGATGGGATGCCGGAAGTTGCTTCCCCACAGTTTCTGGGGATATTCGCGGTTCTGCGCCACCACCTTCCATTCGGCGCTGAAACCCGAGCCGGTCACCTCGCGCGTGGAGGGCAGGAAGTTGCCGCAGAAGTTCGGGGTCGGACAGTCGGCGCTGAACCGGATGCGGTTGGCATTGCCCGCGGGCACGATGTGGAGTCCGCCCGAACCCTTGATTTTGAGCGGAATGCTGAAGCGCATGCGTTTGTCGGGCACGGCGGTCCAGGCGGTCAGGTCGACGGGTGCCGAGACCCCGACTTCGAAGCAGGGGTGTTCCGTCTCGGTGGCCGTGGCGAGCTGGTGGTCGTCGAAGCCGATTTCGATGCTCTCTTCGATGCCGCGCAGGTCGGAGATGCCCACCGCCACCTTGGCCGCCGACCAGTCGATGCGGGTGCCGGAGGTGCGGACGAGCAGGTCGGCCGGCAGGTCGAACGTTCCGCTCAGAACCAGGTCGGTCGTGTAGACGTTCGTGTCGTAGAATCCGCGGCGGCGCTGTTCGCAGTCGATATGGCCCGCGACGTCGAGTTCTTCGGGCAGCAGGGAGAGCGTGCCCCGTATCGTTTCGCTGTTGCCTTTCTTGTCGGTCGTCGTGACGGCGTAGGGTATCGTCAGCACGGGGCCCGTCAGGTGCTGGACGCCGCCCCACATGCGGGCGACCTCTTCCTGGGCCTCCCGCATCATTGATTCGCGGTCCTCTATCAGATTCATGATCATGCGCCCCGGTATCAGCAGCAGGAGCATGATGGCGCCGATGAAGAGCATCTTGACGGTCAGGGAGTTGCTGCGCCGCGTGCGGGGGCGTGCGGGTTGCTGCGGGGTGGGTCGGGTGTTGTTTTCCATAGTTTTTCAGATTTTATTGAAAGTACTTTCTATTTCAAAGTATAGGGGCAAAAAAATAGGCGGGCTCATTCGCCGGCATGCTTCGTTGCGGCGTCGAGCAGCTGTTCGAGGGCTTGCAGATGGCGGCGGAAGGCTTCGCGCCCTGCTTCCGTGGCGCGGTAGGTGGTGTTGGGAATCCGCCCGACGAACTGTTTGGACGAGACGATGTAGCCGGCGTTTTCGAGCGTACGCGTGTGGGTCACCAGGTTGCCGTCGGTGAGGTCGAGCAGCGAGCGCAGCGACTTGAAGTCGAGGCTTTCGTTGACCGTCAGCACGGCCATGATGCCCAGCCGGACCTTGCTTTCCAGGATTTTGTCGATATGTTCGAGACGAAGGTTCACGAGCGGTTGCGGATTGCGAGGAAGAGGATGCCGAAAATCACGTTGAACAGACCGAATCCGACGGCCCAGAAAATCAGCGCGTAGCCCTGGCAGAAGCTGTCGGCGAGTCCCAAGGCCAGTTCGGCGTAGCCCAGGAAGCGCACCGAACTGACGGTGTGGCCGGAAGCCGATACGAGAGCCATGCCGTAGAATAGCAGCATGATGGAGGAAGTGAGGCCATAGTAGCCGTTGACGAAGAGTGCGATGCTGAAAATGCCGCCGACGAGCAGCGGCAGGAAGAAGTTCCACAGCAGCCGGCGCGCAGCGGTGTCGATGGCGATTTTCGAGCCGTTGCGACGTGCTTCCGCGAAGCTGAGGCCCACGGTGACCGCCACGCAGACGAGAAAGAGCGCCGCGGCCATGCCGATCAGGGCGTGGATGCGCGCATGGGTGTTGAGTTGCAGCATCGGGGCGATGTCCCATCCGCCGTTGAAAAGTCGGTTCACGCCCCATGCCGCCGCCAGCGCAAGCAGGCCTGCCGCGATGGGCGCATAGGGGCTCAGGTTGAGGAAACGCGACGAACGGTTCATCAACGTGCGGATTTCGGTCAGTGTCGAGTAGACGTCGTTGGCTTCGCGATTCTGCATCTTTTTCGTGCGGTTTGGTCTTTCGGGCAAGGGCGGCCGGTGGGGCAGGGCCGTTTCGGCTTCCCTCGGTCTGTCTTTTTTTTGTCGGATTTAAAAGTGCTTTGCGTTGCAAAGTTAGTGCGGTTTTCGGATTCTGCAAATTTTTTTCGGATTTTTTTGATGCGGGGGCGGAACGGCCGTTGTGACCGGTCTTCTGTTAGGCGCGGCACATCCATGCGACGAACCGTTGCGGCCGGGTGCCGGCCGTTCTGGGGCGGGCTCCTTTTCGCGGAGTTGGGCGGTGCGGCGGAGGTTTAGGACTATGGGGACCTGGATTAGGATTTTATAATTTTCTTC